>NZ_CP156079.1:1200000-1500000 GCF_040892545.1 Paracidovorax avenae
GCTGCCCACGCGGCCGAAGCGCATGGGCTTCAGCAGCGAGTGGGATTCCGAGACGATGCTGACGGTGACGAAGCCGACCAGCCCGTCCCGGGACTCGGCGACGAAGGTCGTGGCGTCTTCCCGGCCGATGCTGCTGCGCCAGTGCGCTGCGTCCCGGTCCGGGTCGCCCGGGCCTGCGAAGATGCCGGGAAAGGCCTCGTGGTGGACCGCGTTCACTTCCTCGCCGAGCGCGCAGATCGCGTGGAGGTCGGTTTCGGTGGCTTCGCGGTAGGTGGGCATGCGGAAATTGTAGGGTTGCGCCATGGCGCCGGGCCCGGGCCCGCGCGCCCTCACTCCCCCTGCGATCCCCGCCGTGCCCAGCCGGTGGTGTGCTTTTCCAGCACGCTGAAAAGCTCGTACATCACCATCGCCATCGCGCCCACCACCATCAGGCCCGCGAAGGCCAGGCCCATCTGCATGGACGAGCCCGCGGAGATCAGCAGGTAGCCGATGCCTTCGTTGGCGGCGGTCATCTCGCTCACCGTGGTGCCCACGAAGGCCAGCGTGATGGCGACCTTGAGCGAACCGTAGAAGTAGGGCAGGGAGCGCGGCAGGCCCACCTTGGTGAGCACGTCCCAGCGGCGCGCGCCCAGCACGCGCAGCACGTCCTCCAGCTCCGGCTCCAGGGTGGCCAGGCCCGTGGCGATGTTCACCATGATCGGGAAGAAGCTGATCAGGAAGGCCGTGAGGATGGCCGGCCCCGCGCCGATGCCGAACCACACCACGAGGATGGGCACGAACGCGGCCTTGGGCAGCGCGTTGAAGGCGGTCATGAGCGGGTAGATGGCTGCATAGGCCAGGCGCGAGGAGCCGATCACGAAGCCCAGCAGCACGCCCACCACGATGGCGATGCCGAAGCCCGCCATGGTGACCCAGAAGGTGCGCCATGCGTGGCCCGCGATGATCCACTTGAACTCCACCAGCTGGTTCCAGATGGCCAGCGGGCTGGGGAAGATGAACTCCGAAACGCCCAGGCCCGAGCAGATGACCTGCCAGAGCACGATCACCGTGAAGAGCAGGACCCAGGGCGACCAGCGCTCGACGCGCTTGCGGTGCTGTGCGTTCATTGCGTGATCTCCCCGCCGGTCTTGCGCAGCGCCCCGATGTGGCCGCGCAGCTCCAGCACGATGTCGGTGAATTCCTTGGTGTAGGTGAGCTCCAGGTCGCGCGGCCGGGGCAGTTCGATGTCGCGGCGCACGACGAAGCGGCCCGGGCTCTTGCTCATCACATAGACCGTGTCGGCCAGGAACACGCTCTCGCGCAGGTCGTGCGTGACCAGGATGACGTTGAATTGCTGCTCGGCCTGCAGGTCGCGCAGGATGCACCAGAGTTCCTCGCGCGTGAACGCGTCGAGCGCGCCGAAGGGCTCGTCGAGCAGCAGCATCTGCGGCTCGTGGATGAGCGCGCGGCAGATGCTGGCGCGCTGCTGCATGCCGCCCGAGAGCTGCCAGGGGTACTTGTCCTCGTAGCCGGCCAGGCCGACCTTCTGCAGCAGGGCGCGGGCGCGGGCCTCGTATTCCTTGCGGCGGGCCTTGAACTGCGAGCGGTGCGGCTCGACGATCTCCAGCGGCAGCAGCACGTTGGCGACCGTGGTGCGCCAGGGCAGCAGCGAAGGCGCCTGGAAGGCCATGCCCGAGATCTTCAGCGGCCCGGTCACGGGCTCGCCGGCGATGCGGATCTTGCCCATGGAGGGCATGCGCAGGCCGGTGGCCAGCTTCATGAAGGTGGACTTGCCGCAGCCGGACGGCCCGACGATCGCGATGAATTCGCCGCGCCGCACCTGCAGGTCGATGGCTTCCACCGCGAAGTGGTTGGCGCGCAGCAGCTCTTCGTTGTAGGCGAGCCAGACGTCGCGGAAGTCCACGAAATAGGTTTCGGTGGCCTGCATGGGAGAAATCCTGGAATGGGGAGGGGCCGCGGTCCGGCGGCGGAGGGCGCCGGCGGGCACGGCCCCTCCACGCGGTCGCGTGAACGGGCCGGATTGCCGGGCCGGGCGGGGAAGGCCTACTTCTTCGGCAGGATGTTCAGCTCGGCGGCCGCAGGCAGGAAGCTGCCGTTCCACACGGTGGCGGGATCGACGCGCGTCTTGGTGTTGTAGGCGTCCGAGACCTGCGAAGCCATCAGGGCGAGCCGCTGGGGCTTCACCTGGCCGAAGCCCTCGGCGCGTGCATCCGGGCTGTTGATCACCGTGTCGATGGCCAGCTGCAGCCGGCGCGTTTCCAGCGCGGTGTTCACGATGCCGTCGCGCTCCTTCACGTAGGCGATGGCGGCACCGGGGTTGGCGATCACCTCCTTCGCGCCGCGGGTGAAGGCCTTCAGGAAGGCCTTCACCGCCTCGGGGTTCTCCTTGAGGATCTTCGGGCTCGCGATGATGGCGTTGCCGTAGAGCTTCACGCCGTAATCGGCGTAGGGCAGCACGACCACGTCCGATGCCTTGGCGCCACGCGCTTCCAGGTTCAGCAGGGAGGTGAAGGTGAAGCCGGTGATGGCGTCCACGTCGCCGCGCACGAGCATGGTTTCGCGCAGCGGCGGGTCCATGGCGGTCCATTGCACGCCGGCGATCTGGTTGGCCTTGGCGAAGATCGGGAAGCCGCGGCGCCCGGCGTCGAACACCGGTGCGCCGAGCTTCTTGCCGTTCAGGTCGGCGGGCTTGGTGATGCCGCTCTTCTTCAGCGCCATGACCGAGGCGGGCGTGTTGTTGTAGACCATCATCACGGCCACGGGCTTGTTCTGCGCGTCGGGGTTGTTGCCGTGGAATTCCATCACCGCGGCCAGGTCGGCGAAGCCGATGTCGTAGGAGCCCGAGGCCACGCGCTGCACGGCGCCGCCCGAGCCGTTGCCGGCGTCCACCGTCACGTTCAGGCCCGCTTCCTTGAAGTAACCCTTGGCCGTGGGCAGCAGGAAGAAGGCCGCGGGCCCCTCGAAGCGCCAGTCGAGCTGGAACTTGATGGGGGTCGGCGCGCCGGCCTGGGCCTGCGCGGCGGGTGCCAGCAGGCCCGATGCGGCGAACAGCAGGGCGGACTGCAGGAAGGAACGCTTGGTCATGGGGTCTCCATTCGTGTCGATCGATACCGGGAGTATCAGCAAGATCGATGCCTGTCCGCCGCCGACTGCAGGGCCCGGTATGCAGGGATTGCACCGGTATGGTGCATGAATTCGTGCCTGCCTGGGGCTCAGCGGCGTTCCCAGAAGCCGCGGTGCGCGGCGACGAGCGCATCGCGCAACGCAGGGACGGGGCCGGTCACCTCCACCGGGCGCTGTCCACGCGCGAACACCTCGCGGCAGGGCAGGTCCAGCGTGGGGTTCTCGGGGTGATCGCCCGTGAGGGCACGCAGCGCCGTTTCCTCGGCGCCGTACAGCACGCGCCCGATGCCGGCCCAGTAGATGGTGCCGGCGCACATGGCGCAGGGCTCGAAGGTGGTGACGAGGGTGCAGCCGCGCAGGATGTCGGCGGGCCAGCGCGCGGCGGCCTCGCGCGCGAGCGTGGATTCGGCGTGGTTCACCGTGTCGATGTTGCCCTGCTCGGCCAGCACGGTGTCGCCGTCCGGCGCGACCAGCAGCGCGCCGAAGGGATGGCGCCCGGCATCCATCGCGCGGCGCGCCACCGCATCCGCCCGCAGCAGGTGGCGGGCGATGCGCTCGGGCGTCAGCGGGGCCGGGGCAGCGGAAAGGGAAGGGGGTGCGGTATCGGGCATGGCGCAGGCCACATGCAAGCCGCGTACCGGTGGCCGGCCCGCTGCCCGGGTGCCGGGCAGCGGGCCCGGCGCTTCAGCGCTGGGCCCTGGAGGCCACGGCGTTGGCGGCGGCCAGTGCCGTCATGTTCACCACGCGGCGCACGGTGGAGGAGGGCGTGAGCACGTGGGCCGAGGCGGCGGCACCCAGCAGGATCGGGCCGATGGTCGTGCCGTGGCTGCCGGTGGTCTTGAGCACGTTGAACAGGATGTTGGCGGCGTCCAGGTTCGGGCAGATCAGCACGTTGGCCGAGCCGGTGAGCGTGCTGTCCTCCAGCGCGTTCTGGCGGATCTTCTCCGACAGGGCCGCGTCGCCGTGCAGTTCGCCGTCGCTCTCGATGTGGGGCGCGGCCTTCGCGAACAGGTCGCGTGCCGCGCGCATCTTGCGGGCCGAGGGGCGCGTGGACGAGCCGTAGTTGGAGTGCGAGAGGAATGCGACCTTGGGCGGCAGGCCGAAGCGCTGCACTTCCTCGGCCGCCATCTGCGCGATGTGCGCGAGCTGCTCGGCGCTCGGGTCCTCGTGGATGTAGGTGTCGGCGATGAACAGCGTGTGCTGGTCCAGCGTGAGGGCGTTCACCGTCGCGAGGCCGGCGGCGCCGTCCTTGAGGCCGATCACCGTGCGCACGTGCTCCAGGTGGTGGTCGAAGCGGCCGACCAGGCCGCACAGCAGCGCGTCCGCATCGCCCAGGCGCACCATCAGCGCGCCGATGAGCGTGTTGGAGCGGCGCACGGCAGCCTTGGCGGCTTCGGGCGTGATGCCGTCGCGGCCCATCAGGCGGTGGTAGGCCTCCCAGTACTGGCGGAAGCGCGGGTCGTCCTCGGGGTTGCAGACCTCCACGTCCTTGCCGAGCTGGATGCGCAGGCCGGCCTTCTTGATGCGCATCTCGATCACGGCGGGGCGGCCGATCAGGATGGGCTTGGCCAGGCCGTCATCGACCGCGACCTGCGCGGCGCGCAGGACGCGCTCGTCCTCGCCCTCGGCATAGGCCACGCGCTGCAGGCTGGCCTTGGCGGCGGCGAAGACCGGGCGCATGAACATGCTGGTCTGGTAGACGAAGCGCGTGAGGCTGTCGCGGTAGGCGTCGTAGTCCTGGATCGGGCGGGTGGCCACGCCCGAGGCCTCGGCCGCGCGCGCCACGGCGGGCGCGATGCGCAGGATCAGGCGCACGTCGAACGGGGTGGGGATGAGGTAGTCCGGACCGAAGGAGAGCTCCTGGCCCGCGTAGGCGGCGGCCACCTCGTCGCTCATCTCGGCCTTGGCGAGGTCGGCGATCTCGCGCACGCATGCGAGCTTCATCTCCTGCGTGATCTTCGTGGCGCCGCAATCGAGCGCGCCGCGGAAGATGTAGGGGAAGCACAGCACGTTGTTGACCTGGTTCGGGTAGTCCGACCGGCCCGTGGCGATGATGCAGTCCGGGCGCACGGCCTTGGCCAGTTCGGGACGGATCTCGGGCTCCGGGTTGGCCAGCGCCAGGATGATGGGCTTGTCCGCCATGGTCTTGACCATGTCCGCCGTGAGCGTGCCGGCGGTGGAGCAGCCCAGGAACACGTCGGCGCCGTTCACCACGTCGGCCAGGGTGCGGGCCCCGGTCTTCTGCGCGTAGCGGGCCTTGGATTCGTCCAGCGGGCCGCGGCCCTCGTAGATCACGCCCTTGGAGTCGCACACGAAGATGTTCTCGCGCTTGACACCCAGGCCGACCATGACGTCCAGGCAGGCGATGGCGGCGGCGCCGGCGCCGGAGACGGCCACCTTCACGGCGCCGATCTCCTTGCCCACCAGCTCCAGACCGTTCAGCAGGGCGGCGCTGGAGATGATGGCCGTGCCGTGCTGGTCGTCATGGAACACCGGGATGTTCATGCGCTTGGAGAGTTCGCGCTCGATGTAGAAGCACTCGGGCGCCTTGATGTCTTCCAGGTTGATGCCGCCCAGCGTGGGCTCCAGCGCCGCGACGATGTCGATGATCTTGTCCGGGTCGCGCTCTGCCAGTTCGATGTCGAACACATCGACGCCCGCGAACTTCTTGAAGAGGCAGCCCTTGCCCTCCATCACCGGCTTGCCGGCCAGCGGGCCGATGTCGCCCAGGCCCAGCACCGCCGTGCCGTTGGTGATCACGCCCACGAGGTTGCCGCGCGAGGTGTATTCGGCGGCGAGCGACGGATCGGCCTGGATGTCCAGGCACGGATAGGCCACGCCGGGCGAGTACGCCAGGGAGAGGTCGCGCTGGTTGGACAGGGGCTTGGTCGGCGTGACGGCGATCTTGCCGCGGCTGGGGTTGCGGTGGTATTCGAGCGCTGCTTCGCGCAGTGCCGCTTCCGCGGCGGACAGTGGCTTGGTCATACGGGGATTTCCGGAAAAAAAGGCGCAGGGGCAATGCCTATCGAGCTTAACCGCCGGGCCCGCGCCAGGGGGGCCGGACCCATGCGATATGTGCATGGGGACCGAATGCCCGCGCCGGGTGCGGAGCGGGGCGGTGCCGGGGCAGGCCGGGCTCAGTGCGCTTCGGCCTGCCGGGCGGCATCCACGGCCGCGGAGGTGTCGCGGCTGGTGCCATTGAAGAAGACATTCAGGAGCACGGCGGTGATCGAGGCCAGCAGGATACCGGATTCGATCAGCGGGTGGATGGCGTGCGGCATCCACTGGCGGAAGTTGGGCGCCACCAGCGGCACCATGCCCACGCCGATGGACACGGCCACGATCATGGCGTTGAAGCGGTTCGTCTTGAAATCCACCGCGCCCAGGATGCGGATGCCGGTGGCCGCCACCATGCCGAACATCACCAGGCCCGCGCCGCCCAGCACCACGGTGGGCAGCGATTCGACCAGCGCCGCCATCTTGGGCACCAGGCCCAGCAGGATCAGGATCAGCCCGCCGGCCACGCAGACGAAGCGGCTCTTGACGCCGGTCACGGCCACCAGGCCCACGTTCTGCGAGAAGCTCGTGTAGGGAAAGGTGTTGAAGAGGCCCCCGATCAGCGTGCCCAGGCCGTCGGTGCGCAGGCCGCGGGTCAGCGCGGCCTGGTCCACCTTGCGGCCGGTCATCTCGCCCAGCGCGAGGAACATGCCGGTGGATTCGATCATCACGACCACCATGACCAGCGTCATGGTGAGGATCAGCACCGGGTCGAAGACGGGCGCCGCGATCTCGAAGGGCAGCACCAGGTCGAACCACTGTGCCCTGGCGACCTTGTCGAAGGTCATCAGGCCCAGGGCGGTGGCGACCGCGCCACCGATGCAGATGCCCAGCAGCACCGAGATGTTGGCGACGAATCCGCGCGCGAACCTGGCGATCAGCAGGATGGACAGCAGCACCAGCGCCGAGATGCCCACGCCCGTCAGGTCGCCGTAGCGCGGGTTGGGCACGGTGGGCACCACGGCGAAGCCCTTGGGCACGGGCGGCAGGGACGAGCCCGGCGCGCCGGCGGCGGCCTGGGCCTCGGCCAGCCACTTCACATGGTCGGGATTCACCACGGTGGGCGCCGTGGGCCCCACCGGGTTGCCGAAGATCCAGTTGATGCCCACGCGCATCAGGCTGATGCCGATGACCGCGATGATGGTGCCCGTGACCACGGGCGGGAAGAAGCGCAGCATGCGGCTGATGAGCGGCGCGATCAGGATCGAGACCACGCCCGCGCCGATCACCGAGCCGAAGATCAGCCCCGCGCCCGCCGGGCCGGCGGTGGACTGCGCCATGGACACCATGGGCGCCACGGCCGCGAAGGTCACGCCCATCATCACCGGCAGCTGCACGCCGAACCAGCGCGTGGCGCCCAGCGCCTGGATCAGCGTGACCAGGCCGCAGCAGAACAGGTCGGCCGAAATGAGCTTGGCCACGAGGTCGGGCGTGAGGTTGAGCGCCCGGCCGATGATGAGCGGCACGGCGACCGCCCCGGCATACATGACCAGCACATGCTGCAGGCCCAGCGCGGCGAGCTGGCCGGCGGGCAGGCGCTGGTCCACGGGATGGAGTTCGATGGGATGGGAAGGCATGGCGGGAATCCTTGGCGGCTGGACTGCATACACGGCTGTATGGAAAAAATGTATGCAATTCCGATGCCTGCCGCCACGATGGAAAACCCGCGCGGCCGCGTTCAGGACAGCAGGGCCTTCACCAGGTCCAGTTGCCGGTCGGCCCGCTCGCTGTCCAGTTCCAGGCTGGCCTCGATGCGGTCGAGGTGGTCCACCATGCAGGTGACCGCCGCCTCGGCATCGCCACTGCGGCACACGCGCAGGAACTCGGCATGCTCCCCGGAGGAGCAGTGCGCGTCGTTGGACGAGTGGTAGAGCATGGCGATGAGGGAGCTGCGCGCCACCATCTCCTGGACCAGCTGGGCCAGCGTGTGGTTGCCCGCGGCCTCGGCCAGCGCGACGTGGAAGTCGCCCAGCAGCTTCTCCTGCACGCTGCCGGTGGCCGGGCCGGCCTTGAGCGCCGTGCGCTCGAAGCGGATGTGCTGCTCCAGCAACTGGTAGTCGGCCCGCTTCGCGCGTGCGACGAACAGCCGCACGACCTCGCTCTCCAGGATGCGGCGCACGGCGAAGACCTCGCGCGCCTCCTGCACGCTGGGCCGGCTCACGAACGAGCCCTTGTCGGGAATGGTCTCGATCAGCCGGTCCTTGGCGAGCATGACCAGCGCGGCGCGCACCTTGGTGCGGCTCACGGAGTAGATGCGCCCCAGCGCTTCCTCACGCAGCCAGGTGCCGGGCGGCAGGCGCTTCTCGACGATGGCGGTCGCCAGGTCGCGCGCGATGCCTTCGATGGAGACCTGCGCGGCCTCCGTGGCGGCGGGTGTGTCCGCGCGCTGCGCCGGCGGCGCGGGCGGCCGGGGGACGCGCGCCTTGCGTGCCGGTGCGGGGGCGGCGGGAGCGGAGGCTGGGGCGGGAGCGGGAGTCTGGGCGGCGCGGGGCATGGCGGGATTGTCGCGGCAAGCGGTGGCCACCCGTGGAAAGACGCCGCCGCGGTCAGGCGCGCCGCAGTGCCGGCACGGGCGGCGGTGCCGCGGCCGCGGGAGCCTCGCCCAGCGCGAAGCCGGCGAGCGCCCCGGCCATGGCCTTGGGCAGCGGCCGGGCCAGTTCGCCGTGCTTGCTGGTGGCCAGGCGCAGGGTCACCAGCGATTCGACCAGGGTCGTGGCGGCTGCCACGCCGTCGATCACCGGCACGCCCAGCACGCCGCCGATGTGCCCGCACAGGTCGGCCATGCCGGCGCAGCCCAGCACGATGGCGTCGCAGCCGTCCTCGGCCAGCGCGCGCCGGCACTCTTGCGTGATGCGTTCGCGGGCGTCGGAGCCGGGCACTTCCAGCTCCAGCACCGGCAGTTCGCAGGCGCGCACGTTGGCGCAGAAGCGCTCCATGCCGTAGATCTCGGCCAGGTGCCAGGCCTGGCCCGTGGTGCGGCCCAGCGTGGTCACCACCGAGAAGCGCGATCCCACCATGCTCGCCAGGTGCATGGCGGCCTCGGCGATGCCCACCACCGGGCCGCGTGCCAGTTCGCGCGCGGCCTTCAGGCCGGGGTCGCCGAAGCAGGCGATCACGTAGCCATCGACGCCGTCCTCCTCGCCGCGGGCGATCTCCTGCAGCAGGCCGGGCACGGCCAGCGCCTCGTCGTAATGGCTCTCGATGGACGCCGGGCCCATGGCGGGGCTCACGGCGATGACCTCGGTACCCGGCCGCGCCACGGCGCGCGCGCAGGCCCCGATTTTCTCGGTCATGCTCCAGGTGGTGTTGGGATTGATGATCTTGATACGCATGGGCGCTGCCCGTTCCTTCTTCGGTTTCAGTGTTGCTTGCGGTTCAGTGCCAGGTAGATGACCAGGCCCAGGCCCATGCCGATGAACCAGGCATAGCTGGCGGCGCCGCGCCAGCCCGGCACGACCACGCACAGGATGGGCACCAGCGCGGCCGGCACCATGGTCATCACGGCGCGCGGGTTGTAGCCGCCCTGGTACCAGTAGCGGCCTTGCGTGTCCATGGTGTAGAGGTCATCGACCGCCACCTGCTGGCGGCGCACGAAGTAGTAGTCGGCGATCAGGATGCCGAACAGCGGTCCGATGAACGAACCCAGGATGTCCAGCGTGTAGTGGATGACCTGCGGGTTGTTGTAGAGGTTCCAGGGCGTGATGAAGATCGAGCCGACGGCGGCGATCATGCCGCCCGTGCGCCAGCTGATGTGCTGCGGCGCCACGTTGGAAAAGTCGAACGCGGGCGACACGAAATTGGCCACGATGTTGATGCCCACTGTGGCGATCATGAAGGTGAGCGCGCCCAGCACCACGGCGGTGGTGGAGTCGATGCGGCCCACGGTGTGGACCGGATCGGTGATGAGTTCGCCGAACACGGGCAGCGTGGCGGCGGTGGTGACCACGGTGAGCAGCGAGAAGAACACGAAGTTGACCGGCAGGCCCCAGAAATTGCCCTTCTTCACCGCGTCGAAGCTCTTGCCATAGCGGGAGAAGTCGCCGAAGTTGAGCATCGGGCCGCTGAAGTAGCTCACCACCAGGGCGATGGCCGAGAGCATGACCGGCACCGCGTCCCAGCCCTGGAAGCGCACGCCGCCCAGGTTCAGGTCGATGTTCTTCCAGCCGGCCTTCCAGACCAGCCAGCCGCAGAGGATGGCCATCACCACATAGACGCCCGGGCCGGCCCAGTCGATGAAGCGGCGTATGGCCTCCATGCCGTGCCAGAACACCAGCGCCTGCAGCACCCACATGACCATGAACGACACCCAGCCCAGCGTGGACAGGCCCGCGAAACCGTGCCGCGTGACATCGGCATAGGCGTCGAGCGAGGGGTGGAAATGCAGCGCCAGGATCATGAAGGCGCTGGAGGCCAGGTAGGTCTGGATGCCGTACCAGGCCACCGCGATCAGCCCGCGGATGATGGCCGGGATGTTGGCGCCCAGCACGCCGAACGAGGCGCGGCAGATCACGGGGTAGGGCACGCCCGTCACCTGGCTGGGCTTGGCCACCAGGTTGCAGAAGAACTGCACGATGACGATGCCGATCAGCAGCGCCGCCAGCACGTGCCAGCTCGAGAGGCCGAGTGCGAACAGGCTGCCGGCAGTGACGTAGCCGCCCACGCTGTGCACGTCCGACATCCAGAACGCGAAGATGTTGTATTGGCCCCAGGTCTGTTTCCTGAGCGGGGCGAGGTCCTCGTTGGTCAGGCGCGGGTCATAGCCGGGCTTGATGAGCGCGTTGCCGGCGTGGGGCGAGGCCGGGGCGGCGGGCGCGGGCATGGACGTGGCGGGCTGGGCGATCGCGGCGGGGCCTGCGGTGCCCGCCGGGCTGGTGGCGGATTGCATGGGGTTGTCTCCTTGTGTTGGCTTCCCAGAATGCATGCGAGTTTGTATACAAAAAATGGATGCATTCAAAGGCCCGGGGCGCACCTGGGGCTCGGTGCTTACCCGATTGCCAGCAGGCGGTGCAGGGTGCAGGAGATGGAGAGGGGCGCTCAGTCCGCCGCGGGCCGGGCCGCGGCGGCCAGGGGGGCGAGCGATTCGCGCAGCCGGTCGCGCACCAGGGGCTGGCCCGGGTCGAGCGCGTCTTCCACGTGGCCGATGTGCGCCAGCATCCGCTCCCGGGCCAGGGCGGTGTCCCCGGCTTCCAGGGCTTCGACGATGGCCGCGTGTTCCTCGCAGGACTGGCTGGCGCCGTGCTGCGACTGGTAGAGCGATGCGGCCAGCGTGGTGCGGGCCGTGAGGTCGCGCAGCAGGTCGCTGAGCGTGCGGTGGCCCAGCGCCTCGGCCAGGCAGACGTGGAAATCCGCCAGCAGGAAGGCGCGCGTCGCGGCATCCGCGCCTTCGATCGCGCGCCGCTCCTCGTCGATGTGGGCGCGCAGGCGCGGCACCACGGTCTGCTGCAGCGGCCGGCCGGCGTCGGCCAGGATGCCGGATTCGATGATGCGGCGAGCGGAAAAGGCGTCGCGTGCGTCCTCCACCGACGGCTCCACCACGTACCAGCCGCGCCGCGCGCGCACCTCGACGAAACCGCGGGCCTGCAGCTGCATCAGCGCTTCCCGCACCATGGTGCGGCTGACGCCGAACAGGTCGGCCAGGTCCTGCTCGCCCAGCCGCTCGCCGGGCGCCAGCTTCTGCGCCAGGATGGACTCGACGACCTGCTGTGCGATCTGGCTCTGGCTGATGCCCATCGGTGCGGCCGCTGCTGTCCTGGCGCGCTCAGCGCGGCAGGGCCTGGGCGTGGGAGCCCTGTTCGGAACGCTCGTCGAGCGTGAAGCCCGCCACGGTGCGCGACAGGTGGTGCGCCTGGTCGTTGAGCACGCCGGAGGCGGCGGTGGATTCCTCCACCAGGGCCGCGTTCTGCTGCGTGGCACGGTCCATCTCGGCCACGGCCTGGTTGATCTGCGCGATGCCCGAACTCTGCTCGGCCATGGAGCCGTTGATCTCGCCGATGATCTGGGTGACGCGCTGGATGCCGTCCACGATCTCGCCCATGGTCTCGCCGGCCGCGCGCACGCGCTCGGTGCCGGTGAGCACGCTGGCGCCCGAGGCGTCGATCAGCGCCTTGATTTCCTTGGCGGCCTCCGCGCTGCGCTGCGCCAGGCTGCGCACCTCGCCGGCCACGACGGCGAAGCCGCGGCCCTGCTCGCCCGCGCGTGCGGCTTCCACGGCCGCGTTCAGCGCCAGGATGTTGGTCTGGAAGGCGATGGAGTCGATCACGCCGATGATCTCGCCGATCTTGGAGGAGGCCCTGGAGATGTCGTCCATGGTGTTGACGGCACTGGCCACCACCTCGCCGCCCTTGAGGGCGGAGGCGCTCGCCGCATTCGCCAGGCGCGTGGCCTGGGCCGCGGACTCCGCCGACTGCTGCAGGGTGCCGGTGAGCTGCGACAGCGATGCGGAGGTTTCCTGCAGCGCGCTCGCCGAGCCCTCGGTGCGGTTGGAGAGGTCCTGGTTGCCGGCGCGGATCTCGTCGGTGGCCGTCTTCATCGATTCCACGCCGTGGCGCACATCCTTGAGCACCGTCCCGATCTGTTCGACGAAGGCATTGAACGAGGAGGCGATCTGGGCCACCTCGTCGCGGCCGGACACGGGCAGGCGCTGGGTCAGGTCGCCGCCGCCGGAGCCGATGCGGTCCATGGCGTCACGCACCTGCGAGAGGCGGCGGAAGGAGGTGGCGGTGAGCAGGGCGGCGACGCCGGCCGCGGCCAGTGCCAGCAGCACGATCGCGATGGCCAGGGTGTGCAGCACGCTGCGCAGGCCGGCCGTGGCCTCGGTCTTGTCCAGCGCCACGATCAGCGTCCAGTCCGTGCCGTGCACTGTGCGGCCCTTGAGCAGCTTGGCCGCGCCGTCCATCTCGACCTCGAGCGGCTTGTCCGACGTGGCCAGGGACGCCATGGTGGCCGGCGTCAGCACGGGCGAAATCTCGGTGACCGGCTTGAGCGCCAGCTTGGCGTCGGCATGCGCGATGACCTGTCCGTCGCTGTTGACCACGAAACCGAAGCTGCCGGGCGTCGGGCGGATGGCCGCGACCACCTCGCGCACGCCGTCGAGCGGCACGGCGCCGCTCAGCACGCCCTCGAGCTTGCCGCCGCGCAGCATCGGCGCCACGAAGGCCACGTAGGGCACGCCGGTGGTCGAGTCGCCGTAGGGCTTGGTGACGGCCAGCTTGCCGGCCTGCACGGCACTCTTGTACCAGGGGCGTGCCGTGGGGTCGTAGCCCGGGGCCGTCTTGGTCGTGGAGAAGAAGGTCTTGTCTTCCCACCCGACGGTGGTGATGGGGAAGCCGTTGGCCTTGCCCATCAGCGGCACGTAGCCCTGCGGGTCGCCGTGCTCGATGGCTGCCGCCGTCGCCTGCACGGCCGTGCCCTTGGCGGCCACCCACTGGTCCACCGCCATGGCGTTGCCGGCGGCGATCGCGTTCAGGTCCTGCTCGATGGTTTCGAAGGTGCTCGCGCGGGTGATGGTGTAGGTGGCCGCCCCGGTGACCGCCAGCGCACACACGACCGTGGCGGTGCTGATGAAAAGGATCTTGGAGCGCAGTGTCTGGAGCATGGGGGGAAACCTTCGGGCAGAAAAGCGCTTCGATTACACCGCAGAAGGTTTCTTTTGTTTACGCAAAACGCCTGACTGTTGCAAATGCGCCCCAGCCGCTCAGGCCACCGGGGGCACATCCCGACCGTCGAGCACGGCCCGGGCGCGCTCCCGGTCGATGTCGCCTTCCCAGGCGGCGATGGCGACCGTCGCCACGCAATTGCCCACCAGGTTGCCCAGCGCCCGGGCGATGCCCATGAACCAGTCCACCGACAGCACCAGCACCAGGCCGATGGCGGGAATGGCCGGGATCGCGTGCAGCGTGGCCGCCAGCACCACGATGGCCGAGCCCGGCACGCCGTGCGCGCCCTTGGAGGTGACGAGCGAGATCGCGAGGATGGTCAGCAGGTCGGTCATGCTGATGGGCGTGTTGGTCGCCTGGGCGATGAACACGGCCGCGAGCGTGATGTAGATGGAGAACGCGTCCAGGTTGAACGAGTACCCGGTGGGAATGACCAGCCCCACGGTCGAGTCGCGCACGCCCATGTGCTTGAGCTTGGCCATGATCTGCGGCAGCACGCTGTCCGACGAGGTGGTGGCGAACACCACGGCCAGTTCCTCGCGCAGGTAGCGCAGCAGCTTGAACAGGCTGAATCCCGAGAACCGCATGATGAGCCCGAGCACCACCACCACGAACAGCGCCACGGCGATGTAGAACAGTCCCACCAGCATGCCGAGCTGCTTGAGCGAGCCGACGCCGTACTTGCCCACGGTGAAGGCGATGGCGCCCAGCACGCCCAGGGGCGCAAGCTGGATGATGAGGCCCATGGCGCGGAACAGCACCACCGAGAAATCCTCGATGAGCCCGGCCACGCGGGCACCGCGCTCGCCCACCAGCGCCAGCGCGCATCCGAAGACGATCGAGAACAGCAGCACCTGCAGCACATCTCCCGTGGAGAAGGCGCTCACGGCGGTGGTGGGGATGAGCTTGAGCAGGAAATCGCTGAAGCCGCCGCCCGAGAGCTTGTTCGCCGTGTCGGTGTAGGCACTGAGCGCCGAGGCGTCCAGCGCGCGCGGGTCCACGTTCATGCCCACGCCGGGCTCGAACACGAAGGCCAGCACCAGGCCCAGGGCCAGGGCGACGGTGGTGACCACCTCGAAGTAGATCAGCGACTTGATGCCCACCCGGCCCACGCGCTTGAGGTCCCCCGTGCCGGCGATGCCGTGCACCACCACGCAGAACACCACCAGCGGGATCAGCATCTTGATGAGCTTGATGAACCCGTCGCCCAGCGGCTTGAGCTGCACGGCCCACTGCGGCCAGAGGAGGCCCACGGCGATGCCGGCCACGAGGGCCAGCACGACGCGGCCGAACAGGGTGCGGAAAAGGAAATGCATGGAAAACCCCCGGGGATGGGCGCGATATCTTGTGCGCCAGTCTTGCATACAAAAAATGTAGACAGTAAATGGCCGAGTCAGATGCGGGTAATCCCTGGTTACGTGTCGCCCAGGCGAAAAAAAGCCGGGCAAGTGCCCGGCCTTGGCGATGGTGGCGCTGAAGGACGCTCAGGCGCTGCTTTCATGCCATGCCAGGAAACCGCCCATCTGCAGGCCGTGTCCCAGCATCTGAAGGTACTCTTCGCGCCGCGGCTCGGCGGCCTCGGCGCCGTGCGGCCATTGGTCCATCAACGCCTGCAGCCGCGGCAGGTCGAGCACCCGGCTTGCGAGCGCAGAGCCTTGCAGGGCATCGAGCTGCCGCTGCAGGGCGGGGCGCTGGGCGCTCAGGCGCGCGAACCAGTCGCCGTGCTGCACGCCCACCTGCCGGTTGGCATGGATCTCCGGCGGGGCGCCGCGCGCGGCCAGCAGGCGCCGTGGCAGGGAGCGGCTGACGCCGTCGCGCAGGAACTGGTCCAGCGGCAGGCTGCCGAAGAATTCGATGACCCGCCGGTCGGCGAGCGGCATGCGGAAATCCACGCCCGTCATGGCGCGGACCGTGCCCCACGCATCCATGGCGGAGGCATGTCCGAGCAGCCATTCACGCAGGGTGCGGACGGAATGATGGTTTCCTCCCAGGCGCAGCCGGTAGCGGTCCTGGTCCATATCGCGGTGCAGGCCGATGTCGCGGGCCCAGTCCATCCGGATCGCTGCGTACTGTGTCCAGACCCGGCGTGGAAGACGGTGCCAGAGCCGCAGCACGGACATCGGCATGAAGGGGCGCACCACATGGCGCTGTACCGCCTTGCGCAAGGACAGTCCTTCGGAGCGTGCCAGGGCCCGCGTCTCCTGCGTCAGGGCGGCCCACTGTCTGCCACGCAGCAGTTCAGGCAGGCGGACCCGTCCGTCGAAACTGAAGAAGGAATTGCCCATTTCTCCTCCCAACAGCACGTTGCCTCCACGCGAGCGCAGGAAGCGGTTGAGCGGGAAAAACCAGGCCATGTTCAATGGCGAGCGCACCGGCTGGCCATGCTCCTGCCACCAGCGCTCGTTGCCGTGTTCGCCCCAGTCGCCGCCGTCATCGCCGACCACGTGCCAGTCGATCCCGGGATGGACGGCGGCCAGCAGCCGCGCCCGGGAGAATTCCTCGTAATAGTGTGTCGCGTTTTCTGCGGCGGTGGCAGCCTGCGGCTTGCGCGTGAGGGCGAGCAACGGTGCGGGAGCCAGTTGCCGTGCAGCCGACAGCACGATGGAACCGCTGTCGAGCCCGCTGGTGAGGCATGCGCCCACGGGCCCGCGGGAACGCAATGCATCGGCCACCGCGCGGTCCAGGACTTCAGCGGCTGCGGCCTCGACTTCGGCGTCGCTGCCCAGCCGCAGGGAGCCCGCTTCCGGCAGCGACCACCAGGGCTCGGCCTGCGTGGTTTCGGCCGTCAGGTGCATGGCCTGTCCTGGCAGCACCCGGTCGATGGCCTGGTAGATGGTGCGCTGCGGCCGGCGGCGGTCCATGATCAGCTGATCGGCCAGCGCCCGTTCGTCCAGGTCCCTGGGGATGCCCGGCAGTGCCAGCAAGGCCCGCAGCCGGGTAGAAAACGCGATCATGCGGGGACTGCGATGGATGAACAGCGAGTGCATGCCGACCGGATCGCGCGCCAGCATCAGGTGCCGGCGGTCCGGGCGGTACCAGGCCAGCGCGAAGGAGCCGTAAAGCCGGGGCAATGCCGCAGCGTTCCAGCGGTGGAGCGCTCCCGCCAGCAGGCGGCCGTCCGGCTGCGAGGCCGAGAACGGCGGGCCCAGCGCGCCTGCAAGCTCTGTCCGGGCCGCGAGCGAGACATTGGCCGCCAGCACGGGGCCTTCGGATCCGGCGTACGGCATCGCTTCGTCCTCGTCTTCCGGCGTGAAGACATGCTGCCGGTGCACGATGGCGATGTCGCCGCCATGCCAGACCCGTGCGGGCCCTATGTCCCGCGCCTGCAGTGCGCAGCCCAGCCGTTCGACCAGGTCCGGCGCCACGGGCCGTCCGTCCAAGTGCCAGACGCCGGCGAAATCACTCATCGACGTCCGAGCCGATCACGGCCGAGCAGAGATCACTCAGGAGGCGCCCGTGGAGCCATTACCGTCGATACCGCCCCCTGGGCCGTTCTCGGTTTGATCCATCGAAAGGAAAGACACGACGGGTGTGGTCCAGGGCTTGCGCGCAGGTTGCTGCGGCAGGTCTCCGGATATCGAGGATGCGTCGTCGTTCATGGGTTGTCCTTCCTTGGCTCTGCGGGTACCCGGCGAGGGTGGTGGCGCGCCGTGCATCATAAATGGCATCGCTTTGCCGGCGGCTCGACAGGACCGCTGGAGTGCCCATGATTTCCGTACCATCGGCCAGATGGAGTGGTCCTGGTTCCGATGGCACGCGAAGACCGGCATGAGGTTGCTGTACCGCGCATTGCGCGACAGGGAAGGCCGGGGCTATGCATGGTTGCGCCTGACCTCGTCCGAGCCGCTCTTCCAGGATTACGGCACCACTTCCATCCACCGGTATCCGCATCTCTTCGCATTTGTCCGGCAGGCCTTGTCCGGCATTGGGGCTCCCCGGCTGCTGTCGTTCGGCTGCTCGACCGGCGAGGAGGTGGCCAGCCTGCGGCACCATTTCCCGCAGGCGCTCATCACCGGACTGGACATCCACCCGGGCCATATCGCCACCTGCCGGCGCAGGCTCCGGGAACGGCCGGACCCCGGCGTGCAATTCCGCGTGGCGGGAAGCACGGCCGCGGAGGCGGAGGGCGCCTTCGACGCCGTCTTCTGCCTGGCGGTGATGCGCCGTGGCGAGCTGGCACGGCACCCGGGCGAACGCTGCGACCACCTCATCCGCTTCGAGGATTTCGAGGCGCAGCTGGAGGATTTCGCGCGCTGCCTGCGGCCCGGCGGGCTGCTGGTGCTGCGCCATGCCAACTTCCGCCTGCGCGACGCGCGGGCCGCCCGCTGGTTCGAGCCGGTGCTGAGCCTGCCGGCCGTGGCGCGCGCCGACACGCCGCTGTTCGGGCCGGACCACCGGCGACTCGAGGACCAGGCCGACGGCGAAGCCGTTTTCCGCCGCCTGGCGGTGGTGCGTCGGTAGAATTTCCCGACGGCGCTCACCCCGGGCGATGTCCACCTTTCGAAGGAATGCAGCGGATGAACGTTGAACCGGAGGCGCTGATCGCCCATGCGCCCGACTGCCTTGCCGCGGAGATGGGCGAGGAACTGGTCATCATGATCGCCGAACGCGGGACGTACCTGGCGCTGGACCCGGTCGGCCACGATGTCTGGACGTGCATTGCCCAGCCTTGCACCTTCTCGTCGCTGTGCGACCGCCTGCAAGCCATCTATGCAGGCGACCGGGCGGCCATCGAGGCCGACGTGGCCGTGCTGCTGGGCAAGCTGCAGGAAGCCGGCGCCGTGGAGTTGCGCCGGTGAGCGGCACGGACGCCCGGCGCTTTCCGGGGAGGAGGCGCCGCGCATGAGTGCCCACCATTACCAGGTGTGCGGCTGGCATGTCCGCAGCAGCATGGAGTTGCCCGAGCTTCCCGCGTGGACCGGGTCCGCTGCAGAGCCCGAGGACATCCTCGTCGAGGAAGGGCCGGTTCCCGGCCGGCCCGGCTCCGCGCCGGGATCTCCCTGGCTGGACGTGGGCGAGGACGGCGCGGTTCTCATGCAGATCCCCGACCTGGTGCGCATCCACGTCCACGGCGGGCGCACCATGCGCGTGGAGCGGCTGCGCCCCGACGATGCGGGCTGGCGCCTGTTCCTGCTCGGGTCGGCGCTGTCCTGCCTGTGCCTGCAGCGGGGGCTCTTCCCCCTGCATGCCGCCTGCCTGCGCATCGGGTCGCGCACGCTGGCCATCGCGGGCCACAGCGGTGCCGGCAAGTCCACGCTGGCGGCCGCCCTGCTGCGGCGCGGCCATGGGCTGCTCGGCGACGACCTCACCGTGCTGGACGTCCCCGCCGGCAACGGCCGCATGCAGGTGTTGCCGGCGTTTCCGCGCCTCAAGCTCTGGGGCGAGGCCATGGATGCGCTGGGGATGGACGGTACCGGGGTGCCGAAGGTGCGGGACGGCCTGGACAAATACGACCTTCAGCCGCAGGCGGGCTTCGATCCCCGGCCTGTGTCCCTGGACGCCGTGCTCGTGCTGCGCGAAGGCCCTGCAGCGGAACTGCGGCCACTATCGCCCACCGCCGCGGTACCCGTTCTGCACGGCCTGCTGTCGAGGAGGAGGGCGGCCGTGCAAATGGGGTTGCAGGCCTCCACGTTCGCGCAGGCCGCCTCCATCGGCCGCACGGTGCCCGTCTGGACGCTGCAGCGCCCGCGCCGATTCGATGCGCTGGACGCCACTGCCGACATGATCGAGGCGCGGTTCGGTCCATGACGCGCCACGGCATCTACTGGATCGCCTCGTATCCCAAGTCCGGCAATACCTGGGTGCGGTGCCTGATCGCCAGCCTGCTGTCCGGCGGCGCGCCCGTGCGGCTGGACAGGCTGGCCGATGCCGTGCCCAGCTCGGCCTCCCGGACCTGGATCGAAGCCAGCATCGATATCGGTACCGCCGACATGCTGGGCGGCGAGCTCAGGGCGATGCGCGTGCAGGCGCACCGGGAAGAGGGTTCCCGGCGCCTTTGCATGCTGAAGGTCCATGACCGCTGCGACGCGGAACTGTTCCCTCCGGACGTGACCCTGGGGTCGGTCTACATCGTGCGCGACCCCCGCGACGTGGCGCCGTCCTGGGCGGACCACATGGGGGTGGATGTGGATACCGCCATCGCGCGGATGGCGGACGGCGAATGGACGGTCGGCCGCGGCATGTCCTCGCTCCGCCCGCAGGTGCCGCAGCGGTACGGATCGTGGTCCGGGCACGTGGTGTCCTGGCTGGACCATGCGCCGGCATCCCGGCTGCTGCTGCGCTACGAAGCGCTGCTGGCCGATCCCGCGGGTGAAGCCGCGCGGCTCGCACGGTTCCTGGGGTTGCCGGCGGACGCCGATGTCGTGGCGCGCGCAGTGCGTGCGTGCGATTTCGGAAGGTTGCGCGACATGGAGGAGCGCGAAGGTTTCGCCGAGCGCCAGAAGGGCCAGCAGCGCTTTTTCCGCCAGGGACGGTCCGGCGCGTGGCGTACGGCGCTGCAGCCGGGGCAGGTGGACCGGATCGTGGACGCACATGGGGACGTGATGCGGAGACTGGGCTACGGTGCCGATGCGCTGTGAAGCCTGGTCCCCCGCGTTCTGCTGCCTCCTGGCGCTTTGGCGGGGAGAAGCGGGCGGAGATGCATGCGCTACGGTCGATGAGGGGGCATTCACGCGTGCCTTGATCCGGCACCGGCTGGCCCTGGCGCTGCCGGACGCAGGCCGGCTCGATGCCCGACTTCCTTCAGCGCTGCGCTCGGTATTGCGCGATCGCCAGCGCCGCATGGCCTTGCGCACGTTGCAGCACGCCGCGGCCGTGCGCGGCGTCGCCGATGCGCTGCGGGGCGCCGGCATCCGGTACTGCCTGATCAAGGGCCAGGGCTATGCGGCGCTGTTCGGCGACCCCCTGCGCCGCGAGGCGAGCGACATCGATGTGCTGGTCGATCCCGAGAACATGGCGCGGGCCCTGCCGCCGCTGCAGGCCCTCGGCTATCTGCCCGACCCAGCCGCCGTGGCGGACCTGGAGCGCTATGGCGCCGGGCACCACGACCTGCCACTGCGCCATGCCGCCACGGGCGTGGTGGTGGAACTGCACCTGCGGCTCGCCAACCGGCGGAGCCAGTTCAACCTGGAGGCGGCAGCACTGTGGGAGCGGCACGTCACCACGGTACGGCTGAGTGGAACCGACGTTCCCACGCTGGCGCCGCCCGCTGCCGTGGCCTATGCCGCGTTCCACGGAACCAAGCACCACTGGCACCGTGCCTTCTGGCTGGTGGACATGGCACTGGCATTGCGCAGCCCCACGCTGGACTGGGACGCCACGCTGGCGCTGGCCCGGCAACTGGGTGTCGAGCGATCTCTGGCGATGGCCGCGCTGCTCGTGGAGGCGACGCTGGGCCTGGAGGTGCCTGCCGTGCTGCGCCGCCAGCCCGCGTTGCTGCACGCGGCCCGTCCAGCGGCCGAGGCGCTGCTGCCGCACCTGGATGCGCTGGGCTCCGACCGTGGCGCGGAACTGGCGGCGCGGATGGGCGTGGTCCGTTATGTGCGATGGCTTCTGTCGCTGCAGTCGGGCTGGCGCGGGCGCGTGCAGCTCATTCCGGTCCTGCTGGCCCCCACCGACGGCGATCGCGCTGCGCTGGCTCTGCCCCGCCGGCTGGAGTGGGCCTACCCGGCGGTGCGGGTTCTGCGGCTGGCAGCGCGCCACCTCGCCAGGCGCCAGCGCGGCTGACAGGGGAGGCCACCGGGATGCAGTACCTTTCTCCTGCGTTGTGCGGGCACTCCGTATCCGCTGTAATGCGTGGCATTTCCCCCATGGCGGCGTGCCGCCTCCATTCCTCCGAACGGATGTTCCTGCGTGTCTGATGTGCTGCCCCTGCGGCGCCTGCGTGCTTTCCTGCGCCTTCCGCGTTTCGAGCGCGGCCTGTTCTGCCCGGCCTGGCTGCTGCTGGGGCTCGCGCGGGCGGCCGTGCTCTGCCTGGGGTTCCGCCGGATCGCGCCCTGGCTGGGGCGCGCGGTCGCGGAGCCGCCCCCCCTGCCCCCCCTGGACGAGCGCGGACGGCGGCGCGCTCAGCAGATCGGCCGCACGTTGCGCCTGTCCGCCCGGCACACGCCCTGGCAGTCGAATTGCCTGGCCCAGGCGCTGGCGGCGCGCTGTCTGCTTGGACTGTTCGGGATTCCCCATGTGGTGTGCTTCGGGGTGGCGCGTTCGGACGCGTCGCAACTGCAGGCGCATGCCTGGGTCATCGCGGGGCGGGGATTCGTGACCGGTGGAGCCGGCGCGCAGCGCTTCACCCGCACGGGATGCTTCGTCGTCGGCGCGGAGGGCGCGTGACGGGGCCGTGGAGGGCATTGGCGCGGCTTCTGGCCTGGGCGCCTTCGCGCCAGCGCCTGGCGCTTTTCCTGTTGATGCTGATGGCAGGCGCCACGGAAGGCATCGGCGTGCTGTTGCTGGTGCCCCTGCTGGGGGTATTGCAGGGCGGAGCCGTGGAGGGATTGGGCATTGCCGCGCGGGGCGTCGTTCAGGCCACGGAATCGCTGGGCCTGCCCGCAGGAACGCCGCTGCCGCTGCTGGCACTGTTCTGTGCGCTGATCCTGCTGCGCAACGCGATCCAGTATGCGCGGGAATGCACCGCAGCGCGGCTGCAGCAGCAGGTGGCGGACCGGCTGCGCGAGGCCAGCTTCTCTGCACTGCTCGGCGCGCAGTGGCGCTGGGTGGTCGCGCAGCGCACGGCAGAGCAGGCGAACCTCATGCTCAGCGATGTGGCGCGCATCGGTATCGGCCTGGGCCATGGCATGGGCATGCTGGCGTCTCTGGCCACTGCCGCGGTGTACCTGCTGGCCGCCTTCGCGCTGCACTGGAAGCTGGCGCTCGCCTGCGCCCTGGGCGGCGCGCTGCTGCTGGCCCTGCTGGCCGGGCACCGGCGCGCCGTGATGGCCCTGGGGCGGCAGCTCACCGTGGCCAGCCAGCGCCTGCATGGCAGCCTGCACGACAGCCTGGCCGGATTGCGGCTGGCCAAGATCCTGGGGGCGGAGGCGCGCTACCGTGCCTGGATTGCCGGCGACGCGGGCAGGCTGCGCGACCAGCAACTGCGCTTCTCCACCGGGCTGAGCCTGTCCAAGGCCCTGCTGCACAGCGCCGGTGCGTTGCTGCTGGCCGCGTATGTGTACCTGGGGTTGCGGGTGTGGGCTGTGCCGGTCGCCGAGTTGCTCACGCTGGTGCTGGTGTTCGCCCGCCTGCTGCCCTTGATGGCGATGGGCCACCAGCAACAGCAGATGTGGTTGCATGCGGCGCCCGCCTTCGCCGGGGTGGAGCGCCAGCTGGCCGATGCCCGCGACTGGGCCGAACCGGAGGAGGCTGCCCGGGAGGCGGTGCCCGACGTGCGTACGGCGATCGCCCTGCGCAGCGTCGGAGTGCGCTACGAAGGCCGTGCGGTCCGGGCGCTGGACGATGTCTCCCTCACGTTGCCCGTGCGGACGACCACCGCCATCGTCGGCGCCTCCGGCGCCGGCAAGAGCACCCTGGCCGACGTGCTGTGCGGATTGCTGGGCCCGGACGAGGGAGCGCTGGAGATCGACGGCGTGCCCCTGGACGCCCGTGCGCGCCGTGCCTGGCGGCGGGCCGTCGCCTACGTATCGCAGGACACCTTCCTGTTCAACGACAGCGTGCGCAGCAACCTGCTTCTGGCCGCGCCCGATGCCGATGACGATGCCTTGCGCCAGGCCCTGGAGCAGGCTTGCGCGCAGTTCGTGCATGCCCTGCCACAGGGCTGGGACACCGTGGTGGGGGAGCGTGGCGTGCAGCTGTCGGGTGGCGAGCGGCAGCGCCTTGCCCTGGCGCGCGCGCTGTTGCAGCGCCCGGCACTGCTGATCCTCGACGAGGCCACCAGCGCCCTGGACCCCGGCAACGAAGCACGCGTGCGCGAGGCCCTGGAGCGACTGCACGGCGACCTGACCGTGGTCGTCATCGGCCACAGGCTCGCCCTGCTGGAGCGGGCGGACCATGTCGTGCTGCTGGAGCAGGGGCGGGTCCGCATGCAGGGGCGTTGGGACGACGTGGCGCCGTACTGGGTGGGCGCGCGGTGAGCCTGCCGGACAGGATGCGCGCATGGGGCCGGCTGCTGCCTGTGCACTGGCGGGCAGGCGCGTGCGCGCTGTCGGTACAGTGGTTGTCCGTTGCCTTCGTCGCGGCCGTGTCCCTGGCGCTGTCGGTATGGCTGGCCCGGTGCATGGAGCCGTCCGGGTTCGGCCGCCATGCCTATCTGCTCAATCTGGCGACGCTGCTGGCGCTGGCGCAGGATGCCGGCCTGCGCACCCTCGTGATGCGCGAACGCGGGCAGCGTGCTGTACTTCGGATTGCGGAACGCCTGGCTTCCCGCGGTTTCCTGAGGCCTTGGCGCGCCCATGGATATGGTACAACCTGCCCCATTCGCCGAGGCCGCGTGGACCGTTCCACGCTATCGCAGACCGGCGCCATGCCGATGCAGTCTCTCCGGCGTTCCGAGATGCCGCCACTGACCCGATACCAGCGATGAACGAAGTGCGTGAGCGAAGCGGCGATGTATCGCTGGGTGACCTGCTGCTGGAGCTGCTGCGCTTCTACCGCGACTTCGGCATGCTGCTGGTTCCGCTCGCGCTGCTGGCTGCGCTGGTGGCCGGCGGGCTGGCCCTGCGGTATCCGCTCTACGGTGCCACCGCGTTGCTAGAGACCCCCCAGATGTCGCTGGACCAGTGGCGCAGGCTGCAGCCCCTGCTGTCGGACCGCCAGCTGGTCGCGGCCACGCTGGCCGACGCCTCCCTGCCCGACGGCTCGGGCGCCAGGCTGCAGAGGCAGTTCCGGCAGCCGCGCTACTGGAGCACGCGGGTGGGCTATCGCAGCACGGTGGGAAGGGACGACATCCGTGAGCAGATCAACATCGATCCCAAGAAAGTCGGGGCACTGGGGCTGGAGGTCTCGCTCCAGGTGCGCGACGAAGCCGCTGCGGCGCAGCAGTTCGCCGTGATCGCATCGCACATCCGCCAGATCATGCTCTGGGGAGACCTGCGCGAATACCTGGACCGGATGCGGCAGGAAGTGCTGGAGCAGCGCTCGCAATTGCAGATCGAGCAGATCCGGCGGCAGTTCGCCATAGAGCAGGGCCGGCAGCAGGTGGAGGACATGCAGAGGCTGCTGCAGCAGTATCCGGAAGTGCGCCGCAGCGAAGTCAACACGGTGGTGTCGGTGGGCGATGGCGGCGGGCGGTACCTGTCGCCGCTGGCCCAGATCGTGGCACTGGAATCCACCATGTCCGATACCCGGTCGCAACTGCGCAAGGGTGTGCGCGAACTGGAACAACTGGAGTGGAAGCAGCGCTTCCTGGACCGCGTCGATGAACGCCTGGACGGGCTGTCTTCCGGCAAGGCACTGGCCGACTGGATGGGGCAGTGCCTGGCCGGCCTGTTCCCCGCCGATACCGCGGAGAACATGGCGCAGCGGCAGGCCGGCAGCGAGATCCGGATGAACCTGGAGCAGTCCCGCTCCAGGGCCGGTCAACTGCGCTACAAGGCTTCGCCGGCGCTGCCGGTTGCACCGCTGCCCTCGCGGCGGCCCGCGTTCGTCGCGGCAGCGGTTTTCGCCGGCACGCTTCTGGCGCTGTCCCTGGCGTTGGCGTCCTACGTGGCGCTGCGCCGTGCAGGCGGGATGCCGGGTGGCTGGTCCGCCCGCCAGGATCCGCTCTTCGCCTGGCTGCCGGAGCGCCTGCGGCGCAGGCTGCCGGAGGGTGGGGCCCGGGGAAGCAACGCATGAGGCGGGTGCTGGTGACCGGCGCGGCCGGCATGATCGGGCGGCGGCTGGTGGCCGTGCTGCAGCAGCGCGGCGACACCGTCGCGGGCCTGGACGATCTGTCGAGTGGCATGGCGATGCCGCAGGGGCTGGAGGCCGCGGCAGTGGCGGATGTGCGCGATACCGGCGCGGTCACGGCGATGCTGCGCGATTTCCGGGCGGATGCGCTGGTGCACCTGGCCGCCGTGCACCATATTCCGACCTGCGAGATGCGGCGCATGCACTGCCTGCAGGTGAACGTGGTGGGAACCGAGAGCGTGCTGCATGCGGCGGGCGAGGCGGATGTGCGGCAGGTGGTGATCGCTTCCAGCGGCGCGGTGTACGCCTGGGGTTGCGAAGCGCTGGCGGAAGACCGCAGCCCCACGGAGGCGCGCGACAACTATGCGCTGTCCAAGCTGTGCAACGAGGGCCAGCTGCGCCTGTGGTGCGGCCTGGGCGCCGGGCGCCGCGGCCGCGTCGCGCGCCTGTTCAACTGCATCGCGCACGATGATCCGAACGCGCACCTGATCCCCGACGTGCTGGCGCAGATCAATGCCGACCCTTCGGCGGAGCCGCTGCTGCGGCTGGGCAACCTGGAGCCGCGCCGGGACTACATGCATGCCGAGGAAGCCGCGCAGGGGCTGGCAGCATTGCTCGATGACTCTCGCGGCGAGGTGGCATTCGACGTGTTCAATCTGTGCTCGGGCGTGGAGCATTCGGTGGGCGAACTGGTGTCGGAGATCGGCGCGCTGCTGGGACGAATGCCCCGCGTGGAGGTGGACCCGGGGCGCAAGCGGCCCCATGATCGTGCCCACCAACTCGGTGATCCAGCGAAGGCGGCTGCGCTGTTGGGCTGGAAGACCCGCTGCACCCTGCGCGAGGCGCTGCAGCGGACGCTGGCGCCTGGTCGCGACGGAGCCCGCTGGCCAAGCATGTGAATAGTCTGGACGTACTGCCTGTTTCGCCAAGGACGGTTTCCTGGAGCCGTAGCGGTGCGCGGAACTGCACTCCCTGCCGTCTCCATGGCGAAACGGGCGAAATGCGGCCTTGCCCGAACCAAGGAGTCCTGCTTTGTCCCTGAGGCCCCTCGAACGCTTCAAGCTTGCCTATCGACGTCTTCGGGCGGGGGCCAACCTGCACCGCAACGACGCTCTGGGCGCGCTCTACCGGGCCTGGGCCTACGTGCATGCCACCCAGCTTGCAGGCGACTATTACGAGTTCGGCGTGTACCGCGGCAACAGCCTGGCCCATGCCTGGCTGTGCTACCGTCACCAGCGCGAGCGCATGGAGCGCAATGCCGGACTGCCGTTCCGCCGTCAGGGGACGGTGCTCGATTTTCTCTCCCGGCCGCCCCGGTTCCATGGCTTCGATACCTTCGCGGGCATGCCGGCCAACGACGAAGGCGAGGACACCCTGGCCACAGGCAGCTTTCTGGCAGCACAGTCCCAGGCCGTGGCGCGGTGTGCGGCGGTAGGCCTGCGTGCTCCGGATCTGGTGCTGGTGCCCGGACTGTTCTCTGACAATGCCGGAGCCATCGGCAGCACTCAGGCGGCGATCGTGCACCTGGACTGCGATCTGTATGCCTCGGCACGGGACGCCCTCGCGCTGATCGAATCGCGGCTGGTTCAGGGTAGCGTACTGCTGTGCGACGACTACGACCTGTTCCGGGCTGACCGGCAGCGCGGCGAGCGCCGGGCGTTGAGGGAATGCGCGGAGCGCTCCGGCATCGAGTTCGAGCCGTGGTTCGCCTATGGTCCGGCATCGCGTGCCTTTCTCTGCCATGTTCCGCAATTCACGCCGCCTCCACGCCCATGAACGCTTCCGCCCGGATGCGCGCGGGATTCCTTTCCGGCGCGGTTTCGTACATGGCAGGGCAGGGCTTCACCTTGCTGTTCCAGTGGATGCTGCTGCGCCACTTCGGAACGCAGGGTTATGCGGACGTCGGGCTGGCGCACCTCGGGCTCCTGACCGTTCTGTTCCTGGCGGACCTCGGCTACGCATCGCTGTTCCTGCGCGAGGATCCCGCCTCGGAGGGCTGGGTGCTGCGCTGGCGGCAGGCGCTGTGCCACCGGCTGGCGGCCACGCTGGTGCTGGACCTGGCGTGGGTGGCGGGCGCCTGGTGGACATCGCGCGGACAGGGCGAGGGCTTCGCCTACCTGCTCTCGGTGCTGCCGGCCACGCTGCTGGGACTGGTCGGCTACTCGGCGCCCCTGCTGGCGCAGGGACGGCGCCTGGCCGGCTTCGGTGTCCAGCAGGTCGCGGTGCCGGCGGCGACCCTCGCATGGCTGGCATTGCGCGGTGCGCCGGGCTGGGAGGGCGGCATGGGCGCGGGCATCGCGGTGACCGTTGGCTACCTGGTGCAGGCCACCGTGAATATCGCCGTGTTCGGGGCGCCGCTTCGCCTGCTTCTGCCGGCGGTAGGGGGAGGGCGCATGCTGGGGGCTGCCCTGCGGCTTTCTGCGCTGGGTATCGCCGGCACGCTGCACGACCGGTTGACGCCGTTCCTGCTGGCCTCGGCGGCACCCGCTTTTGTTCCGGCCTATCTGCTGCTGGGCTACCTGCTCAATGGCGCGGGCGGGGTCTTCAACCAGTTCAACCGCTTGCTGCTGGCCGAGGCGCACACCGATACCGGCGTGCGCTGGGCCTGCGGCCTGATGTCCCTGGTGCTCGGCCTGTCGGCGCCCGCCGCGCTGCTGCTCTGGCCGGCTGCCGCGCGATGGGGCAATGCCGAGCAACAGGAGTGGCTGCCGTGGGTGATGCCGGTGCTGGTGGCGGGCGCGATCGTGCTTTTTTCCAGCGTGCTGTCGGCCCTGCTGATCGGGCGCCGCCGCGAGCAGGCGCTGCTGCGCGTGTTCGTGTGGTGCCTGGCGGTCAGCACACTGCTGCAGGTGGTCGCGGCGGCAGCGTCGGCGCCGGTGCCATTGCTGTGGGGCCGGCTGTTGGGCGTGCTGGGAATCATGGCGGCCAGCCTGTGGCTGTGCGGCCTGCGGCCCAATGCGGGAGGCTGGGCGGCGCTGCTGGCACTTCTCCTGGCGGGGTTGCCGTGGGCCGGGTCTGGCGGTGGGGGGCCGGCCGCTTTGCTGCTGCTTCTGCCAACGGCATGGGCCGCCTGGCGCTGCCACGGCCTGCTGCGGGTCGCGGGAGGTCGTCCTTCATGACCCGTGTCGCCGCAGCCTTTTCCCGGGGCCTCGCGGCCCCGCGTGCCTGGAGCCTGCGATGTGCGGCGTAGTGGCATTGCGCAGCTTCGTGGCCGGAGCGGCGCTGCAGGACCGTGCGGAGCGGGCGCTCGCCGCGCTCGCACGCCGGGGGCCGGATGCGCAGGGCCTGTGGTGCACCGATCAGCCCGCGCCGACCGTGCTCGGCCATCGCCGCCTGTCGATCATCGACCTGAGCAGCGCGGCGACGCAGCCCATGCGCTGTCCGGACACCGGCAACGTGGTGGTGTTCAACGGCGAGATCTACAACTTCCTGGAGCTGCGCGCGGAACTGGAAGGGCTCGGCCACCGGTTCCGTACCGACAGCGACACGGAAGTGATCCTGCACGGCTGGCGCGCCTGGGGGGAGGGATTCTTCCCGCGCTGCAACGGCATGTGGGCGGTGGTGCTGCTGGAGCAGGAGACGGGCGACCTGGTCTATTGCCGAGACCGCCTCGGCGTGAAGCCGCTCTATCTGCACCATGACGGGCGGCACCTGGTGCTGGGCAGCGAGATCCGTGCGATCGCCGCCGCGCTGGGCGGACACCCCGCGCCGAATCCGGGGGCGATCTTCGATTTCCTGGTGGCGGGCCTGTCCGACCATTGCGGCGAGACTTTCTACGAAGGCATCCAGGCGGTGCCTCCCGGGTGGCTCTACCGCGTATCGCCTGCGGGACGCACCACGCGGCGTTCCTACCACCGGTGGCCCGCTCCCGGGGAGGTCCCGCCGCTCGATGCCGGGGCGGTGCGAGCCCTGCTGCAGGACGCCACGCGCCTGCGATTGCGCTCCGACGTGCCGAGCGTGACGCTGCTGTCGGGAGGGCTCGACAGCTCCATACTGACGCACATCGGCCTGCATGCCGGGGCTGCGCCCCGCACCTGCTTCGGGGGGGCCTTCACGTACGGCTACCGCGACGGGGCCCACGCCGGCTTCGACGAAGTCGAAGCGGCGGCCGCCTCGATGGCCGGATGGGGGCACTCGGACCGCCACCACGTGCACCGTGCCCACGCGGTGCCCGG
Organism: Paracidovorax avenae; assembly: GCF_040892545.1. Classification (NCBI taxonomy): domain Bacteria; kingdom Pseudomonadati; phylum Pseudomonadota; class Betaproteobacteria; order Burkholderiales; family Comamonadaceae; genus Paracidovorax; species Paracidovorax avenae. The sequence goes on from NZ_CP156079.1 coordinate 1,229,843, forward strand.
CGCGGACGAGCTGCTGGCACTGGCGCAGGCACAGGAGGAGCCTTTCTGCACCCCATCCATCCTGGCGAGTTTCCGCATGTACCGGACCATCCGCGATGCGGGCTACAAGGTCGTTCTCAACGGCGAGGGCGCGGACGAGCTGTTCGGCGGCTATGTGCGCCTGTACCTGGCCCTGGCCGCGCGTAGCGCGCTGCACGGCCTCAGGCTTCCGACGCTGGCACGGCTGCTGGCAGGCGGGGCGGTGGACCCGCGGCTGCTGCTCAACCGCCTGGCCTGGGATCTCCCGGCCCGGCCGCTCGGCGCGCTGCTGCGGCGGCAGCGGCCGAGCGTGGCCAGCATGTCTGCCGCCCTGTGGCACGCGCAGGCGCCACGCCTGCAGGCACTGCGGGCCGACCGGCGCGGCGATGCGCAGGCCCGCCTGCGCGCCGACGTGCTGGCCACGAACCTGCCCATGGTGCTGCGCATGACGGACCGCAACAGCATGCATGCGGGCGTGGAGGTGCGGGCGCCGTTCCTCGACTACCGCCTGGTGGAGCGCGCGCTCGCCACGCCCGCGCACCGGCGCATGGGCGACTACCATGGCAAGGCGCTGCTGCGGGAGGCCTTTTCCGCCGACCTGCCGGCACGCATCGTCGGCCAGCGCAAAAGCACGGGTTTCGGCCACGCCGAGCAGTTCCTGGTGGACCGCATGCCCCTGCAGGACATCTTGGCGTCGCTTCCGCAGGGCCTGGGCGATTTCCTCGACCTGCCGCGGCTGCGCCGCGAGCTGGCCGGTGGCCGTGCCCACAGCACGCTGTGGTTCGCGGTGTCGGTCGCGCTCTGGTACGGGAGCGTGTATGCGTAGCCGCCAGCCACGGAGAAGACCATGATGGCATCGGAGTGGGCACCGGATGACGGCCGCTGCCGCTGCTGCGGTGCGACGTGCGCACAGCGCTCCGTCTGGCCCGAAGTGTATGCCGGCAGCGGTCAGGAGCTGCGCCGCTGCGGCGGGTGCGCCGCGGCGTATCTGGCTCCGGATTTCACCGGCGAATCGCTGGCACGGTTCTACGCGGGCGACTACCGCAGGCTGTTCCCGGCGGAGGTGCCCTGGCGCAGCGAGGAGCGATTTTTTGCCTGGCGCGGCGACCGCCCCATTGCCCGGCAGCGGCTGGCGCGCATCGCTCCTGCATTGGCCCACGGCGCACGCCTGTTCGAGGTAGGGTCGGGATTCGGGGCGTTCCTTGGCGTGGCGGCGGCGCAGCGGCCGGATCTGCAGCTGTCGGCCAGCGAGCCCGACCTGGCGCACCGGGATCGCCTGCTGGATGGCGCGAAAGTGCGTTTCCTGCCGAGCTGGGAGGCACTGGCCGGCGGCGAAGCCGATGCCGTGGTCGCATTCCATGTGCTGGAGCATCTGCCGGACCCGCGGGCTTTTCTGGAAGACCTGGGGCATATCCTTGCACCGGGCGGGCAGGCCTGGATCGAGGTGCCGGACGTGATGAGCGGCTGGCGTTCGCGCAACTACGTGCATCCTGCGCACCTCAGCTATTTTTCCGCGCCGCTGCTGCGGCGGCTGGCCGTGGCTGCCGGACTGGATGTGGTCCATTGCGGCGCATGGCAGGGTGGCGGGGTGCTGGCGGAAAACCTGTGGGTGCAGTTGCGGCGCCCGCAAACGGGGGGCGCTCCCGTTTCCATGGAGCCTGCGTCCGCGGAGGAAATCCATCATCTGGATGCGCGCCTGGACAGCGTGCGCTGGGGTGCGCAGGACCGCTTGCGGCGCCTGCTCAAGCGTGCGGTCGTGCGCCTGTTCGGCAGTGGGCTGTTTGGCGAACTGCAGCGCTGGCGGATCCATCGGCGCATGGTGCGGGAGGAGGGCAATGCGGTTTCCTGAATTCCGGCAGGCCTTGCTTGCCCAATACGGCGAAGAAGCCGCCGACACGCGCCACGAGGCCTATTTCCTCGCACGCCGGGGGGGGATGGCCGTGCTGCGCGCCCTGCTCGCGGCCGCGCGCGATGCGTGGCTTTGCGGCCGGTTGCCGGAGCGCCCGGCTCCACTGGCCGGCTGGGTGGCGCTCGCCACGCTGCCGGGCGCCAACGGTTGGGGCGCGCTGGCGCCGTGCGTGGCCGACCTGGCCCGGCATGGCATCGCCTGCGCGGTGGTGGTCCATCCGCGCCTGCGCGGACAGGTCGCTGGCCAGGTACCTGCGCGGCCGTCCGCCCAGGCCTGGCGGCACGCGCTCGGCGCATGGCGGCTGAGGCCGGTGCGGGAAGGCGTACTGGTGGCATCGCCCTGGCTGGTGCGTTGCTGCGTGTTCCGGCAGCGCCTCTGGCGTGGCGCCTGGGAGCGGACATTCGATGCTGGCGCTTGCGGAACGCTGCTGCTGCACAACGATTTCGATGTGTATGCCGTGGCTGCGCAGCGTGCCTGCGGGGCCCGCTGGCGCAGCGTGTGCGTCCAGCATGGCCTGCCCACCGATGAGTTCTTTCCGGTGCATGCGCAGTGCCATCTGCTGTGGGGGCCGAGCAGCGCCGAGGTGTACGCCCGGCACGGCGTCGCCACGCAAGCGCTGGGTTATGGCCCGGCGCGCATGCTCTCTCCCGCCGCCGGGGCGCAGGCGCCCACGGCCCTGTATCTGGTTTCGCAGACCCACACGCCGATCTACGGACGGCCGCTCGCGGAGGATTTCCTGGCCCTGGCCCGGCAGCTCGCCCGGGACCGGCCGGGAGGGCTCGCGCTGCAGATCCTGCTGCATCCGGAGGAGGTGCGTCGGGGGCATCCCTACCAGGGCACGGAACTGGCCCCGCTGTGCCGTCCGCCTCCGCACGCGGTGCTGGTGGCGGACGGCCCGCCGGCCGTGGTGGCGGGCTTTTGCTCTTCCGCGCTGATGGACGCGGCGGTCCGCGGCCATTACGTGATCGGCATGGACTGGCCCGCGCCCGGGTCGGCCGATGCCCAGGCGGTGGGGCGCCCCTCTGCGCAGGTGGCGGACCCGGGCGCCTTTGGATATCTTGTCCGCAACCTGTGCCATGAGGCCGGGGCACGCACCGCTTTCCTGGAGCGGCAGCGCCTGTGGCTGCAGCGCAGCTTCGCCGCCGATCCCGCATGGCCGCGGCGCCTGGGAGGCGAGCCATGAAGCGGCTGGGGCTGGTGCTGTTCATCGTGTCGATCCACGCGGGCGACCTGCTGGTGGCCTGGATGTACGGCGGCGGCGCGTGGCCGGAGGCCGCGCTGCTGCGCACCGCCCGCGACGCGGCGGTGGTGGTTCTGGCGGGACTGTGCCTGCTTACCGTGCGCATGCCGAGGGCCCTGCTGGTGCAGGTGCTGGGGTTTTGCGCCCTCGCTGCCGCGCATGCGCCGGCCGGGTTCCTGCACGGCCTGCCTGCCGGCATCGTGCTCGGGTCCCTGGGCATCGTGCTGGTGCCGATGCTGTTCCTGCTGGCCGGGCATGTCTGCATGCCGCATCCACGGGACCTGCGCCTCGCCGTGCGTTGCCTGGTCTGGCTGGGCGTGGCCAGTGCCGCCTTCGGTGCATGGGATGTGGCCCATACGGACTTCTGGGTCCATGGCGTGCGGCTGCCGGAATACCTTTTCAATATCAAGGGCGTGCAGCCCGATGGCACCGAAAGGGAAACCGGCCTGCCCTGGAACTTTTTCGGCGGCGAGGCCAGGGAGCGCCGTGCGGGTGGCCTGCTGGCCGCGCCACTGGCCCAGGGACAGTTCCTGGTGACCGCGGCCCTGTCCGCGTTGGCGCTGTGGCAGCGCCGCTGGCCGTGGCGCGCCCTGCTGGCGTGCGGCGGCCTGCTGGCCGGCGTGTGGATGTCCGGCACCCGTGGCGCGATGCTGGCCGGTATCGTCGCCGTGATGGGCTACCTGCTGACATCGAAGGGGCTGGTCCGGTCCGCGGCCGCGCGGCTCTTCCTGGCGGGAATGGTGCTTGCGGCATTGGCGGCCGCTTCCGTCGGCATCGTGGTGGCCTCCGTGAACTTCCGAGACGGCTCCACGATCGGCCACTGGCTGGCGTTGCAGCGCAACCTGGCCGAACTGCACCAGGTGCTGCTGCTGGGCGGGGGCGTGGGGCGCCAGAGTGCGCTGGCGGCCCGCCAATCGCTGGCCGACCTGGGTGGCGGAGAAGGCTCGCTGTTCAGCATCGCCTACCAGATCGGCATACCCGGCGCGTTGCTGTTCCTGTCCATCGTGGGCTGGTGCCTGCACCGGTTGTGGGGGGCCTACCGGCTGCAGCGCGACCCCGTGGTATTGGCGGCTTTCTGGCTGCTTTGCGGCATCATGACCACTTTCGTTTCCTCGGAAAACGGACTGACCGTTTCGGGAGCCGGCGGATTCTGGCTGCTGCTCGGCGGCGTGCTGCGCCATGCCGCTGCCGCCAGGACCGCGGTGCCCGGGGTGTTCCCCGGGGAGGCTGCGGCCCATGGGGCTCCGGCCGGAGCGCAGGGGCGGCAGCCGGCTGGCGGAGCAGGGGGATGAGCCGGATGCGCATACTGCATGTGTACAAGGATTTCGCGCCGCATGCCGGCGGCGGCGGCGTGGCTCGCCACATCCATGGGCTGGCCGTGCTGGCATCGCGGGGCGGCAACGTGCTGCGGGTGGCCGCGCCGCAGGCACAGGGCGGCAGTGCCCATGGGTACGTGGCCGTGCAGGCCGGGGCCGGCGGATTGTGGCGCCAGGTCGGCTGGGCGGATGTGGTGCATGTGCATGGAGCGCGCGTTCCCGTTGCCGGCCTGGCCGCGGCGATCGCCTGGCTGCGTGGCCGGCGCCTGGTCTACACGCCCCATTGCTACTACGACGACGATTCCGGGCCGGGGAAACGCCTGCGCAAGTGGGCCTGGGACCTGGTGGTCGAGCGTCTGCTCCTGCGTGGCGCGGACCGCGTGGTGCTGCTGTCCGGCCACTGGGTGGATTACCTTCGCAGGCGCGGCATGGCGCCGCGGCGCCCGGTGGTGCTGCCCAATGCCGTACTGGAGGCCGAACTGGTCGCGCCTCCCGACGATGCGCCCCGACTGGAAGGCGCTCCCGCATTGCTGTCCGTGGGGCGGCTGGATGCCGTCAAGCGCCTGCACGATGCCGTCGCCGTGCTGGCGCATCCGGGGATGGAGGCGGCGGTGCTGCATGTGGTGGGGCGTGGCCCGGACCGGGGCCGGCTGGAGGAGGTCGCCCGGTCGCTCGGAGTGGGCGCGCGCGTGCGCTTCCACGGGTTCGTCGCCGATGCCTCCGTCGCGGCGATGGCCGCGGGCGCGGACGTTTTCGTGATGCCGTCGGCCGTGGAGGGCATGCCGACAGTGCTGATCGAGATGCTGCTGCTCGGCTGTCCCGTCGTGGCCAGCGACATTCCGGGTAATCGCTCGATCCTGGAAGAGGCGGGCCTGACCGGCGCGTTGTATCCGCTGGGCGACGTGGCGGCGCTCGCCACCCGCGTCGGACAACAGCGGCAGCACCGGGTGGATCCCGCCATCGTGGAGCGGGTCCGTACCTGCTTCACCTGGGAAGGCCTGAGGCCCCGCGTGCTCGCGCTCTACGGTGCGCTCGTCCAAGGGGCGGTTCCTTGAGCGCCCTGCCGTCCCGCCTGCGCTTTTTCGGCTGCCCCCTGGACATGGTTGCGCCAGAAGAACTGCTGCAGCGCGCACAGGCCGCCGCGGAGGGGGGGGCGCGGATCCGCATCGAAGGGCTGAACGTTGCCAAGCTGGTCGATGCGCGCGCGCAGCCGCTGCTGCACCAGGCGCTGGAGGAGGCAGAGCTGGTCCACATCGACGGGAGCGGCGTCGGCATCGGCCTGCACTGGCTGGGCGCCTCGCCGCCACCGCGCAGAGCGGGCATCGACCTGATGCAGGACCTGTGTGCCCAGGCCGCCCGATCCGGTGACAGTGTCTATCTCCTGGGTGCACGGCCCGCCGTGGTGGAGGCCGCCGCCGCCCGCCTGGGCGCTACCCACCCCGGATTGCGCATTGCCGGTGTGAGGGACGGCTATTTCACCGATCCCGAGGCGCCCGGCATCGTGCAGGAGATCCGCACCTCGGGCGCGCGCTACCTCTTCATCGGCATCAGTTCGCCCCGCAAGGAGCTGTTCCTGCAGCGACACTGGAACGACCTGGGCGTTGCGCTCGCCATGGGCGTGGGCGGATCGTTCGACGTGCTGTCCGGGATGCTGCCGCGGGCGCCGCACTGGATGCAGCGGTTCGGAATGGAGTGGCTGTTCCGGATGATCCAGGAGCCGCGGCGCCTGGCATGGCGTTACCTGCGCACCAATGCCATGTTCCTGATGTTGCTGCTGCGGGCCCGCCTGAGCCGTCGCCATCGTGCGCAGGCGGTCGTGCCTTCCGGACAATGACGGGGCTGGCTGTGCCATCGGGAGGGGCTGGACGCCAGCCATCGCAGGCCCCGCTGGTAGCGGTCTGCCTGGCTGCCTATCTGCTGTTCTGCCTGCAGCAGGTGGTGGTTGCGGGCGGTGCCGGCGGCGGCCTGTCGCTGGGGTCGGTCGCCCTGCTCGGCTGCATGTCGGCAGTCTCTGCCTGGGCGCTCTGGCGGCAAGGCGTGCCCCCGTGCCTCCGCAGGCCGCTGCTGGCAATCCTTGCCTGCATGGCAGCACTGGCTGCGTCGGTGCTGGCGTCCGGAAATGCGTCGCTCGCGTTCCGTTTCGCCGTGCGCTATGCCACCGCCCTGCTGGCGCTGTGGGCGATGCTCAACCTTGCCGTGGCCTGCCCGCGCTGGCCGCGCGCGGCAACGCTCGCGGCGTTGATCGCCCTGTGGCTCAACCTGGCGCTGGGCGTGGCCGTGCTGGTGCAGTGGCCGCCAGCCCTGCGCTTTTCGCTGGCATTCCACGCGGAGGACACGTTCAAATACCTGCCGCGCATTTCGGGCATGTACGAGCATCCGGCGCTGCTGGCCGCTTCCTCGCTGGTGGTGGCGCTGCTCGTGCTCCAGTTGCATCGCCGCCGGGAGCTGGGCCGCGCTGCGCTGGCGCTGGCGCTGCTGGGCGCCGCCGGCGCGCTCGCGCTGGCCCAGGTGCGCAACGCCCTGGTGCCGGCCGGGCTCCTGCTGGCCTGGTGCGCCTGGCCGCGCTCCGGCCTGTCGCGCCAGCATCGCCGCCTGGCCGCAGCGGCGCTGCTCGGTCTGGCAGCCCTCTCCGTGCTGGTGCTCTGGCAGCGCTACGCCGACATGACCAGTGCCTCGCGGGAAAACCTGCTGACCGCCGTGTCGCTCGGACGGACCTATCTCTGGGCCGGTGCGGTCGAGGCGTGGCGCGGCCATCCATGGTTCGGGCTGGGGCCGGGGGTGTTCCAGTTCCTGGTGCCCGACTACACCGGCGGCCGCTTCCTGCGCGGTGAACTGCACGCACACAACCTGGTGCTGGCTGCCCTGTCGGAGACCGGGCTGTGCGGACTGTTGGCCGGCCTCGGCCTGCTGCATGTCCTGTGGGCACCGCTGCTGCGGGCCGGTGGCGGCATGCGCCGCTGGGCGCTGGCGTGGCTCTGCCTGCTGCTCGGGGTGGGAGTGTTCGATTTCTACCTGCCGTTCTATCCGTTTTCGCTGCACGCGGCGCTGGCAGTGGCATTGCTGCATGCGATTGCGCGGAAGATGCCGTGCCGTCCGGATCCCGAACTCCGCGGTGATTCGTCGCCCCGGTTCAGGATGCATCGCGATCGAACAGCACGATCACGCAGGTCTGGGTGATGATGCTCAGGTCCAGCCACAGCGACCAGTGCTGGATGTAATACAGATCGAATTCCACGCGCTTGCGCATCTTCTCCAGCGTGTCGGTTTCGCCGCGCAAACCGTTGACCTGTGCCCAGCCGGTGATGCCCGGCTTGACGCGGTGGCGCTGCAGGTAGTTCGGAATGAGGTCCTGGTACTGCGCGCCGTGGGCGAGTGCGTGGGGACGCGGCCCGACCATCGACATGCGTCCCTGCAGCACGTTGAAGAGCTGCGGCAGTTCGTCGAGGCTGGTGCGGCGCATGAAGGCCCCGAAGCGGGTGACCCGCGCGTCGCCGCGCGCCGTCTGGGGCGGAAATTGCCGCTCGTCGTGCAGGCGCATGCTGCGGAATTTCCAGACCTCGAACGGGCGCCCGTCCCATCCCTGCCGCTGCTGTCGGAAGATCACCGGACCGGGGCTGGACAGCCTGACGCCGGCTGCCAGCACCAGCATCAGCGGGCTGGCCAGCAGGAGCAACGTCGCCGCCACCGACGTGTCGAGGCACGCCTTGAGCAGCCGGGAGCTGCGCGGCAGGGGGCGCACCGACAACTCCAACAGAGGTGTTCCCGCCAGCTCCGCCATGCCGTGGTGGATCATGCGGAAGGCGAAGATGTCGGGTATCCAGCGCACATGCACGCTGGTGGCGCCGAGGCGGCGCACGCTCTCGCGTATCAATGACTCCTCGCGCATGGGCCAGGCCAGCCAGACCTCGGCCACGCCATGGTCGTCCAGCCAGCGCGGCAGCGCGGCGAGGTCGCCGGCATGGATCGCCTCGGGCACCGGCACCATTTCCAGTCCGGACCATGGTCCGCTGCGGATGCGCTCCGCCACCTGCGCCACGCGCTCATGCGGTCCGAGCACGGCGATGCGCCGGGTGCCCATGCCGCGGCGGTGCAGCCAGCGCAGCGCGCGATCGAGCAGCAGGCGCACACCGATCAGCCCGCACGCCCCAAGCCCGGCCCAATACAGGAACCACAACCGGGAAAAGCTGGGCCCGGTCTTGCTCAGGAAGCTCAGCGAGGCCAGCACGCCCAGCACCACGCCCCAGCCCAGCAGCACGCGTCCGGCCATCATCGTGGGCATCGCCAGGCGCCAGCTCCGGTAGAGCGCGAGCTGCACGAAAACCAGCAGGGTCAACAGCACGCTGGCGAGCAGCGCATAGAAGTACTGCGATGCTTCCGGCAGCTCGGGCTGCCCGGTGCGCAGGGCATAAGCCAGCAGTCCGCTGCCCAGCACCACCAGGGCATCGGCGAATTTCAGCGCGGCCGTGGCCAGCGCCATGCCGTCGCCGATCAGGCTCGGGAATCTCGCTCCGGAAGGCGCCCGTTGTCCATCCTTCATGGGCCGCGCTTCCTCTGCCCGTGCGCGCGACCATGGATGCGACGGTCTTCCCCTGGCTGCGAGGCCGAGGCGACCGTGGGCCGGCATCCCACGGGAAAGGGCAGGCCCATGCCATGGCCTGATGGCCAGATCGACTCGATAGCCTGAATGGTGTCCACTGCCCGGTCGCCTCCCGTGGCGCGTAGTGTATCGAGCGCCCGGGCGGGCGGGCCGGCAGGGAATGGAATCAGCCGGCGAGCAGGTCGTGCAGCGCCCGCGCGATCACCTTGGTCGCGCGGCGCAGGTCCTCGAGCTCCACGCGCTCGTCCGCGCGCTTGGCATGCGATTCGAGCACCGTGCGCGGGCCCGCGCCGTAGATCACGCCCGGAATGCCGCGCTCGACGTAGAGCCGCACGTCGGTGTAGAGCGGCGTGCCCACGGCCGGCGGGCGCTCGCCGAACACGGCCTCGGCATGGCGCTGGATCGCATCCACCAGGGGGCGGTTGCCCGCGAGCGGCGTCATCGCGTTGGCCAGCAGCAGGCGGCGCACTTCCACGCGGATGCCCTCGCAGCCCGCGGCGGCCTCGTCGATCACGCGGCGGATGGCGGCTTCCACCTCCACGGGGTTCTCTTCCGGGATCATGCGGCGGTCGAGTTTGAAGACCACCTTGCCGGGCACGACGTTGGTGTTCGTGCCGCCTTCGATGCGGCCCACGTTCAGGTAGGGGTGTTTGATGCCCTCGACCTTCGATGTGACCTGCCGGTAGGCGGTGTTCTGCTGGTAGAGCGCATTGAGGATGTGCACGGCGCCCTGCAGCGCATCGACGCCCGTGTGCGGCACGGCGGCATGGGCCATCTTGCCGTGCACGGTCACTTCCATCTGCAGGCAGCCGTTGTGCGCCGTCACGACTTCGTAGCTGAAGCCCGCGGCGATCATCAGGTCGGGCTTGGTCAGGCCCTGTGCGAGCAGCCAGCCCGGGCCGAGTTCGCCGCCGAATTCCTCGTCGTAGGTGAAGTGCAGTTCCACCGCGCCGCGCGCAGGGCGGGCCACGGCCTCGAGCGCACGCACCGCGAAGGTGAACGAGGCGAAATCGCTCTTGCTCACGGCCGTGGCGCGGCCGTACATCTTTCCATGAACGATCTCGGCGCCGTAGGGGTCGTGCGTCCAGCCCTCGCCGGGCGGCACCACGTCGCCGTGGGCGTTCAGCGCCACCGTCGGGCCGCCCGCGCCGTAGGGGCGGCGCACGATCAGGTTGGTGACCGATTCCATGCCATAGGCGCGCACCTCGCCCTCGGGCACGGCGTGCTTCTCCGCGGCGTAGCCGAAGCCCTGCAGCAGTTCCGCGGTGCGTTCGGCGTGCGGGGCGTTGTTGCCGGGCGGCGTGTCGGTGGGCACGCGCACGAGGGCCTGCAGGAACTGCACCTCCTCGTCGAAGTGCCGGTCGATCCAGGCGTCGATGTCTGCGTAGGTGCTGCTGCTCATGGGTTCTCTTCGTGGGCGAGTTGGTTCAGGAGATGGGAGAAGGCCTCCACGGCGAGTTGCATGTCGTCGCTCGTGGTGCTTTCCAGAGGGTTGTGGCTGATGCCGCCGTTCTGGCCGCGCACGAACAGCATGGCCTGCGGCAGGATCTCGTGCAGCTTCATCGCGTCGTGGCCGGCGCCGCTCGGCATCCGGAAAACCGGCAGCCCGGCGGCCTCGACCGCGGCTTCCCAGCGCCGCTGCCAGTCGGGGGCGCTGGGCGCCGCGCTGGCCTGCATGGAGCGCCGGGCGGTGTAGCGCAGTCCCCGCCGGCCGGCGATCGCGGCCAGCTCGTTCATGACGTCGGTCACGAGCGCGTCGCGCTGCGCGTCGGTGGGCGCGCGCAGGTCCAGGCTGAACGTGCAGCGGCCGGGAACGACGTTGACGGAACCTCCGGGCACCTGCAGCTGGCCGATGGTGCCCACCGAGTCGCCGTCCTGCGCGGCGCGGCGTTCCACGTAGAGCGCCAGTTCCGCCACGGCCGTGGCCGCGTCGCGCCGGCGGTCCATGGGCGTGGTGCCGGCATGGCTCGCCACGCCCAGCATCTCGCACACGTAGCGGGCGCTGCCGTTGATGGAGGTGACCACGCCCAGCGGCAGCCCGAGTTCGTTGAGCACCGGTCCCTGCTCGATGTGCACTTCCACGAAGCCCAGGTAGGCGGCCGGGTCGCGTTGCAGCTTCGGGATGTCGTCGATGCACAGGCCGGCATGCTGCATGGCCTCGCGCAGTGTCACCCCGTCGGCGTCGCGCTGGTCCAGCCATTCGGGGCGGAAGTCGCCGATCAGCGCGCCCGAGCCGAGGAAGGTGGCGGCATAGCGCTGGCCCTCTTCTTCGGCGAAGCCCACCACCTCGATGCCGAACGGCAGGCGGCGTCCCGCGCGGTGCAGTTCGCGCACGCAGGCCATGGGCACGAAGATGCCCAGACGTCCGTCGTACTTGCCGCCGTTGCGCACGGTGTCGTAGTGGCTGCCCGTCATGAGCCACTTCTGCCCGGCGGGGCCGGCCGCGTGGTAGCGCCCGACCACGTTGCCCACGGCGTCCACCTCGACCTCGTCGAAGCCGCAGTCCCGCATCCAGTGGCTGATGCGCTGCGCGCAGGCGCGGTGCGCGTCGGTCAGGTAGGTGACGGTGAGCTGGCCCTTTTCGGCAAAGCCCGGGTCGCTGTGCTGCGCGAGCTTCTCCTGCCAGTCCCAGACGTCGTTGCCCAGCACGGGCTCCATGCCGAACTTGTCGTTCAGGCGGATCTCGGCGATGCGGTGGATGTTGCGCAGCGCCTCGGCGAACTCGGCATCCGGGTGGCTGTCCAGCCGGCGCGCGAAGGTCTCGATGATCTCCTGGCGCGGCAGGCCCGTGCCGCGCGGGCCGCGCACGGCCAGGATGAACGGGAAGCCGAAGCGCGCGTTGTAGTCGGCGTTGAGCTGCTGCAGGCGATCGAATTCCTCCGGCGTGCAGTGCGTGAGGCCCGCGCGTGACTGCTCCCCGGTCGATTCGGCCGTGAGCGAACGCGCCACCATGGCCTTGCCGGCCAGCTCGGGGTGGGCGCGGATGAGGGCGAGCTGCGCCTCGCGCGGGGCCTCGCCCAGCACGCGCACCATGGCATGCTTGAACTGGGCCAGCGTGCGGAAAGGCCGGGCCGACAGCGCGGCCTCGGCGATCCAGGGCGAATGCTCGTACAGGCCGTCCAGCATCCGCGCGGCTTCGTCCGCGGGCGCTGTGTTGAGCTGGTCCAGGGTCAGGGTCATGGCGTCACCTCCGGGCAGGGATGGGTCGCGGCCCAGTGGCGCGCGATGTCGATGCGGCGGCACACCCAGGCGTGCTCGTGGCGCTGGACGTGGTCGAGGAAGCGCTGCAGCGCGGTGATGCGGCCCGGGCGGCCCAGCAGGCGGCAGTGCATGCCGATGCTCATCATCTTCGGGCGGTCGTCGCCGGCGGGATCGCCCTCGGCATAGAGCGCATCGAAGGTGTCCTTCATGTACTGGAAGAACGGGTCGGCGTGCGAGTAGCCCTGGGGCAGCGCGAAGCGCATGTCGTTGCAGTCGAGCGTGTAGGGCACGATGAGCTGCATGGCATCGGTGCCGTCGGTTTTCTTCACCTTCATCCAGAAGGGCAGGTCGTCGCCGTAGTAGTCGCTGTCGTAGGCGAAGCCGCCGTAGTCGGCCACGAGGCGGCGGGTGTTGGGGCTGTCGCGGCCGGTGTACCAGCCCAGCGGGCGCTCGCCCGTGAGCCGGCGGATGATGTCCATCGCCTCGGCCATGTGGGCGCGCTCCACGTCCTCGGGCACGTTCTGGTAGTGGATCCACTTCAGGCCGTGGCAGGCGATGTCGTGGCCGAGTTCGCCGAAGGCGGCGGTCACCTCCGGATGGCGCTGCAGCGCCGTCGCCACGCCGAACACGGTGAGCGGCAGGCCGCGGCGCTCGAACTCGCGCAGCAGGCGCCAGACACCCGCGCGCGAACCGTATTCGTAGATGCCCTCCATGCTGATGTGGCGGTCGGGGTAGCTGGCCGGGTTGAACATTTCCGACAGGAACTGCTCGCTGCCCGCATCGCCGTGCAGGGTTGCGTTCTCGCCGCCTTCCTCGTAGTTCAGCACGAACTGCACGGCGATGCGCGCGCCCCCGGGCCAGAGCGCGTGCGGTGGATTGCGTCCGTAGCCCACGAGGTCGCGGGGATAGGGCAGGGTGGCGTCGTAGAGCGGCGGTGCGGTCATGGCGGTGGCGGCGTAGGGGACAAGGGGCTGGAGGGGGATCAGGAGAGCGCGCGGGACAGTTCGTTGGCGGGGTGTGCCCGGTCGAAGGCCAGGCTGGCCTCCACGTGGCGCAGGTGTTCGTCCATCAGGCGCACGGCCAGGTCGGCATCGCGGTCGGCGAGGGCCTGCACGATGTGGCCGTGCTCCTCGTGCGAATGCGCGGCCTCGTCGGCGCTCTGGTACATGAGGGTGATGAGCGCGCAGCGGGAAATGAGTTCGCCCAGCATCTGCGCGAGCACTTCGTTGCCCATGAGTTCGGCCATGCGCACGTGGAAATCGCCGAGCAGCTCGGTGCGGCCCGGCACGTCGGCCTGGTCCACCGCCTGCTTCTCGCGCGCGACGTGTTCGCGCAGGGCGCGCACCCGGGCGGGCGTCACCTCGCGCACGAAGGCGCGCGTCATCTCGGCTTCCAGCATGCGGCGCACGGCGAACACCTGCCGCGCCTCCTCGGCCGACGGCGCGGCGACGAAGGCCCCGCGCGCCGGCTCCAGCGTGACGAGCCGGTTCTGCGACAGCTGGAAGAGCGCCTGCCGCACCAGGGTGCGGGAGACGCCGAAATGGTCCGCCAGCTTCTGCTCGGCCAGCTTGGCGCCCGGCAGCAGCCGGTGCTCCACGATGGCCCGGGTCAGGCTCGCGACGATGGCGCTGGTGGTGGACGGTTCCATCCGGCCCATGATAGCGGCGGACCGGATTTTTGTATGCACTTTTTGTGCACCAGATTCGGGACCCGTCTCAGGGCATTCCCGCATCGCGGTGGTGCGCGCCGCAGCGCCCCCGCACCGCATGCCTGCGCCAGAATGCCCGCATGACCCATTCCCGCTTTGCGGACGCTCCCGCGCCGGCCGCACCCGATCCCGCTACCGAGCCCGTCCGCTTCCTGCGCCACCTCTACGACGTGGCCGTCCAGGCGGCCCTGCCGTCGCAACGCATGGCGGAGTACCTGCCACCCCCGCCGCGCGGCCGCACGCTGGTGCTGGGCGCCGGCAAGGCCGGCGGTGCCATGGCGCACGCGATGGAGGCGCTGTGGCCGGCGCAGGCACCGCTCTCCGGGCTGGTCGTCACGCGCTACGGCCACGTGCCGCCGTGGCCGAACGGGGTGCCGGCGCGCATCGATATCGTGGAGGCCGCGCATCCGGTGCCCGATGCGGCGGGCGAGGCGGCGGCGCGGCGCATGCTGGAGCTGACGCGGGGACTCACCGCCGACGATCTCGTGGTCTGCCTGATCTCGGGTGGCGGCTCCGCGCTGCTCACGCTGCCTGCCGAGGGCCTGGCGCTGGAGGACAAGCAACGCATCAACCGGGCCTTGCTGGAGAGCGGCGCGGGCATCGCGGACATGAACTGCGTGCGCAAGCACCTCTCGCGCATCAAGGGCGGCCGGCTGGCCGCCGCCTGCGCCCCGGCGCGGGTGGTGACGCTCGCGATCAGCGATGTGCCGGGCGACGATCCGGCCGTGATCGCGAGCGGCCCCACCGTGTCCGACGCGACGACTTGCGCGGATGCGCTGCGTGTCCTGGACCGCCACCGCATCGCCCTGCCGCCGGCCGTGCGCGCGGCGCTGGAAGCCGGCGCACTGGAAACACCCAAGCCCGTGGAGGGACACGCGCCGGAAGTGCATCTGATCGCCACGCCGCGGCAGTCGCTGGAGGCGGCGGCCGCGGCGGCGCGGTCCGCGGGCCTGCCGGTGTACATCCTCTCGGACGAGATGGAAGGCGAATCGCGCGACGTGGGGGCCGTGCACGCCGCAATTGCCCGATCCGTGGCGCGGCGCGGCGAGCCGTTCGCCCGGCCCTGCGCCATCCTCTCGGGCGGGGAGACCACGGTGACGGTGCGCGAGCGGCCGCCCGGCGCTCCCCGGGGCCGGGGCGGCCGGGCTGGCGAGTTCTGCCTGGGGCTGGCCCGTGCGCTGCAGGGCCAGGAGGGGGTATGGGCGCTGGCCGCCGACACGGACGGCATCGACGGGGTGGAGGACAACGCCGGTGCCCTCGTCGGGCCCGACACGCTGGCGCGCGCCGCCCGGGCGGGGCTGCGCGTGGACGACCATCTCGCGCGCAATGATGCCTACGGGTTCTTCGCTGCTCTGGGCGATCTCGTGGTCACCGGGCCGACGCACACCAACGTGAACGACTTCCGCGCGCTGCTGGTACTGTAGGGTTCGCCATCGCGGCCATGCCGCCTGCGGCGGACACATGCGTAGGACGGCGATCACGCCGTGACGGGCGTAATTGCTGCACTGCAGCGCGGGTGTGCCGTCCATAGTGGGCCCGCATGAATGAATTTCCCACCACCGCCGCCGAAGAATCTCCTCGGCGCGCACGCCAGGTCCCGTTGCCGGCTGCCGTACCGGACCGCATGGACGCCGAACAATGGATACGCGGCAAGTTGACGCACCGGGGCCGCACGCTCGCCTACTGGCTGTGCCTTCCTCCGCGCGCCGAGGGCGCGCCCCCCTGCCCGATGGTGGTCATGCTCCACGGCTGCACCCAGGATGCCGGCGATTTCGCGGCCGGCACGCAGATGCATGTGCATGCGCGCGATGCGGGGGTGGCGGTGCTGTACCCGGAGCAGGCGCAATGGGACAACGCGCACCGGTGCTGGAACTGGTTCAAGCCGCAGCACCAGGGGCGGAACGGCGGCGAGCCCGCCGTGCTGGCCGCGCTGGCGCTGTCGGTCGCGCAGGAGCACCGGATCGACCGGTCCCGCGTGTTCGTGGCGGGACTGTCGGCGGGCGGGGCCGTGGCGGACATCCTGGCCTGCAGCTACCCCGACATCTTCGCCGCCGTGGGGGTGCATTCCGGCCTGCGTGCGGGTGCAGCGGGCGATGCTATGTCGGCGCTGTCCGTGATGCGCAGCGGATGCCCGGCGCCCGGCGGTTGTCCGGGCCGCGCCCGGGCGGTGCCGACGATCGTCTTCCATGGCGATGGCGACACGACCGTGCATTCCGGCAATGCCGACGCCCTCATCGATGCGGTGGTGAGGGCCCACGAGAGCGAAACCCTGCAGGCCATGTTTCCCCGGACGACGGCGGGTGTCTCGGCGCGCGGCCGGAGGTTCACCCGGACGGTCTACCAGGACGGCACGGGACACTGCGGCGCCGAGTTGTGGAAACTCCACGGCGCGGGCCACGCCTAGTCCGGCGGCGACGGGCTGGGCAGCTTCACCGATGCGGACGGCGTGGACGCCAGTGCCGAAATGCTGCGGTTCTTCCTCGCCCATCCGATGCGGCCGGTGGCCTGACGGGGCCGGGGGCGCGGCCCGCGGTCAGTACCCCAGCGTGAGCCCGTCCGGATTGCGCGGATCGGAATAGCCGAACAGCACGCCGTCCTTGCGCTGGATGGTCTGCGTGCGGCCCATGGAGGGCTTGAGGGCCAGGTTGTGGCCGCGCGACTTCAGGATGGCCAGCGTGTCCGGCGAGAAGCCGTTCTCGATGCGCAGCTCGTCCGGGGTCCACTGGTGGTGGATGCGCGGGGCGGCCGCGGCCTCGGCCGGGTTCATGCCGAAGTCGATCACGTTGACCACGGTCTGCAGCACCGTGGTGATGATGCGCGCGCCGCCGGGGCTGCCGGTGACGAGCACCGGCTTCCCGTCCTTGAGCACCAGGGTGGGGGTCATGGACGAGAGCGGCCGCTTGCCGCCGGCCACCGCGTTGGCGTCGCCGCCCACGAGGCCATAGGCATTCGCCACGCCGGGCTTGGCCGCGAAGTCGTCCATCTCGTTGTTGAGCAGGATGCCCGTGCCCTTGGCGACGATGCCGCTGCCGAAGTTGGTGTTCAGCGTGTAGGTCACCGCCACCGCGTTGCCGGCCTTGTCCACCACCGAGAAGTGCGTGGTCTGGTCGCTCTCGTAGGGTTGCGGCTGCCCCGGCTTGATGTCCCTGGCGGGACGCGCCTTGTTCGGATCGATGGTTTTCGCGAGCGCGGCGGCGTAGGCCTTGGAGGTCAGGCCCTTGAGCGGGATTTTCACGAAATCCGGGTCTCCCAGGTATTCGGAGCGGTCGGCGTAAGCCAGCTTCATGCTCTCGGCCATCATGTGCAGGGTCTGGGCGCTGCCCGGGCCCCACTGGGCGAGCGGCATCGGCTCGAGCATGTTGAGCATTTGCACCAGGTGGGCGCCGCCCGACGAGGGAGGGGGCATGGTGACCACTTCGTAGCCGCGGTAGGTGCCGCGCACGGGCGTGCGTTCCACCACTTCATAGTCGCGCAGGTCCTGCAGGCTCAGGGCGCCGGGATAGGGCGCCATCTCGGCCGCGATGCGCCGCGCGATCGGCCCCTGGTAGAACGCCTTGGCGCCCTGCTGCGAGATGAGCCGCAGGGATTGGGCGAGATCCTTCTGCACCAGCCGGTCGCCGATCTTGAGGGGGGCATCGCCGCGCCAGAAGATCTGCCGCGTGGCGGGCCAGCGGCCCATGTTGTCGCGCTCCTGCGCCAGCGTCTTGGCCAGCGTGAGGCTCACCGGAAAGCCCTTGTCCGCCAGCGCGATCGAGGGCGCGATCACCTTCGACAGCGGCTGGGTGCCCCAGGTCTTGAGCGCATGCTCCAGGCCCGCCACCGTTCCCGGCACGCCCACGGCGTAGTGCGTGTAGAGCGACTTGCCGTCGATCACGTTGCCTTTCTCGTCCAGGTACATGTCGCGGCTCGCCTTGCGGGGCGCGACCTCGCGGAAGTCGAGCGCCACGCTCTTGCCGGTCCTGGCGTCGTACACCATCATGAAGCCGCCGCCGCCCAGGTTGCCGGCGTTGGGCAGCACCACGGCCAGCGCGAAGCCCACGCCCACGGCGGCATCGACCGCGTTGCCGCCGGCCCGCAGGATGTCCAGGCCCACCTTGGTGGCCAGTTCCTGCTCCGTGGCCACCATGCCGTTGCGCGCCACGACCGGATGGAAGACATCCATGTCCATGTCGTAGGCGCGGCCCGCCGCGCGTGCCGCCGGCGTCTGCTGGGGGGCGTTTTGCGGGGCCTGCGCGGTGTCCGCGGAAGGCGCCGCTGCGCCGGGGAGGTCCGCGCAGCCCGCGATGGCCAGCAGCGCGAGCATGCTGCTTCCAGCAAGCAGCCAGGGGCGTTGGAGGCGGGGGGAAGTCATCGGTCGAAGCCCTTTCCTGTCGTTGTCATGGCTGCCGGCGCGGAATGCCGCCGGCAGGGGCGGACAGTGTAGAGCGGGCGTCCCGCCAGGCACGTCACGGTTCGTTACAGCCCGGCCGGAATGGCGGCGCCGGCACGGAGCCTGCATACACTGGCGCACCCCGGACAAACAGGAGACGCCCCATGGGCCTCAGCACCCACGTTCTCGACACCATGCACGGCTGCCCGGCCGCGGGCATGGCCGTTTCCCTCTACGACACCGCGGGCGGCCAGGCCCGGCTGCTCAAGGAGCTGGTGCTCAACCAGGACGGCCGCACCGATGCGCCGCTCTTCGACAACGCCAGCCTGCGGCCTGGCACCTACCGGCTGTCGTTCGAGGTGGGCGCGTACTTCCGCGCGCGCGGCGTGGTGCTGCCCGAGCCGAACTTCCTCGACCGCGTGAGCCTGGATTTCGGCGTGGCCCATGCCGACCAGCACTACCACGTGCCGCTGCTGGTCAGCCCCTGGAGCTACTCGACCTACCGTGGCTCCTGAACGGCCGGTCCCGCAGGCGTCAGAGCTGGCCCTCGGTCAGCGTGTCGAGCTGGAACCGGCCCGACTTGTGCCAGAGCCAGGTGTCGGTGTAGGTCACGCGGCCCATCCGCTCGGGCACGGGGTAGGGCGCCGCGGCGCGCACGGTGCGTTCGATCTCCGCGATCACCTCCGGCGCGTGGCGCGGCGCGCGCATCCAGGACAGCCGGGTGACCTGCCCTTTGCCGTCGATGTCCACCTGCAGCGTGCCGATGGCGTAGAGCAGGGGCGGGAGCTTGCCCCGGTAGATGCGTGCCTGGTTCAGGCCGTAGAGGTGCGTGGCGGCGTCCTGCCGGTAGGCGCGCGGATTGGCCGCGGCCGAGGTGCGCGCCGAGCCGCGGGTGGCCGGCTCCGGTCCCTTGACGCCGCTGGATGCGGCGGCGGGAGCGCTGGCTTCGTCGGGAGCGGCGGCCGGTTCCGGCCCCGACTTGCAGGCGGCCACGAGGGAGGCGACGGCCGCCACCAGGCCGGCCAGCAGCCAGTGGCGTCCGGCGCCCGCCGGGCCGTGGGAAGAGGGGGTGGAAGGCTTCATCGGTGGTCCGTGGCAGGCTGCTGGAAAAAGTGGCGGGCATGCGCCGGGCCCTGCAGGGCCCAACGCGGGGGCGAGCCATGGCGTTGACGTCCGCCCTGCACACCCTGCTCCAGGGGCTGGCCGGGCGGCCGGCCTGCCTGGTCGAGGTGGAGTCTATCCAGGGATCGGTGCCGCGGGAGCGCGGCGCGTGGATGGCCGTGTTCGCCGACGGGCCGCTGCTGGGCACCATCGGCGGCGGCCGGCTGGAATGGGATGCCGTGCGCGAGGCGCGGGCGCGCCTGGCCGCGCCGGCGCAGGCCGCGCCGCCGGTGGTGCGGTTCGCCCTCGGGCCGAGCCTGGGCCAGTGCTGCGGCGGGGTGGTCCACCTGCGCTTCACCCGTGTGGAGGCACCGGACCGCGAGGCGCTCGCGCGGCGCCTGGCGCCCGCGCGAGCGCCGGTGGCGCTCTTCGGCGCGGGGCACGTGGGCCATGCGCTGGCGCGCGTGCTGGCGCCGCTGCCCTTCGAACTCACCTGGATCGACAGCCGCGACGGGGTCTTTCCTCCGGACGCGGAGGCCGGCGGGGCGCATTGCGAGCACTCCGAGCCCGTGCATGCGGCCGTGCCGGGGCTGGCGCCGGGCTCGCGCGTACTCATCATGAGCTTCAGCCATGCGGAGGATCTCGACGTGGTCGCCGCCTGCCTCGCCCGGCAGCGCGACCGTGCCGACCTGCCGTTCGTGGGGCTCATCGGCAGCCGCACCAAGTGGGCGACCTTCTCGCACCGGCTGCAGGCGCGGGGCTTCGGAGAGCAGGAACTGGCGCACGTCACCTGTCCCATCGGCCTGCAGGGCATCGCGGGCAAGGAGCCCGAGGTGATCGCGGTGTCGGTGGCGGCGCAATTGCTCTCCACCCTGCCGCCCGCGCCTCGCGGATGACGCCATCCGGGCCGCTTCCGTCGCGCCGGGAACGGAACCTGCATACACTCGGGCCACAGGTCGCAGCGGTGCAAGGCGATGCCGCCGTTCCCATGGGGGAGGGCGCGCATCCGGTGCGCGGCCTTCCCGCTGCTCAGAGCGCCCGCCGTGGTGAGCAGGTTGCCGCGCGGCCGCCCCCGATACAACGGGCCGCGCACGAAGTTGAGAGCCACCATGGAAAGCTATCTCCTCGACTGGGCCAACCTGCTGCTGCGCTGGGTCCACGTCATCACCGCCATCGCCTGGGTCGGGTCGTCGTTCTATTTCGTCTTCCTCGATTCCAGCCTCACCCCGCCGGTCGATGAGGACCTGAAGCGCCAGGGCGTGAGCGGCGAACTCTGGGCGGTGCACGGCGGCGGCTTCTACCACCCGGTGAAGTTCGCGGGCGCGCCGCCGCAACTGCCGAAGCACCTGCACTGGTTCTTCTGGGAGAGCTACAGCACCTGGATCAGCGGCTTCGCGCTGTTCACCGTGTCCTACCTCTGGAGCGCCAGCACCTACCTCATCGACAAGTCGCGCATGGACTGGGCGCCGGCCACCGCCGTCGTGGTCGCGCTGGCGTTCCTGGCCGTGTTCTGGCTGCTGTACGACGCGATCTGCCGCGTGTTCGGCCAGCGGAAAAACGGCGACGCCATCGTCGGCGCGCTGGTCTTCGTGCTGGTGTGCGCGGCCTCGTGGCTGGCCTGCCACTGGTTCGCGGGCCGCGCGGCCTTCCTGCTGGTGGGCGCGATGATCGCCACCAGCATGAGCGCCAACGTGTTCTTCTGGATCATCCCGGGCCAGCGCAAGGTGATCGCGCAGATGAAGGCCGGCCAGCCGGTGGACCCGGTCCACGGCAAGCGCGGCAAGCAGCGCAGCGTGCACAACACCTACTTCACGCTGCCGGTGCTGTTCTGCATGCTGTCCAACCACTACAGCTTCACCTGGAGCCATCCGCAGAACTGGCTCATCCTCATCCTGATGATGTTCGCGGGCGCATCCATCCGCCAGTTCTTCGTGATGCGCCACGGCTGGAAGCTGGGCCGCAACGCGCACCCGCTCCCTTACGCGCTGGTGGGCTGCGCCGTCATCGTGGGCACCATCGCCGGGCTGCGGCTGGCGCAGGCGCCTGCGGCGCCCGTGTCCCAGGCCTCCCCGGCCGCCGCCGTGCCCGTGGGCTACGCCCAGCTGCAGCCGGTGCTGGCGCAGCGCTGCTACATGTGCCACGGCGAGCAGGTGCAGATGAAGAACCTGCGGCTGGATTCCGCGGAATCCGTGGCGCAGCATGCCCAGGCCATCTACCAGCAGGCGGTGGTGCAGAAGCTCATGCCCATGAACAACGCCACCGGCATGACGGATGCCGAGCGCGATCTCGTGCGGCGCTGGTTCGAGGGCGGCGCGCCGGCCCGCTGACGGCTGGCAGCCTGTGCAGGCCGCTCAGGCGGACGCTGCGGCCGTGGCGTCCGAGCCCTGCCAGGCATGCGGCGGCGCCTGCCCGGCGGCGTGCGCCTGGGCGGCGGGCCGTTCTGCCGTGCGCCAGGCCAGGCCGCTCGCGCAGCCCTTGGCTTCGTGCTTGGCCAGCGCGGCGGCATTGGCCACCTCCTCGGCGTGGCGCATGGTGCCCGGCACCACGCGCGCCGCCCCGATCGCCAGCGTCGTGCAGGGGAAGAAGCGCTTCACCCCATGCCGGTCTTCCGCCCAGATGCCGCCGTCCGCTCGCGCGGCGTCGTCGAACAGCTTGAACGCCTCGCGCGCGAAGTCTTCCACGATGCGCTGGCAGCGCTGCAGCCAGTCGCCGCTCTGGAACAGCAGCATGAAGTCGTCCCCGCCCACGTGCCCGATGAAGTCCCGCTGCGCATCGCAGTGCGCCACGGCCAGCCGCGCCACGAGGCGGATCATCTGGTCGCCGCGCCAGTAGCCGTAGTAGTCGTTGAAGGGCTTGAAGTGGTTCAGGTCGGCATAGCAGGCCACGAACTCCGTGCCGCTGTCGATCAGCCGCTGCATGTGCAGGCTGATGGGAATGTTGCCCGGCAGGAAGGTGAGGGGGTTGGCGTGCCGCGCCGCTTCGATGCGGGCCTCGGTCACGCTGCGCACCAGTTGTTCGCCCGTGCCCAGGCCCACATAGCGGCCGTTGTCGGTGACGATGAATCCGTCGCTCAGGTAGCGCTGGTCCTGCGAGGTCAGGATGCCCACGAGCTGGTCCACGTCGCAGTCGAGCTCCACCACGCGCGGGGCCGGGTTCGCGAAGGCCGCGCAGGCCTTGCGCCCGTGCACCTCGCGGAAATAGAGCGTCGCGTAGTGGTTCATGAACTGCTGGCGGTTGATCAGCGCCACGGGCCGGGTGCCGTCGAGCACCGGCAGGGCGTGCAGTTCGGGATGGGCCTTGAAGAAACCGGCCACCGTGTCGTTGCTGGTCTCCGCCGTGGCCGTGGGCGCATGCACCACCAGCAGGTTGCGCAGGATGCCCGGCCGCGCGTTCTGGCCGCGGTGCGGAAGGATGGCCACGCGGCGGTCGCGCACGGCGTCCAGTGCCTGCGCCTCGATCCGCCCGCGCGGCCCGGACCCCGGCCGGCCCAGCAGGTAGCCCTGGCCGTAAGGGATGTCGAGGTCGCGCAGCGCCCGCAGGTCGTCCTGCGTCTCGATGCCCTCGGCGATCAGGGTCGTGCCGAACACGTCGGCGATGCCCTTGATGGCCTGCAGCATCTGCAGGTTCGCGGGATGGGCGCTGATGTCGCGCACGAAGTACTTGTCGATCTTCACGAAGTCCGGCCGCGTCTCTGACCAGAGCCGCAGGCTGGAGCGGCCGTCCCCGAAATCGTCGAGCGCGATGCGGGCGCCGCAGGCGTGCACCTGCTTGAGCGCCTCGCGCAGCGAGGCCATGTCGCCCACGCGCTCGTGCTCGGTGATCTCCAGCACCACGTTCTCCGCCGACACGCCCGCGGCCCGGGCCGCGCCGGCCAGCGTCATGCCGCGGCACAGCGCCACCCCGCTCACCAGGGCATCCGCGCTGATGTTCACGAACAGGCGGCCCGCGCCACCGGACGCTCCCCACTGCCGCAGGGCGATCGCCACACACAGCAGCTCGAACTCCTGCAGCACGCCTTCCCCGAGCGCGGCCTCCAGCAGGCGGTCGGGCGTGTGCAGGGGCGTGCCGGCAGGGCCGCGGATCAGGGCCTCGTGGGCATAGACGTTGCCCTCGCGCAGGTCGGCCAGGGGCTGGAAGACGCAGTGCAGCCCGCCGTCCCGCATGAGCCGCACGAGCGGGCCCGTGCCGTCCCGCACCGCGGGCGACAGCGAAGCGAGCACCGCATGCAAGGCGCTGTCATGGACAGTGGCGGGCGTTACAGTCATACACAATTGTCGCGAAGTTACCCACGGGCCATGACATCGGAGTGACATGTTCCGTGCCGTGGCGGGGATTCCGCTACGTGGGCAGGTCCGCGTAGGCCACCGCGTATTTCACCAGCGCCGCCTGTCCGTCGATGCGCAGCTTGCGCCGCAAGTGCAGCCGGTGCGTTTCCACCGTGCGCACCGAGGTGCCCATCTGCTCGGCGATGTCCTTGTTCGAGCGGCCCTCGGCCAGCAGCCGCAGCACCGCCGCCTCGCGCGGGGTGAGCGGCCGCGCCTGCGGCGCCGCCGGCTGGCCGCCGTCCACCAGCGCGCGCACGCCTTCGCTGAAATGCCGTCCGCCCGACCGCACCGTCTCGATGGCCTGCACCAGCTGTGCGGCCGGCGCATCCTTGAGCACATAGCCGCGCACGCCCAGGCCCACGGCGCGCCGCACGTATTCGGCGTCCTGGTGCATCGACAGCACCATCACGCGCACCAGCGGAAAGCGCTCGCGGAAGGCTGCGGCCAGCTGGATGCCGCTGCCGTCGGGCATGCGGATGTCCGTCAGCACGATGTCCGGTGCCACGGCGGCGGCGAGCTCCAGGGCTTCCTGCACGCCGCCCGCCTCGGCGGCCACGCGGATGTGGGGCGTGGCCTCCAGGCGCATGCGCACGCCGTCGCGCACCAGCGGATGGTCGTCCACCAGCAGGACGCGGATCGGATCCTGGCCGGGTCCGGCGTTCATGCGGGCACCTGGAACGGTTCGATGCCGGCGGCCGGCCCGGCGGCGGGTGCGTCCCGGCGGTCGAGCACCGCCAGGATGCGCGTGCCGCCGCGGCCCGATGCGATGGCGAAGCGGCCGCCCAGGCCTTCGATGCGCTCGCGCATGTTGCGCAGGCCGATGCCGCCCTGGCCGTCGCGCTGCACGCGCTGCACGTCGAAGCCGCGCCCATCGTCGCGCACCGAGAGGCTCACCCGCCAGCGCGTGAAGCGCAGCGCCACCTCCACGTGGGTGGCGCCCGCGTGCATGCGGGCATTGGTGAGCGCCTCCTGGGCAATACGGAACAGCGCCGTGCCGTGGCTGGTGGGCAGGGGCCCGGCCGGCCCGCGCAGCATGAACCGCACGCTGAACGCTCCCTGCTCCTCCACCTCCTGCGCCATCAGCGCGAGCGCGGGCGCGAGCCCCAGGTCGTCGAGCAGCGCGGGGCGCAGGCCGTGGGACACGCGCCGGATCTCCAGCAGGGCATCGTTGAGCCGCTCCAGCCCATGGTCGAGCATGTCGCGCGGTGCGTGGGCGGCGCGCGCTGCCCACTGCACCTGCGCCGTCTCCAGCAGGAATTTCGAGGACACCAGCACCTGCACCACGCCGTCGTGCAGCTCGCGCGCCACCCGCACCCGTTCCTCTTCCTGCGAGCTCACCACCCGCTGCGCGAGCCGGCGCAGCTTGGCGCTGGCCACGCGGTGGTCGCTCAGGTTGAGCGCCAGGCCCGCGAGCCCGATCAGCACGATGCACAGCGCGGCGATGCCGTAGATGCGCTGCCGGGTGCCGTCGATGTTCTCCTGCGCGGCCCGGTCGATGTGGCGCAGCGTTTCCTGCACGTCGTCCAGGTACAGCCCCGTGCCCAGGATCCACTCCCAGCCGGGCAGGGTGGTGACGTAGGCGAGCTTGGGCGCCATCAGTTGCGAGGAGGGCTTCTGCCAGTCGTAGCGCACCATCCCGCCGCCCTGGCGCGCCGTCGCCAGGATCCGGTTCGCCGGGGCTTCGCTGCGCGGATCGCCGGGATCGCACAGGTCCACGCCCGACAGGCCCATCTGCCGCGCGTCCAGCAGCACGTTGCCCTCGCGGTCATAGACGAAGAAATAGCCATCGCGGCCGAACTGCATGCGCGAGAGCAGCGCCAGTGCCTGCCGCTGGCGCTCCACGGGGTCGGACTCTTCGGCCGCGATGCGCGCGAGCGCGCTCTGGGCCAGCTGCACGTAATGGCGCAGTTCGGTCTCCTTGCTGTGCAGGTAGGCCGTCTCCACCAGTTCGCGCTCCTGCTGCGCCAGCCGGAGCGTCTGGTGCCGGGCCGTCGCGGCCACGGAGCCGAGGGCCACCAGGATGGGCAGGGTGGAGAGCAGCAGGAGTTTCAGCCGCAGTTGCATGGTCTGTCTCGCAAAGTGGGAGGAGCTGTTTTGCCTGATACCGGCAAATTCGATCGGCGGCTATGGGGGTAATGCCCGGTATTCCATGCCGCGGTGACAAGCTGTTAATACGGATGAGTATCTGGAAAATGCATGGAACTTTGAATGGTGTGAATCCGGCAGGGGCTCGCATTGCCTGGTTGACCGAAAGAAGATAAATCGCACCGCCATGGTGAGGTGGTTCCCCGCGCCGGTGCGGTTACGTACCCGGATGCGCCGGCGCGCTCGCCGGTGGTGCATCGAAAAAGCGCCTTGCACCGGGAGAATTCCCCTGTGGCGACAGCAGGATGCGTGCCGTGCCCATGTTCCGTGCATTCCCTGCGTAGTACTGCGCAACCCGGTCTGCGTAATCCTGCGTAAGGGAAAAATGTGCTTTCGTTCCGGTCGGCGCCCGCACAGAATTCCTTCGCGTCTCCCCTTTTCATCAATATTCGATCCGTTGCGGTTCGATTATTCCGGTGGGCCGCGTGGCGGTGTGGAAGGGTATTTCCATGCCACGTCTGCGTCATTGAACGGAAGGAATGTCATGGATATTCGGAACCCCCTGTCCCGGGGCCTGGCGCTGTGCGGCACCGCGCTTGCGGCCGTGCTGCTGGCGGGGTGCGCGGCACCCGCCCAGCGGGAGGTGCTCTCCACCACCCAGATCTACCCCGCGATCGGGCCCTACTCGCAGATGGTGGCCCACGGCAACACGCTGTACTTCTCGGGCGTGCTGCCCCTCAACGCCGCCGGCAGCGCGGTGCAGGGCACCACCATCGAGGAGCAGACCCGCGCCGTGCTCGACTTCATCGGGGTCAAGCTGCGCTCCCAGGGGCTGTCGTATGCGGACGTGCTGTCCACCACCGTGTACATGAAGGACCTGGGCGAATTCGCCGCCATGAACAAGGTGTACGGCGAGTACTTCCGCAGCGCGGCGCCTGCGCGCGCCACCGTCGAGGTCGCGCGCCTGCCGCGCGACGTGAAGATCGAGATCGCGGCCATCGTCGGGCGCCGCTGAGCCACCGGACCGATTCGAGGAGATCCCCCATGATCGAAACAACCCCCGTGGCAGTCCGGGCTGCCGATGGCATCGAGCGTGCCGTGGCCGAACCGCGCTGGAGCGCCAAGCGCCGAGACTTCCTGCGCATGATGGGCTATGGCGCCGGCGCGGTCACGCTGGGCCCGCTGGTGGCCGCGTGCGGCAGCAGCGGCGCGCAGACCGCCGCCGAGGCGCTGCGCGAGCAGCTCGTGCGCGACGAGGCCTTCTGGACCGGCGTGCAGGACATGTTCGTCCTCAAGCCCGAGAAGACCTACATGAACATCGGCACCGGCGGCTCCATGCCCAAACTGGTGCTCGACGTCTTCGATGGAGAGAACCGCAAGAAGGCCGCCGATTCCGGCAGCGGCTACGGCAACCTGCTCGACCTGCGCAGGCAGGTGGCGCCGGGCTTCGGCGTGGATGCGGACGAACTCGCCTTCTCCGCCAACACGTCCTCGGGCATGTGCCATGCCATCCTCGGCATCGACTGGCAGCGCGGCGATGTGGTCGTGACCACCAACCACGAGCACGGCGGCGGCGACACGCCGCTCAAGATCGCCACGGACCGCTACGGCATCGAGGTCTCGCGCATCGAGATGCCCGTGGGCAACAACCAGACCGCGGCCACCTACGTGAACCTGTTCGACGAGCGCATCCGCGCGCTCAAGGCCCAGGGCAGGCGCGTGCGCGCGATGATGTGGTCGTCGCCCACGTACAAGACCGGCACCATGCTGCCCATCGCCGACCTGATGGGCGTGGTGAAGGCGCACGGCCTCATCAGCATCGTGGACGGCGCGCACCTGCCGGGCATGATGGCCTACAACTACGCGGAGCTGGGCATGGACTTCATGTCCGGCGCCGGGCACAAGTGGCAGTGCGGCCCGGGATCCACCGGCATCCTGATCGTGCGCAACAAGATGCGCGCTTCCAACCCGCTGCCGCTGCCCAGGTGGTATCCGGTCCACACGAGCTCCTACGCCGCGAAGGACCGCACCACCAACGGCACCGAGACCTACGACATCGCCGCCACCATCACCAGTTGCGGCAGCCTGCACACGCCGATGTTCATGGCGCTCGCCCAGGCCTGCGCCCAGTGGGACGGCATCGGGCGCAAGAAGATCGAGACCTATGACCTCACGCTCTCGTCCTATCTCAAGGAAAAGATCGCCGAGCGCTGGGGCATCGACGCGCTGTACTCGCCCAAGGACGACCCGAAGCTGCTGTCCGCGCTCACGTCCTTCAATCCCTTCCCCAACAAGGCGGACGTGATGAACGCGCAGAAGGCGAATGCCTTCGTCTCGCGCATGCTCGGCGATTACGCGCAAGGCTTCGTGATCCGCAGCGCGGACTTCCCGGTCATCGGTGCGCCGTCCAACCACTACGGCATCCGCGTCTCCACCCATCTCTGGCACGACGCGCGCGATATCGACCTGCTGGTCGATGCGATGTGGGACCTCTCGCGCAAGATCTGACCCTCCCCGCGGCGATCGCCGCATGCCATGAAAAAGAGCGCGGGAATCGCTTCCCGCGCTCTTTGCCCTGGAGGAGGGGGCTCGCGTCAGAACCGGTGGCGGATGCCCAGGCCGATGCTGTTGCCCGTGCTCCGCGCGGTGATGCGGTCGTTCATCAGCATCGCATAGACATCCGTGCGCTTGGACAGGAAGTAGTCGTAGCCGACGGTGAAGGTCTTGCGGTCGATGTCGGTCTGCGTCATCTCGGTCTTCACCCACTCGACCAGCACCTTGCCCGACGGGCCGGTCGGGATCGAGGCGCCGACCTGCATGGTCTTGGCCTTGTTGTCGGTGTTGTCCGCCTTGGACTCGCCATAGCTCAGGAAGGGCTTGACCACCTGGAAGTCGTAGGCGCCCAGCAGCATCCAGTCCTTCTTGGTCGTGCCCAGGTAGGCGCCCTGGCCGGGGTTGGCGATCTGGTCGCGCTCGTAGAAGCCGGTCACCGTGAGCGGGCCGCCGAAGTAGAAGAAGTTCGCGCCCACGTTCTTGCGGCCGTTGTTGCCCGCCTGCTCGCCGAACTGGTACTGGATGTTCGCGGAGAAGCCGCCGATCTTCGGCGTGCTGTAGACGATCTGGTTGCTCCAGCCCGTGTCGGCCGGCGTCGTCGAGGCCCAGCCCGTGCCGTTGAACAGGGGCACGTTCATGTGCAGGATCAGCGGCGAGAAGTTGAACGAATCGCCCAGCGGATTGCCCACCACCGACGGCAGGAAGTTGGGCGCCATCCAGCGGCCCAGCAGCACGGAGCCGAAATCGCCGGACAGGCTCACGTTGGCATCGCGCGAGAAGAACGTGTCGTTCGCGAAACGGCCCTGCGTGCCGGTGTCGACCTGCAGGAACGATGTCAGCTGGAAGCTGGCCTTCAGGCCGCCGCCCAGGTCTTCCGTGCCCTTGAAGCCGAACCACGAGGTGGTCAGGCCGCCGCTATTGACCACCGAGCGGCGGCTGGCGTCGCCGGCCATCTTCATGGAGCCCACGTAGATGTCCGACAGCCCGGTGAGCTGGACCGAGCTCTGGGCGTGGGCACCGGCGGCGCACAGCAGCGCGGCGCTCAGCGCGATCAGGTTTTTTTTCATAAGACTCCTGTCCACAACGACAAAAAAACAAACGGAAAAGGGATCGGATGGATGCACCGGAGCAGGGCGCGCGGGGCGACCATGCACCCGGAGAACGCACTCCGCGGCCGTGGGGAGGCACGTTCCGGTGGTGGCCATTTGTAACCAGCAATTACCGTGCCGGCGATATGGGCTCCTGCCTGCCAGGCCGGTTCTGCACGGCGCTTTTGACCTCGCTCAACACGCCAGGGGCGCGGGCGCGCCACAGTGCGCACCATGTTCCCCATCCCTTCCACCGATCCTTCCGTGCCGTGCGAGGTGGCCGCCGCAGGCCAGGTGCTGCGCCAGCGCCGCCAGCAGTCCGCCTCGGTGCTGCACCTCGACAGCGGCCGCGTCGTTTTCGGGGTGCGCGAGGAAGGGCAGCTCAGGCATCAGCTCGGTGCGGTGGACGGGCCCTTCTGGCTCGATGCCGCGTCGGCCCTGCTCGGCCAGCCCTGCCCCGTGGACATGGTGGCGGATTCGCGCGTGCAACTGCGCCGCGTGCCCCTGGACGCGTTCCGCCACGAAGTGGCACTGCTGCCGGACACGGTGCAGCGCCTGGTGCGCGACATGGCCGCCGGCTACCTGCAGCAGACCGAACTGGCCGTGAGCCGCCTCGCGCAGGATGCGGAAGCCCGCTGCGCCCAATGGCTGCTGCGCCATGCCGAGCCTGCCGACGGCGGGGCGCTGCGTGTCACCCTCAGCCAGCGCAAGCGCCTCATCGCAGCGCAGCTCGGCATCGCGCCCGAGACCTTCTCGCGCGTGCTGCGGCACTTGCGCGAGCACGGCCTCGTTGCCGGCACCGGCAACGTGCTGGTGCTTCCGCAGCCGGGCGAGCTGCAGATGGTGGCCGGCGGCTGAGCACCCGGCGGCGCATCTCCTTCGAGGACCCGGTGATCATCGCGGACCGCCCGGGCGCGCGGCAGCCGGAGGCCGGGAGCAGCGGTCCGCGCTCCAGCCTGCCGGGGCCTGAAGCCGCGGCGCCATCGGGGTTCTCCCGGGGCCGCCCCCCGGGGTTCTACCCAAAGCCGCCGGGCGGAGCGCTGCGTATATTCGTTTGCAAGGGCCCGGCCTGTCCCGGGTGCGCATTCCTGCAACGAACCCGGCGCTCCGCATGTTCCGCCTTTTCCATCGTTCCCGGCCGATTCCCGCGCAGAGCGCGGAGCGTGCATGAGCGTGCCGCCCGCTCCGCCCGCGGCGGCAGGGCGCGGCCGCCTGCGCGCGTTCGCCACCGTGCACGACGGGCGCGAGTCGCACTGGCACATGCCCGGCCCGCTGGTGCTGCGCGTGATCGCCGCCGCCGTGGCGGCCGTGCTGCTGGCCGGTGGACTGGCCGCCTGGATCGTGGCGCGCTCCGCCCAGCAGGAGGCGCTGGAGCGGCTCATGGAACGCCAGACCGACGAGGTCGAGACGATCGCGCTGCTGCTGTCCAGCAAGATCGAGCAGAACCAGCGCGTGCTGGCCGCGCTGGCCGAGAGCATTCCCACACCGCTGCCCGATTCGCCGGGCGCGCTCGACGCCCTCCTGGGCCAGGGGCTGCCCGCGGCGCGCTTCTTCGATGCGCTGCAGATCGCGCGGCAGGACGGCAGCCTCGGCCTGTACTGGCAGAACGGGCGGCTGCACCCCGGCGCGCAGCTCGACCCCGCCGAGCGCGACCAGTTGCGGCGCACGCTGCTGGAGGGCAAGCCGCTCGTGTCCGGCGTGATCGGCAATGGTTCCGCCGATGCTCGCATCATGTTCAGCCTGCCGCTGCGCGCGGCCGAGGACGGCGGGGTGCAGGGTGCGCTCGCGGGCACGCTGCGGCTGCAGTCGCAGGGCCTGCTGCCGCCGTCGATGGCGCTGCCGGCACGGGCCGGCTCGACGCTGGTGGTCTTTTCGCGCGACGGCGCCATCCTCGCGCACCCGGACCCGGCCCGCGTCCTCGGGCTGGTGCGCAACGAGACCGGCCTGTCGCAGGTGTACGAGCGGGCGCTGCAGGGCGGCCAGGCTGCGGTGGCGGGGCGCGGATTCTCGGAGTTGGTGGCCGGACAGCTCGTGAGCGTGGCGGGCGTGCCGCTGCCCCAGTGGCTGGTGGCGCGCGTGAGCGATGTACGCGCCTCGGATCTGGACCTGCTGGCCGGCGGTGGCCAGCGTGGCCTGGGGCGCGCGGCGGCCGCCACGGCCTGCGCGGCCCTGCTCGCGGCCATCGCCATCGCCGTGCTGGCCCAACCCCTCACACGGCTGTGCCGGCGCGTGGCGCGCGCCCATCCCACCGGCATCGCCGACGATGCGCCCTGGCCGGCAGGGGGCGGCGAGGTGGACGCCCTCGCGCAGGTCTGCCGCGCGCTGGTGGACGATTGCCGCCTGGCGCAGCACCGGGCGGGCGTGCTGCAGGACCAGTTCCAGGCCGTGCTGGACCATGCGCCCGCCGGCATCGTCATCACCCGAGCCGAGCAGGTGCTGGTGGTCGGGCTGGAGGCCTGCCACCTGCTCGGCTACGAACCGCATGAACTGCAAGGGCAGCCAGCGCGGATGCTCTACGCGAGCGATGCGGCCTATGCCGAAGTGGGCCGGCGCGTGCGCGCCGAGTTCGCCGCGCACGGCGCCTTCGACGGCGATGTCTGCTTCGTCCGCAAGGACGGCGGCGCGGTCTGGGCGCGGGTGCTGGGCCGGGCGGTGCGCGACGG
The DNA here is from genome assembly GCF_040892545.1 of Paracidovorax avenae. Taxonomy (NCBI): domain Bacteria; kingdom Pseudomonadati; phylum Pseudomonadota; class Betaproteobacteria; order Burkholderiales; family Comamonadaceae; genus Paracidovorax; species Paracidovorax avenae. Next base: position 1,262,016 of record NZ_CP156079.1, read on the forward strand.
CGCCGTGGCGGAAGGCGGAGGCACCGTGTGGATGCTGGAGGATCTGACCGCGGCGCGCGAGGCACGGCGCCAGCAGGACTGGCCTGCGGGTCACGACTCCCTCACGCAGCTCGCCAACCGCGAGGCATTCCAGCAGCGCCTGCACGCCTTGCTGGCGGATCGTGCGAAAAGCTCCATGTTGGTGCGTTCGGTGTTTCGCCATGGTGCGGTTCCTGCCGATCCCGTGCAGGAGACCCCCGGTGGCGCCGAGACGTTGCTGCCGTCCGCTGCACCAGAAGCGGGCGTGGTGCTGTTCCTCGATCTCGACCATTTCACGGTGGTGAATGCGATCGCCGGGCATGACGCGGGTGACGACGTGCTGCGCCACGTGGGCCGGCTCATCGAGACGCAGGTGCGGCACGTGGGATGGGCCGCCCGGCTGGGCGGGGACGAGTTCGCGGTGGTGCTGCCCGGCTGCGCACTGCCGCGCGGCCTGGCGATCGCCCAGCAGTTGTGCGCGGCCGTGCATGCCTGGGAGCCGGCCTACGCCGGCCGCACCTATACGCTGGGGGTGAGCATCGGACTCGTGCCGCTGGACGGGGGCGCCTACGACGTGCCCACCGTGCTGCATGCGGCCGACATGGCCTGCTACGAAGCCAAGCGCGCGGGCCGCAACCGTGTCGAGGTGCGGTGGCTGCGGCCGGACCACCCGCTCGGCAGCACGCCGGTGGACGGCAACGTGCAGGCCTGACCGGCGCGCGGCAGCAGGGCCTCCCGAGCCCTACCGCGTAGCGGCCGTCCTGTCCATGACGGCTGTGGAAACATTCTGTTCTTCGGAACACGGGCGGCTGCGGCATCGGCAATGGCGCTTCCGTCGGGCATAGTGCGTGCCGCACGCCGGGCGCCCGTTCCGGCGCTTCCAGGGAGCCGGCAGCATCGCTGCCGGGGCGTGCGCCACGGGGAGGAATCAAAAGAATGTCGCTTGCGTACTGGCTTCGGGAGGAGCCTGCAGAGCCTGTTAGGTGGAGGAGATACTTTCTGACCACCAAGCCGCTCCTGGCCTTGCTCATGCTGGCAGGCGCCTGGACGGCATGGTGGTGGGCCGACAGCGCGCGTTGTGATCGCCAGGACGAATTCACGTTGCGTGGCATTTGCCTGATCCAGATCCGTGACAGTGCCGAGCAGGGCGAGGTGCTGGCCCAATGGATCTACGGCAATTATCTGGAAGGGGAAGATCGGAAGCAGGAGGGGAACGGCTGGCAGCTTCGCGCCATGCACGGCGCCAGGAAAGGGGTTGAGCTGCACGACAACATGATCGGCTATTGCGACCGCGTACCCGGCTTCGAGGCGCGCACGGTCGAGGCCATCATGCAGCGCGTGGCGGCGGACAGCCCCGATGCCCACCTGCGGCTGCTGCAGCTCTACACCTACCGGCGCTGCGGTGCGTTCGACCTGGACAAGGCAGCAGCGCAGATTCCGCTGCTCACCCAGTGCGCCCATCTCTCGCTGGGGCACTACCTGCGTGCAGCCCGGGACACCGGCCACCGCGTCGCTCCGGCGACGCGGCAGGCCATCCGGTCGAACCTGGCGCTGTGCGCCCAGGATGTCGCCCATCCACCGCCCATCGCCGATACGATCCGCGAGTTCATGCCGGTGCGCCAGGTGGACCTGGATGCGCTGGACCGCTGACATGGCGGCGTGGTGGCTGCGGTGCGGCAGTGGCGCGAAGTTCCTGATCACCTTCCTGTCGGTGTTCGGGGCGTGGACGGGCTGGTGGTGGATCGACAGTGCCCGCACCTGCCCCCGGCAGGAAGCAGCCACGCTGCATGGCCTGTGCCTGATGCAGGTGCGCGAGCGTGCGGAGCGCGGCGAAAGCGCCGCGCAGCGGACCTATGGCATCTACTTGCAGATCCATGGCCGGGAGGCGGAGGCCCGGGCCTGGCAGCTGCGTTCCGCAAGGCGCGCCGGCCCGGCGGCTCCCTGAGGGATCGCGCCCCGGTCAGTCCGCCACGCCACCGATCGCGCGCAGCACGTTCTCGGCGGTGGCCGGCGCCACCAGGCGCACCGGCCCGTCCGGCGAAACGCCCTTCGATGCATCCGCGTGCGCCGCTGCCACGGCATCGCGCAGCGCTTCATAGACGCTCACGGCCAGCATGAAGGGCGGCTCGCCCACGGCCTTGCTGCCGCCCACGTTGTCCTCGCGGTTGGCCTCGTGCCACAGGTCCACCCGGAAGTGGGCCGGGATGTCGCCCGTGGCCGGGATCTTGTAGGTGCTGGGCGCGTGCGTGGCGAGCCGGCCCTGGCCGTCCCAGACGAGCTGCTCGGTGGTGAGCCAGCCCATGCCCTGCACGAAGCCGCCTTCGATCTGGCCGATGTCGATGGCGGGGTTGATGCTGCGGCCCGCGTCGTGGAGGATGTCCACCGCCAGCACGCGGCTCTCGCCGGTGAGCGTGTCGATCGCCACCTCGGTGCAGGCCGCGCCGTAGGCGAAGTAGTAGAACGGGCGCCCGGTGAGCGTCGTCTTGTCGTAGTGGATCTTGGGCGTGCGGTAGAAGCCGTCGCTCCAGAGCTGGATGCGGTTGGCGTAGGCGGCCTGCACCACGTCGCGCCACGCATGCGTGCGTGTCGGCGAGGTGATCCGGCCGTTCTCGAAATGCACCGCGCCCGCGCCGCAGTGGTCCAGGCCCGCGACGAAGGCCGCGAGGTTGTCGCGCACGTGGCGCGCGGCGAACTGCGCTGCCCGGCCGTTGAGGTCGGTGCCGCTGGATGCCGCGGTGGCGCTGGCATTGGGCACCTTGCTGGTGTCGCTCGCGGTGACCAGCACGCGGTCCAGTGGTACGCCGAGTTCGTCGGCCACGATCTGCGCCACCTTGGTGTGCAGTCCCTGGCCCATCTCCGTGCCGCCGTGGTTCACCTGCACGCTGCCGTCGGTATAGACGTGGACCAGCGCGCCGGCCTGGTTGAAGAGCGTGGCCGTGAAGCTGATGCCGAACTTCACCGGCGTGATGGACACACCGCGCTTGAGCGTCGGGTGGCGGGCGTTCCAGGCCGCCACGGCCTCGCGCCGCTGGCGGTACTGCGAGGACTGCTCCAGCCGCGGCAGCAGGTCGGGCAGGATGTTGTCTTCCACGGCCATCTGGTAGTGCGTGACGTTGCGGTCCTCCAGCCCGTAGAGGTTGGCCATGCGCACGTCCAGCGGATCGCGGCCGAGAGCGCGCGCGATGTCGCCGAGGATGGTCTCGATGGCGATCACCCCCTGCGGCCCGCCGAAGCCGCGGAACGCGGTGTGGCTCTGCAAATTCGTCTTGCAGCGGTAGGAGGCGATCTCCACGTTCTCGAGGAAGTACGCGTTGTCGCAATGGAAGACGGCGCGGTCGGCCACCGGGCCGGAGAGGTCTGCGGAGAAGCCGCAGTTCACGGCCATGCGCAGCCGCAGGCCCTGGATGCGGCCGTCATTGTCGAAGCCCACGTCCCAGTCGTAGGCGAAGGGGTGGCGCTTGCCCGTGACCATGAAGTCGTCGTCGCGGTCCAGGCGCAGCTTCACGGGGCGCCCGGCCTTGCGCGCGGCCACGGCGGCCCAGACGGCCAGGTGACCGGCCTGCGTCTCCTTGCCGCCGAAGCCTCCGCCCATGCGGCGGCAGGACACGGTGACGCGGTGGCTGTCGATGCCCAGCGCGTGCGCCACCCAGTGCTGTACCTCGCCCGGGTGCTGGGTGCTCGAATGCACCTGCCACTGGCCCTGCTCCTGCGGCAGGACGTAGGCGATCTGGCCTTCCAGGTAGAAATGCTCCTGGCCGCCCACTTCGAGCGTGCCCTGCAGGCGGTGCTGCGCCGCGGCCAGGGCCGCGGCCGCATCGCCGCGGCGCACGGTGACGGGCGGCAGCACGTAGCTCTCCTGTGCCAGCGCCTCGTGCACTGAAAGCACGGGCGGCAGTTCCTCGATGTCCAGCTGGACCCGCCGCGCGGCGCGCCGCGCCTGCGCCACGGTGTCGGCCAGCACGAGGCCGACCACCTGGCCCGCGAACTGCACCGTGTCCCGGGCGAACACCGGCTCGTCGTGCGCGAAGGCGGCGAGCACCGGATCGCCCGGCACGTCGGCCGCCAGCACGACGTCGCGCACGCCGGCCAGGGCGCGGGCCGCCGCGGCATCCACGCCGCGCAGGCGGCCGTGCGCCACGGGCGAGAGGATGGGCGCCGCGTGCAGCGTGCCCTTCCATTCGGGCAGGTCGTCGATGTACTGCGCCGTGCCCGCCACCTGGGCGCGGGCGCTTTCGTGGATGGGGGAGGCGCCCACGGCGCGGCGTGCGCTGCGCGGCGTGCCGTCCAGGCCGGGCGGCGGGGCTTCGCCGGCCATCGGGCCGGCCGCGCCTTCCGCGTCGGCGCGGACGGCCACCGGGTCCGCATCCGCGTCGCGGCTCAGGGGGCCTTCGGGGGCGGTGCTGGCGGGCAGGGTGTCGTCGCGGCGGTTCATGCCTGTTCCTCCGCCTGCGCCTGTGCCACCGGCACGAGCTGTTCGAGCGATACGGTAAGGGCGCCAAGCCCTCCGGGATGCTCCGGGCTCTCCAGCCAGCAGCGCCGCATCAGCGAGGCCAGCACGGCGCGCCGGTAGGCACCGCTGGCGCGCATGTCGGATATGGGAGTGAACTCCGCCTGCAGGGCCTCGCCCGCGCGCAGCGCGGCCGCCTCGCTCCAGGGCTGGCCGGCGAGCGCCGCCTCGGCGCCGCGTGCGCGCGCCGGCACCGCGGCCACGCCGCCCGCGCCGATGCGGGCCGATTGCACGGCGCCGTCCCGCACCGTGAGCAGCACGGCCAGGCAGACGGCGGAGATGTCGTCGTCGAAGCGCTTGGACACCTTGTAGGCGGCCAGCCGGTCGCCCGGCGCGGGCAGGGGCACGTCGATGCGCGCGACGATCTCGTCCGGAGCCAGCAGGTTGCGGCGGTAGCCCGTATAGAAGTCCTCCAGCGGCAGGCTGCGCTCGCCGCGCACGCTGGCCAGCACGATGCGCGCGCCGAGCGCGATCAGCACCGGCATCGAATCGCCGATGGGCGAGCCGTTGGCGACGTTGCCGCCCAGCGTGCCCGCATTGCGCACCGGCAGCCCGGCGAAGCGCTCGGCGAAGCGCCGCAGCGCCGGCCAGTGCGCGGCCAGCGCGGCGAAGGCGTCGTCCAGCGTGGCCGCCGCGCCGATGGAAAGGTGGCCGTCCGCGGCATCGATGCGCCGCAGTTCCTCGGCCCGGGTGACGTCCAGCACGCGCTCGAAGCGGCGGTGCTGCTTGGTGATCCACAGGCCCACGTCGGTGGTGCCCGCGACGATTTGTGCATCGGGATGCGCGGCACGAGCTGCCAGCAGTCCGGCGAGCGTCTCCGGCGCCAGATAGCCGGGCGTGCCGTCCTGGGGTGCCGCCACCGGGTTCCGCAGCTCCCGCAGCCGCTCCAGCACCGCGCCTTCGTCCACCGGCTGGGCCGGCAGTTCGGCCATCCGCACGGCGGCGTCCAGGATCGGGCGGTAGCCGGTGCAACGGCACAGGTTGCCCGAAAGCTCCGCCACGGCCATCTCGCGCGTGACGGCGCGGCCCTGGCAGACATGGTTCTGGTACATGCCGAACAGGCTCATCACGAAGCCCGGCGTGCAGAAGCCGCACTGCGACCCGTGGCACTGCACCATGGCTTCCTGCGCGGGATGCAGCGGTGCGGGCGCGTCGCGCTGGATGAGCGGATCCTGCGCGAGGTCTTCCACCGTCCACAGCGCCATGCCGTCGATCGCGTGTGCGAGGCGGATGCAGCTGTTCACGGCCCGCAGGCGCAGCCGGCCCCCTTCCTCCGAGCCCAGCACCACGGTGCAGGCGCCGCAGTCGCCCTCGCCGCAGCCCTCCTTGGTGCCGCAGTCGCCCAGGTCCTCGCGCAGCACTTCCAGCAGCGTGCGGTCGGGCGGAACATGGGCCAGCGTCACGGGCTGGCCGCGGCGGAGGAAGCGGATCGGTCGGGAGGCAGCGTTCATTCGCGGGCTTTCTGGGGCGGGCCCGGCGTCCGGCAACCGGACGGGGGCAAGGGGGCCATGGACTCGAAGCGTAACCGGTCCCGGCGCCGCCTGCCACCGCAAATTCGATGCCAGCGCCCGCACTCCCGCTAGCGGCCGCAGTCCTCGCAGACGTAGAAATACACCTCGCCCTCCTTCCCGTCCACCAGGGGCGCAAGGTAGGCCACGCCGCTGTCTGCCGCGAAGGTCATCCGCACGCGCCGTCCATCGGCGAACGACACGTCCACCCAGTCGCTCATGCATTCGCCGAAGGCGCCGTAATAGTTCATCACGTCGATCTGCGACACCGGGACGGCCTTGCGCAGGAACGTCCGCACATGGCGGGGCGTGACCGCGCGTGACTTCGGTGGCGGCGCGGCGCAGGGCCGGTTGTCGGCATCGAAGTAGCGTGTGCTGCGGATCCGGATGCCCTGGACCGGGCCGAGCGCGTGGGGGTAGGCGCGGGCTTCCGTGCGGCGCTGGTCTGCCTGGGCAGGGGGCAGGTCCGGGCCGGGAGCAGGGCCTGCGTGAACGGCTACGGCACCCAGGGCCGCGCACAGGACGAAGCGGTGCACCAGGGCACCGCGGTACAGAGAAGGAACCATGGCGTCGTCGGTGAAAGGCCGGATGAAGGCCGGAGGAACTCTTCGGATGATAGAGGGCGCCGGAGGGGCGTTCCGCGCACCGGCACGGCACGGGGCTTGCATGGTCCCGTGGGGCGCTCTTCTTTCTGCGCCGCCCGATTCAATCCAAGAGACAATCGTCCGCATGAATGCTCCCCCCTCCCCGCCAGCTGCCACCGGTGCGCCGCCGCGCCTGCAGCTGTCGGGCATCACCAAGCGCTACCCGGCCGTGGTGGCCAACAGCGGCGTGTCGCTCACCGTGCAGCCCGGCGAGGTGCATGCGGTGCTCGGCGAGAACGGTGCCGGCAAGTCCACGCTGATGAAGATCATCTACGGATCGGTCAAGCCCGACGAGGGCGCGGTGTGGTTCGACGGCCGGCCCGTGTCCATCCGCAACCCGCAGGAGGCGCGCCAACTGGGCATCGCCATGGTGTTCCAGCATTTCAGCCTGTTCGACACCCTCACGGTGGCCGAGAACGTGTGGCTGGGGCTGGACAAGGGACTGGCGCTGGCCGAGGTCACGCGTCGCATCCGCGACACCGCGGCGCAATACGGCCTGGACATCGATCCGCTGCGCCCGGTGCACACGCTGTCGGTGGGCGAGATGCAGCGGGTGGAGATCATCCGCGCGCTGCTCACCTCGCCGCGCCTGCTGATCCTGGACGAGCCCACGTCGGTGCTCACGCCCCAGGCGGTGGAAAAGCTTTTCGTGGTGCTGCGCCAGCTGAGCGCCGAGGGCTGCAGCATCCTCTACATCAGCCACAAGCTGCACGAGATCCGCGCGCTGTGCACGGCGTGCACGGTGCTGCGCGGCGGCAAGGTGACGGGCGTGTGCAATCCCTCCGAGGAGTCGAACGCCTCGCTGTCGCGGCTCATGATCGGCGCGGAGCCGCCGGCCCTGCAGCACCGGCCCGCGCGCACGGGCGACGCCGTGCTGGAGGTCGAAGGCCTCAGCCTGCAGCGGGAGGACCCGTTCGGCGTGGAGCTGATCGACATCGGCTTTTCCGTGCGGGCCGGCGAGGTGGTCGGCATCGCCGGCGTGTCGGGCAACGGCCAGAAGGAACTGCTCTACGCGCTCTCGGGAGAGGACACGCGCGCCGCACCGGCCATGGTGCGCGTGGCGGGCCGCCCCGCGGGCCGCATGGGCCCGCGCGCACGCCGTGCGCTGGGCCTGCATTTCGTGCCCGAGGAACGCCTGGGCCGCGGCGCCGTGCCCACCATGGGCCTGGCCGACAACCTGCTGCTCACGCGCTCCGACTGCGTCGGCTCGGGCGGCTGGGTGCGCACCGGCGCGCTGGCCGCGCAGGCGCGCCGCATCATCGAGCGCTTCCAGGTGAAGGCCGGAGGCCCGCAGGCGGCGGCGAAGTCGCTCTCCGGCGGCAACCTGCAGAAATTCATCGTGGGCCGCGAGATCGACGCCGGCCCGAAGCTGCTGATCGTCTCGCAGCCCACCTGGGGCGTGGACGTGGGCGCGGCTGCGCAGATCCGCGGCGAGATCCTGGCGCTGCGCGACGCGGGCTGCGCGGTGCTGGTGCTGAGCGAGGAGCTGGACGAGCTGTTCGAGATCTCCGACCGCCTGCACGTGATCGCCAAGGGGCATCTGTCGCCCTCCATCGACCGGGCCGACGCCACGGTGGAGCGCATCGGAGAATGGATGAGCGGCCTGTGGAACGCCGACGTGCAGGCGCACCTGGGCCGCCGGGAAAGCGAAGACCATCCGGAGGGCGTGCATGCTCAAGCTTGAACCGCGTCCGCAGGCCTCGCGCCTGTGGACCTATGGCTCGCCGCTGCTCGCGCTGGCCTTCACCGTGCTGATCGGCGTCCTGCTGTTCGCCGCCCTGGGCAAGGACCCGGTGCGCGGCCTGCAGGTGTTCTTCTGGGAGCCGGTCAAGACGCAATACGCGATCGGCGAACTGATGGTCAAGGCCACGCCGCTGCTGCTGATCGCGCTGGGGCTGGCCGTGTGCTTCCGCTCCAACGTGTGGAACATCGGCGCGGAAGGCCAGTTCGTGATCGGCGCCGTGGCCGCGGGCGGCATCGCGCTGCTGGCGGACAAGACCACCGGGCCGTGGATCGTGCCGGCCATTCTGGTGGCCGGCGTGCTGGGCGGCATGTGCTGGGCCGGCATCACCGCGCTGCTGCGCGACCGCTTCAACGCCAACGAGATCCTGGTCAGCCTGATGCTGGTCTACGTGGCCACGCTGGTGCTGGGCTACCTCGTCTATGGCCCGTGGAAGGACCCGATGGGCTACAACTTCCCGCAGACCCGCACCTTCGAGCGGGTGACGCAGATCCCGCGCCTGATGCAGGGCTCGCGCGTGACCATCGGCCTGCCGATCGCGCTGGCCGCCGCCGCGGCGCTGTGGGTGTTCCTGTTCCGCACGCGGGCCGGCTTCGCCCAGCAGGTGGGCGGGCTCGCCCCGGCCGCCGCGCGCTATGCCGGCTTCTCGTCGCGCCGTGCGCTGTGGACGGCGCTGCTCATCTCCGGGGGCGCGGCCGGCCTGGCGGGCGCGCTGGAAGTGGCCGGTCCCCTGGGCCAGCTCACGCCCTACGTGCCGGCGGGCTACGGCTTCGCGGCCATCATCGTGGCCTTCGTGGGGCGCCTGCATCCGGTGGGCATGGTGTTCTCCGCGCTGCTCATGAGCATGTTCTACATCGGCGGTGAGCTCGCCCAGTCGCGCCTCGGGCTGCCGAAATCGCTCACGGGCGTGTTCCAGGGCCTGCTGCTGTTCACGCTGCTGGCCTGCGACACGCTGATCGCCTACCGCGTGCGCTGGGTCGGCGCGCCGGCCCGGAAAGGAGCCGCGTGATGGAAGCCTACGCACTGCTGCTGGGCTCCACGCTCAGCGCCGGCACCGTGCTGGCGCTCGCCGCGCTCGGGCTGCTCATCAACGAGAAGGCGGGCATCGTGAACCTCGGCGCCGAGGGCATCATGCTCTGCGCCGCCATCGCGGGCTTCGCCACGGCCGTGCACACCGGCAGCACCTGGGCGGGCTTCGCGGCCGGCATGGGCGCCGGGGCGCTGCTTGCCGCCGTCTTCGGCGTGCTGGTCATCTGGCTCAACACCAACCAGTACGCCACGGGGCTGGCCCTCAGCCTGTTCGGCGCGGGCTTCTCCGCCTTCGCCGGCATCCAGTACGTGCAGGCCAAGCTGCCCACGCTGCCGCAGTACGCGCTGCCGGTGCTGGGCGACCTGCCGCTGGTCGGGCCGGCGCTGTTCCGCCAGCATCCGCTGGTGTACGGCGCGATGGCGCTCACCGCGGGCCTGGCCTGGTTCCTCTACCGCTCTCGCGCGGGGCTGGTGCTGCGCTCGGTGGGCGAATCGCCCGAGTCCGCCCACGCGCTCGGCTACCCGGTGCGCCGCATCCGCTTCGCGGCGGTGGTGGCGGGCGGCGCGCTGTGCGGCCTGTCGGGCGCCTACATCTCCACGGTCTATACGCCGCTCTGGGTCGAGGGCATGGTGGCCGGCCGCGGCTGGATCGCGCTGGCGCTCACCACCTTCGCCACCTGGCGCCCGGCACGGGTGTTGCTTGGAGCCTATCTGTTCGGCGGCGTGACGATGCTGCAGTTCCACCTGCAGGCCACGGGCGTGCAGGTGGCCAGCCAGCTCCTGAGCATGCTGCCGTACGTGGCAACCATCGTGGTGCTGGCGCTGATCTCGCGCAATCCGGCCTGGATCCGCGCGAACATGCCCGCCTCGCTGGGCAAGCCGTTCCATCCCGGGGGCTGACCGGGGCGCCGCGCCGTGCCATCATTGCCGTTTCCAAACGTTTCCGATTTCTTCTCTCACCTGTTTTCCCTGGAAGGACATTCGACATGACCGATCTGCACAAGCGCTCGCTGATGAAGGCCGCCGCGCTTTCCGCCCTGGCCGCCGCCGCGCTCTCGGGCTGCGGCAAGAAGGACGAGCCGGCACCGGTGGCAGCGTCCGCGCCCGCTGCCTCGGCTCCCGCTGCCCCCGCCAAGGCCGAGCCGCTGAAGATCGCGTTCGCCTATGTCGGCCCGGTGGGCGACGGCGGCTGGTCGTTCGCGCACGACAACGGCCGCAAGGCCATCGAGAAGGAATTCGGCGACAAGGTCGTCACCAGCTTCGTCGAGAGCGTGCCCGAATCGGCCGATGCCGAGCGCGTGCTGCGCGACATGGCCGGCCAGGGCAACAAGCTGATCTTCGGCACCACCTTCGGCTACATGGAGACGATCCAGAAGATCGCCCCCGATTTCCCGGACGTGAAGTTCGAGCACGCCACCGGCTACAAGACCGCGCCCAACGTGCGCACGTACGACAGCCGCACCTACGAAGGTGCCTACATGGCCGGCGTGATCGCGGGCGCCATGACCAAGACCAACACGCTGGGCGTGGTCGGCTCGGTGCCGATCCCCGAGGTGATCCGCAACATCAACAGCTTCACGCTGGGCGCGCAGTCGGTCAACCCGAAGATCAAGACCAAGGTGGTGTGGGTGAACGAATGGTTCAGCCCGCCGAAGGAAACCGAGGCCGCCACCTCGCTGATCAACGGCGGCGCCGACGTGCTGTTCCAGAACACCGATTCGCCCGCGGTGCTCAAGACCGCCCAGGAAAAGGGCAAGCGCGCCTTCGGCTGGGATTCCGACATGACCGCCTACGGTCCCAAGGCCCACCTGGGTTCCGCCGTCATCAACTGGGGCCCTTACTACATCAAGGCCACCCGCGACGTGCTGGAAGGCAAGTGGGCCACGGGCCAGAGCTGGTGGGGCGTGAAGGAAGGCGCGATCGACCTCGTCTCCATCGCCGACGACGTTCCCGCCGAGACCAAGGCCAAGGTGGACCAGGTCAAGGCCGGCCTGAAGGACGGTTCGTTCGCGATCTGGAAGGGACCGATCCTCGGCCAGGACGGCAAGGAACTGCTCGCCAAGGACGTGGTCGCCGACGACAAGTTCCTCTCGGGCATCAACTTCTACGTCAAGGGCGTGGAAGGCACGGTGCCGGGCGGCGACAAGAAGTGATCCGCGGGGTTCGCCCCGATGGCGAAAGGGCCGCCCATGGGCGGCCCTTTTTTGTCAGCGCTCCAGCACCCGACCCGGCCGCTGCCCCGTCGGCTCCCTGCCGTCCCAGACCCGCCGGCCGTTGACCCACACCCCCTCGATGCCGCGGCTGGCCTGCACCGGTTGGTCGAAGGTGGCCACGTCCTGCACCTGGGCCGCATCGAACACCACGAAATCCGCTTTCCAGCCGGCGCGCAGCAGCCCCCGGTCGGCGAGGCCGTAGTTCTCCGCGGCGAGGCCCGTCATCTTGTGGATGGCCGCCTCCAGCGTCAGCAGGCCCTGTTCGCGCACCAGCCGCGAGAGCACCCGCGTGAAGGTGCCCCACTGGCGCGGGTGCGGATGCGGATCGAAGGGCAGGCCGTCGGAGCCGACCATGGTGCGCGGGTGCGCCAGGATGCGCTCCACGTCGCGCTCGTCCATCAGGAAATAGATCGCCCCCGCGGGCGCGAGCCGCTGCAGCATGGCGTCGTCGTCCAGGTCCCATTCGCGCTGCAGGTCCGCATAGTCGCGTCCCTGGGCGGACGGCTCGCCGCGCGACCAGGCGATGAGCGTGCGGCGCGCCAGCCGCACGCGGTCCAGGCGCAGCATGGTGGAGGTGGCGGGATAGGGATGGCAGTCGAGGCAGACGGGCTGCAGCAGGCCGGCCCGGTCGATGCGCGCGAGCGTCTCCACCGAGCGGCCGTGGTTGCGTTCTCCGGCCAGCTTGTGGTGCGAGAACACGACGCGGGCGCCCAGCGCGCGGCCGATGTCCAGCGCTTCCTCGATCGCTTCGTCGATGTGGTCGGATTCGTCGCGCAGGTGGGTGGCATAGACCATGCCGGCGCGGCCGCGCATGGCCTCGCCGATGTCGATGATTTCCTGCGTGGTGGCGTGCTGCGCGGGCGGGTAGAAGGTACCGGTGGACAGGCCGAACGCGCCGGCCTCCAGCGCTTCCTCCAGCAGGCCGGCCATGCGGGCGGATTCCTCCGCCGTCGCGGTGCGCTGCAGGTCGTCCATCGCGCTCACGCGCAGGCTGGCATGCCCCACCAGGGGGATCACGTTGACCGCAGCGGGCGCATCGCGCAGCGCCTGCATCCACGCGTGGAAATCGGGGTAGCGGAAGAGATCGGGCGGGCCGAGCAGGTCGAGCGGCTGCGGCAGGGCGCGGCCGGGTGGCACGGGAGCAAGGCTGATGCCGCAGTTGCCGGTCACCACCGTGGTCACGCCCTGCGAGACCTTGGGCACCATCTCGGGGTGGGCCAGCAGGTAGCCGTCGTCGTGGGTGTGCGAATCGATGAAGCCGGGAGCGATGACCCGGCCGGCGATGTCGATCACCGTGTGCGGGCCGGCCGCGCCGGTGCCCGGCTCCAGCACGGCGGCGATCGTCTCGCCCTCGACCAGCAGGTCGGCGGGGCGCGGCTCCGCGCCGCTGCCGTCGATGAGCAGGCCGCCGCGCAGCAGCAGGCGTGCGTCCGGGGCTGCCGCAGCGGTGCCCGGGATGATGGCGGACCCGGCCATCAGTCGAGCTTCTCGATCTTGTTGCGCTCGATCAGCTCGCCCCAGCGCTTCGTCTCGCGGTCGATGGTGCGCTGGAAGTCGGCGGGCGTGCCGCCGGCGGGAACGGCGCCGAGCTTGGCCAGGCCTTCGCGCACGGCGGGCGTGGCCAGCGCGGCGTTGATCGCGGCATTCAGCTTGGCGACGATCTCGGGCGGCGTGCCGTGCGGCGCGACCACGCCGCCCCAGGCCACCGTCTCGTAGCCCTTCACGCCGGACTCGTCCAGCGTGGGCACGTTGGGCAGCAGGGCGATGCGCTTCGCGCTGCTCACGGCCAGCGCGCGCACCTTGCCGGCAGCCACGAGCGGGCCGACTTCGGACGAGTTGGCGAACAGGTAGTCGATGCGCCCGCCCATCAGGTCCTGCAGCGCGGCCGGGCCGCCGTTGTAAGGCACGAAGAGCACGTCGATGCCGGCCATGCTGCGGAACAGCTCGCCGCCCATGTGGCCGGTGGTGCCCACGCCGGGAGCACCGAACGACAGCTTGCCGGGCGCCTTGCGTGCTGCGGCGACCAGGCCGGCCACATCCTGGATGGGCGATTCCTTGGGGACGATCAGCACGTTGTAGAGGTCGAACGCGTGGGCCACCGGCACCAGGTCGCGGTCCACGTCGTAGGGCAGTTTCCTGAACAGGGTGCGGTTCACGGCCAGCGTGTTCACGTTGCCGTAGCCGATGGTGTAGCCGTCTGCCGGCCGGCTCTTGATCTGCATGATGCCGATGTTGCCGGCGGCGCCGGGCCGGTTGTCTATCACCACCGGCACGCCCAGCGTCTTGGAGAGCTCGCTGGTCACGAGCCGCGACAGCACGTCGGGCGAGCCGCCGGCGGCCGAGGGCACGACGAAGGTGATGGGCTTCTCGGGCCACGCGGCCTGCGCGGGCAGGGAGGCCGCCGACAGGCAGGCGGCCGAGGCGAGGAGCGTGAGGGTGCGGGACAGCATGCGATGCATCATGGTGGGCTTTCTCAGAGGGGCGGGTGGGGCGGTTCAGCGGCTTCGCTGGCTCAGGGGAGCGGATCGCCCGCGCCAGTGCGCTCGACGATCAGGCGGTAGTGCTCGGGGCGGCGGTGCTTCGCGAAATTGAAGACGTGCTCGCGGAAGTGCTCGCCGAGCGACAGGTCGGCGCGCACGCAGATCACCTCGTCCTCTTCGCTGGTGGTGCGCGCGACGATCTCGCCGCTGGGCGCGACGATGACCGAGCTGCCGATCATGTGGTGCCCGTCCTCGGACCCGCACTTGGCGGCCGCGGCCACCCAGATGCCGTTCTGGTAGGCGTTGGCCTGCAGGGAGATGAGGTGCGTGGTGGTGCGCAGGTGGGCCGGCTCGTCCCAGTGGATGTTGACCGAGGGCGTGTTGTAGCCGAGGACCACCACCTCCGCGCCCTGCAGCGCCATCACGCGGTAGGTTTCGGGCCAGCGGCGGTCGTTGCACAGGCACATGCCCATGCGCACGCCGTCGGTGTCGAAAGCGCGGAAGCCCAGGTCTCCCACCTCGAAGAACTTCTTCTCCAGGTGCTGGAAGGGCGCCTCGGGCTTGTGGTCCGCGTGGCCGGGCAGGTGGATCTTGCGGTAGCGACCCCGGATGGCGCCGTCCTGCCCGACGATCACGGCCGAATTGAAGCCGCGCCCCTCGGCGGTCAGTTCCGCATACCCGAGGTAGAAGCCCACGCCGAGCCGGCGCGCCTCGTCGAACAGCGGCTGTGTCTGGGGCCCGGGCAGGCTGCGCTCGAAGAAGCGCTCGTGCGCCTCCGCTTCCGGCATCCAGTAGCGCGGGAAGAAGGTGGTCAGCGCCAGTTCGGGAAACACCACGAATCGCGCGCCGCGGCCGTGCGCCTCGCGCAGCATCGCGACCAGGCGCGCCACGACCGAGGGCCGGCTGTCGGCCAGGTGGACGGGGCCCATCTGGGCGACGGCCAGGTCGAGGAAACGGCGGGCAGGGGCGGGGCGCGATGTCATGGAAACCTTCTTCTCTTCGTTGCAGCAGGGGTGATGCAACCGATTATTCGAAGCGGCGTCCGGAGCGTCGAATGACGCTTTGTGGCCCAGGTTTAACCGGGTGTTAAACCTTCGCATCCTCGCGGTGCGCACGGGCGGGCCATGCACCGGCGGGGAGCGTGAAAACCCGCCCGCACGCCACCATGGTGCGGTGCGGCCCGCACCACGCGGCGGACTTCAACCGGGCGCGCCGCCCTCGTCCGGAAAAGGCAGTGCCAGGCCGCACTGCAGCAGCACGCTGTGCAGCGCGCGCAGCAGCGCGTGGGCCGCGGGCGAGAGCGGTTCGCTCTGCAGGTGCACGAGGTCGGCCACGATGGGCTGCGCGCCCCGCACGGGGATCACCCTGAAGCGCGACTCCAGCCAGCCCTGCAGCGAATACTCGTCCACCAGCGCGGCCCCCGCGCCCGCATGTACCAGCGCGCAGGCGTACTGGGGCGAGGTGACTTCGACGCTGAAGCGCGGCGTCGCATCGCAGGCCGCGAACATCTGGTCGATGCGCAGGCCCAGCGGCGAGCCGTGCGGATAGCCGATGAACTCGTGCGGCAACAGCTCTTCCGTGCCTACTTCCTCGCAGGCGGCGAGCGGATGGCTGCGCGGGCAGATCAACATGAGCCGGCTGCTGGCCAGCGGCCGCGTCGCCAGGTTCGGGTGGTCCACCGGGAAGGTGGAAATGCCCAGGTCGGCCCGCTGCTGGAGGATGCGCGCTTTCAGCGCCTCGTGCGTGAGGCAGTGGAAATGCACCTGCACGTCCGGCAGCGCCGTGCGCAGCTGGGCGATCGCCAGCGGCACGATCATCTGCCCGAGGCTGGGGCTCGACAGAATGCTTACGAAGCCCCGGCGCCGCACGGCCAGCTCCCGCGTCAGGCTGCCGATGCGCTGCACGCCGCCGTGCACCTGCTCGACCTCCACGTACAGCCGCCGGGCCTCTGCCGTGGGATGCAGCCGCCCCTTGACGCGCTCGAACAGCGCGAAGCCCAGCCGGCTCTCGGTATGCGACAGCAGCCGGCTGATGGCGGGCACGGACACGTGGAGCAGGCGCGCCGCACCGCTGACGGACCCGGTCACCATCACGGCCCGGAAGGCTTCGATCTGTCGCAGATTCATGGCCCGATTCTGCGGCGTGCGCGCCCCGCGTGCCGGCCGCGCGCTGCCATGGTGCGGAACGCGATGTCTGCAGCGGGGCGGGAGCCGGACCGCCGGAGCGGCCGTGGGCTCAGGTATTCAGCCGGTCCAGCAGGCTGTACCACGCCACGCCCGCCGCCACGTAGAACCGCTGCAGTCCGTGCAGGGGGATGGGCTGGATGGGCGTGACGGGGTAGGGACAGCGCTCCGGCGCGCCGCCACCCACCAGGGCCGCCACCTCCCGCCCCATGCTCGTGGCGAGTGCCACGCCGCGGCCGTTGTAGCCGAGCGCCAGGGTGACGCCGGGCGCGGGCTGGTGCAGGTGGGGCATGAAGTCGCGTGTGACCGCGATGCGGCCGGCCCAGCGGTACGCATACTCCAGCCGGCCCAGGTCCGGGAACATGAGCGCCGTGGCCCGCTCCAGGTGCGCGAAATCCGCCGCACCCGCGGGGTCCGTGAAGTGGCCGCGCCCGCCCATCAGCAGCCGGCCCTGCGCATCCTTGCGGAAGTACAGCAGCAGCCGCTGCGAGGTGGAGCCGGTCTCTCCGCCCGGCAGGATCGCATCGCCGCGCGCCCCGAGCGGCTGCGTGGCAACGATGAAGCTGTTGGCCGCCAGCACCGTCCGGGCGAGGCCCGGCCACAGGCCGTCGGTATAACCGTTGGTGGCCAGCACGACCTGGCCGGCCTCCACGCCGTGGCCCGCGGCCGTGGTGGCCACCCAGCGCGCGCCCTGGCGCTCGAGCTTCGCCACCGGCGAGCCGCCGTGCAACTGCACGCCCAGGGCCTGCGCGGCGCGCGCCAGCCCGCGCGCATAGGCCAGCGGCTGCACGGCCCCCGCGCGCCCGTCCCACCAGCCGCCCGCGAAGGCCGGGCTGCCGATGCGCGCGGCCGCCTGGGCGCGGTCCAGCATCGCGGTGCGCACGCCGTGGCGCTCCCATTGCCGGGCGCGCGCGTGCATGCCCGCCACCGCCTGGTCGGTGTAGCCCACCTGCAGCCAGCCCGCGCGCACCGGCGCGCAATCGATGCCGTGGCGCGCGATGAGCTCGAACACCAGGTCCGCCGATCCGGACACGGCCTGGATCAGCGGCTCTGCGCGGGCGGCGCCGTAGATGCGCACCAGCTCGTCCGGGTCGTGCTTGAGACTGGGGTTGACCTGCCCGCCGTTGCGGCCCGAGGCGCCCCAGCCGATGCCGTGCGCATCCAGCACGCACACGCGCGCGCCGCTGGCGGCCAGGTGCAGCGCGGTCGAGAGGCCCGTGTAGCCCGCGCCCACCACCAGCACGTCCGCCGTCTGCCGGCCCTGCAGCGGGGGCGCATCGGGCGCGGGTGGCGCGGTGGCGGCCCAGAGCGAATCCGCACCGGGATGCGTGCCGACGGGGCGCACCGAAGCGCCGCCGCTCATGCCCCGCTCCCGCCGGGCGCATGCAGCACCCGGCGCAGGAAGTCCTGCGTGCGCGCATGCCTGGGCGCGCCCAGCACCTGTGCCGCAGGGCCTTCTTCCACGATGGTGCCGCCGTGCAGGAAGCACACGCGGTCGGCCACCTCGCGCGCGAACCCCATCTCGTGCGTCACCACCACCATCGTCATGCCTTCATCCGCCAGCGTGCGCATCACGCCGAGCACGTCGCCCACCAGTTCCGGATCCAGCGCGGAGGTCGGCTCGTCGAACAGCATGGCCTCCGGCTTGAGCGCCAGGGCCCGTGCGATCGCCACGCGCTGCTGCTGCCCGCCCGAGAGTTGCGCGGGGTAGTGCCCGCCCTTGTCGGCCAGGCCCACTTTCTCCAGCAGCGCCAGCGCCTCGGAGCGCGCCTGGGTGGCGGGCACGCCCAGCACATGCACGGGGCCTTCCATCACGTTCTCCAGCGCGGTGCGGTGGGGAAAGAGGTTGAAGCGCTGGAACACCATGCCCATGCGGCGGCGCAGCAGGTGGATGCCGGCGCCGCGCTGGTCCACGCGCTCGCCGAAGGCGCGCACCTCGCCGCCCTGGTAGGACTCCAGTCCGTTGATGCAGCGCAGCACGGTGGATTTGCCCGAGCCCGAGGGCCCGATGAGGCAGACCACCTCGCCGCGCGCCACGCGCAGGCTCACGCCCTTCAGCACGCGGTGCGCGCCGTAGGATTTCTGCAGGCCTTCGATCTCGATCATCGGCGGCTCCCCGCGCCCAGCCGGCGCTCCAGGCGCCGCAGGCAGGCCACCAGGGGCAGGCTCATCGCGAGGTAGAGCAGCGCCACCAGGGTATAGACGGTCATGTTCTGGAAGGTGGACGAGGCGATGAGCTGGCCCGCGCGCGTCATCTCGGCCACCGTGATGGTGGAGACCAGCGACGAGTCCTTCAGCATCATCACCAGCGTATTGCCGTAGGGCGGCAGCGCGATGCGGAAGGCCTGCGGCAGGATCACCCGCCGCATCAGCAGGGCGGGGCGCATGCCCATGGCCAGCGCCGCCTCGCGCTGGCCCGGGTCCACCGCCTCGATGCCGGCGCGGAAGTTCTCCGCCTGGTAGGCGGAGTACGCGATGCCCAGCCCGATCACGCCGGCCTGGAAGGCCGTGAGCTGCACGCCGAAATCCGGCAGCACGAAGTAGATGTAGAACAGCTGCACGATGATCGGCAGCCCGCGGATCACGTTGATGAACGTGGAGGCCGCGAGCGACACCGCGCGCACGGACGAGAGCTTGCCGAGCGCGAGCAACAGCCCGAGGGCGCTGCTGAGCAGGAAAGCGAGCACGGTGACCTGCACCGTGACCACCGCGCCCTGCAGCAGGATGGGCAGGAAGTCGCGCGCATGCTGGAGAAAATGGGACATGGGGCTCAGATACCCCACTTTTTCGTGATCTGGGAGAGCGTACCGTCGGCCTTGACGGCTGCGATCGCCTTGTTCAGGCGCTGCAGCGTCTCGGCATCGCCCTTGCGCACCACCAGGCACACGTCGCCCACGTTGGACGGCTTGTAGCCCTCGGCCAGCTTCACGCCCTGGAAGGTGTTCTGGCGGATCTGGTAGGCCAGGATGGGCTGGTCCGCGAGGCCCGCCTTGATGCGGCCCAGGGCCAGGTCGCGCGTCAGGTCGGCCACCGAGTCGTAGCTGCGCACTTCCTTGAAGATGCCTTTCTTCTGCAGCATGTCGAGGAACACGGTGCCCACCTGCGCGCCGACCACCTCGCCCTTGAGGTCGTCCAGCGAGGTGTAGGCGCGGGCGTCGTCGGCCTTGACGATCAGGCCCTCGCCGTAGGAATACACCGGATCGCTGAAGTCCACCACCTGCTGGCGGGCGGGCGTCTTCAGCATGGCGGCCGAGACGATGTCGATCTTGCCCGCGGTGAGCGAGGGAATTAGCGCCGAGAACACGGTCTGCTGCACGTTCACGGTGAAGCCGCCGGCTTTCGCCACCGCCTGCACGGTGTCCACCATCATGCCCTGGATGGTGTTGGTCTTGATGTCGAGGAACGTGAAGGGAATGCCGGTGGCGGTCGCGCCGACGTTGTAGCTCGCGGGCGCGGCGCCCTGTGCGCAGGCGGCCGTGACGGCGGCAGCGGCCAGCAGGCCGGACGTGAGGTGGCGGAGGCGGCGGATGAGGGGACGCATGCAGGGGCTCCTTGAACGAAAGGCGGGATGGACCACGGATGTGCGCCGTGCACGCCATTGGGGCGTGCCGGTCCGCACGTCGCGGTGAGGTGCAAGATCGGTGCCATCATCGATTCATGATGAGCGATTTGAAATTGGTAAAAACTACTAGTCGCCAAAAACAAATCGATATGCGATTTTTCAAGGCGGCGAGGCTATACTGGCCACCATGGTTTCCACCCCTTCCGAAGATGACGTCAGCCGCCTGTTCAACCAGTCCCTGGAGAAAGGGCTGGACGTGCTGTGCGCCTTCGGTGCCCAGCGCCGGGGCATGACCTTCGCCGAGGTCGCCGAGGCGGCGGGCATCAACCGCAGTTCTGCGCAGCGCATGGTCTATACGCTCGAGCAGCTGGGCTACGTGCGCAAGCATCCGCAGACGCGGCGCTACGAACTCACGCCGCGCGTGCTGCGCATCGGGTTCAACTACCTGGCCGGCAACCCGCTCATCGACCTGGCCAATCCGTTTCTGTCCGAACTCACCAACGTCACCACGGAAACCTCCTGCCTCACCGAGGCCGATGGCGCGGAGATGGTCTATGTGGCGCGCTTCGTCAGCGCCCAGTTCGTTCCGGTGCACATGCCCATCGGCAGCCGCATACCCATGTACTGCACCGCTTCGGGGCGGGCCTTCCTGGGCGCATTGCCGGACGCCGAGGCGCTGGCGCTCATCCGGCAGGGCGAGCGCGTGGCGCACACCCGCCACACGCTGACCGACGAATCCGCCATCCTGGAGCAGCTCCAGCTCGCCCGGCAGCGCGGCTACGCGGTCAACCGCGAAGAGCTGTTCCTGGGCGACATGACCCTGGCGGCACCGGTCGTCGGCGGGCGCGGCC
Source organism: Paracidovorax avenae (assembly GCF_040892545.1). Classification (NCBI taxonomy): domain Bacteria; kingdom Pseudomonadati; phylum Pseudomonadota; class Betaproteobacteria; order Burkholderiales; family Comamonadaceae; genus Paracidovorax; species Paracidovorax avenae. The sequence continues at coordinate 1,282,752 of NZ_CP156079.1, forward strand.
GGCCCGTGGCGGCAGTGCACGTCGTGGCACCCACCAGCCGCTGGACGCCCGAGGAGGCCGAGAGGCGCCTCGGGCCCGCCCTGATCGCCTGCGCGCGGTCGCTGAGCAATTCCGTGCGCGCGCTGGCCTGACAATCCATTCCAACGATGATCGAACACCACCACTGGCACCCTGTCGCCCTGGCCGAGGAGGTCGGCGCCGCACCCCTGGCGGCGCGGCTGCTGGACCAGCCCCTCGTCCTGTGGCGCGACGCCGCGGGCCTGCCGCACGCCTTCCCCGACCGCTGTCCCCACCGCGGTGCGCGCCTCTCGCTCGGCCGCGTGCAGGACGGCCGGCTGGAGTGTCCCTACCACGGCTGGCAGTTCGAGGGCGGTGGCCACTGCGTCCATGTGCCCGCGCTGCCGCAGTTCCAGCCGCCGGCCGGGCACCGCGTGGAATGCTTCGGCGTGCGGGAGGCCCACGGCCTGGTGTGGGTGCGGCTCGCCCCGGGCGATGCGGCCCTGCCGGCGTTCGCCGCGGAAGACGACGCCCGCCTGCGCAAGCTCAACTGCGGGCCCTACGACGTGGCGGCCAGCGCGCCGCGCATCGTCGAGAACTTCCTCGACATGTCCCACTTCGGCTTCGTGCACGAGGGCTGGCTGGGCGCGCGCGATGCCGCGGCCATCGACGACTACCGGGTGGAGCCGACGCCGACCGGCCTGCTGGCCACCGGTTGCAAGGCCTGGCAGCCCCAGTCCAACCTGCATTCCACCACGGCGGCGCAGGTCGAATACACCTACGAAGTGACCGGCCCGTACGCGGCCGTGCTGACCAAACTGCCGGAACCCGGCACCACCGCGGTGGAGGGCTGGCGCGAGTCCATCGCGCTCTACATCTGCCCGCTCACGCAGGAATCGAGCCGCGTGTGGTTCCGTCTGGCGGTCGCGGACTTCGATTCGCCGGACAGCAAGCTGCGCGATTTCCAGCACACCATCTTCACGCAGGACCAGCCGGTGCTCGAATCCCAGGAGCCCAGGCGCCTGCCCCTGGACCTGCGGGCGGAACTGCACACCGCCGCGGACAAGGCTTCTTCCGCCTACCGCCGCTACCTGCGCGGCTGCGGCGTCACCTTCGGCGTCTGCTGAAGGGCCCGCGGCCGGGCAGGGCACACGCGGGAGGGCTGGACACATCCGCGTGCGGCTGCACAATGGACCCTGTGCCGGCCCGATGCGTCCGCTCCGGCCCGCCTGCCCATTGCATGCCCATGACAGACCATTCCCTCGACGCAACATCCCGCGCGCTGATCGATGCCTGTTCGGACGCTTCGCTCGCGCTGCTCGAACGCAACCTCACGCCCCACGGCATCCTGGCCGCGAGCCGCACCGCGGCGGCGGTGGCGCGGCGCTACACGCGCATCTTCGGGCGCGATGCGGCCATGTGCGTCATGGCGATGTGCGGCAGCGGCGTGCCCGCCCTGGAAGAGGGCGCCGTGGCCAGCCTCGACGCCCTGGCCTCGCAGCAGGCCCCCAACGGGCAGATTCCCAAATACGTGGACCCGGAAGGGCGCGATGCGGACTTCTGGTACCTGGGCTGCATCGACGCCACGCTCTGGTGGCTGATCGCGGTGGACCACGTGCGCCGCCACGGCGCCGTGGGCGCAGGCCGCTGGGCGGATGGCGTCGAGCGGGCCATCGGCTGGCTGCTCGCGCAGGAGCACCAGCACTTCCGGCTGCTGCAGCAGAACGAGGCCAGCGACTGGGCGGACATCATGCCGCGCTCGGGGTACGTGCTCTACACCAACGCCCTGTGGTTCGACGTCAAGCGCCGCTTCTCGCTCTGCCAGGCGGACGACACGCACCACCACTTCAACCATCTCTTCAACCCGTTCCAGCGCGACCTGCCCGGGTACCATCGCGCCCGGCTGCTGCAGCACTACGCCCGCCGCGGCCGCCGCGACCCGGGTCTGTTCCTGAGTTTCGTGAACCTGGCGGTGGTGGGCGACGAGGGCGATGTGTTCGGCAACCTGCTGGCCATCCAGTCCGGCCTCGCCGACGAGGCGATGGCGCACAGCATCGTCAACACCATCGAGGCCGCCCATGCGGGCAACTCCCTGCCCGTGCGCGTGGTGCTGCATCCGCTGTCCCACGAGCACGACCTGTGGCGGGCCTACATGGGACGTCACCGCCAGAACCTCATGCACCAGTACCACAACGGCGGCATCTGGCCCTTCGTCGGCGGCTTCTGGGTGATGGCGCTGGCCCGCCTGGGCCTGCGCCGCGCCGGATGGTCCGAGCTGGCGAAGCTGGCTCATGCCAATGCGCTCGACGACTGGCGCTTCACCGAGTGGTTCCACGGCCGCACGCTGGCGCCCATGGGCATGGCTGGCCAGAGCTGGAACGCGGCCACCTTCCTGCTGGCCCGGCGCGCGCTGCAGGGGCTCGACTCCGCCTGGTAGCGGACGTGTGCCCGTGCCGCCGCGCGCCGGGCCGGGGCCTTATGCTGTGCGCTGCGCGCGCCTTGATGCCGTCCTTTTCCCGAGGCCTTCCATGACCGACTCCCGTACCGACGCCCCGCCGTCCGCCGATGCCATCGCACCGGAGCGCCTGCCCGACCTGCTGCGCGCCATGCCGAAGGCCGAACTCCACATGCACATCGAGGGCTCGCTCGAGCCCGAACTGATCTTCGCGCTGGCCGAGCGCAACGGCGTGGCGCTGCCCTATGCCGACGTGGAGTCGCTGCGCAGCGCCTACGCGTTCACCAACCTGCAGAGCTTCCTGGACATCTACTACGCCGGAGCGAGCGTGCTGCTGCACGAGCAGGATTTCTACGACATGGCCTGGGCCTACCTGCAGCGCGCGGCCGCCGACCACATCGTGCACACCGAGATGTTCTTCGATCCGCAGACGCATACCGCGCGCGGCGTCGGCATCGGCGTGGTCATCGAAGGCCTGCACCGTGCCTGCGAGGACGCCAGGCAGCAACTGGGCGTGAGCGCTTCGCTGATCCTGTGCTTCCTGCGCCACCTGAGCGAAGAAGACGCCTTCGAGACGCTGGAGCAGGCGCTGCCCTACCGTGACCGCTTCATCGGCGTGGGCCTGGATTCGAGCGAGGTGGGCCACCCGCCCGAGAAGTTCGCCCGCGTGTTCGCGCGCTGCGGCGAGCTGGGCCTGCACCGCGTCGCGCACGCGGGCGAGGAGGGGCCGCCGGCCTATATCTGGAGCGCGCTCGACGTGCTGCGGGCTGAGCGCATCGACCACGGCGTGCAGGCCGTGCACGACCCGGCCCTGATGCGCCGCCTGGCCGCCGAACGGGTGGCGCTCACCGTCTGTCCGCTGTCCAACGAGAAGCTGTGCGTCTTTCCCGACCTGGCGGACCACAACATCCAGGTCCTGCTGGACGCGGGCCTGGCGGCCACGGTGAACTCGGACGATCCCGCCTATTTCGGAGGCTACCTGAACACGAATTTCGTGCGCCTGTTCGAGGCCGTTCCCACGCTCACGGCGGCGCATGCCTACCAGCTCGCGTCCAACAGCTTCGAGGCGAGCTTCGTTCCGGACGCGGACAAGCGTGCCTGGCAGCGTGCGCTGCGGGCCTGCTTCGACCGCTTCGCCACGCCGCAGTGAGGCCTAGCCCGCGGGTCGTTGCGGATCGACGAGCTGCTGCCCGTTGCGCGAGAATCACGCGGCGCACAACCCGGCGCCGGTCCGGGCCCGCGCCGCACACTGCATGTCCACCACCAACCAGCTGCATCTCTGGGATGACCGCTTCTTCTACATCACGGAAGCGATCCAGTCCGGCCTCACCGCCCGGGCTTCCGCCACCCTGCTGGCATCCGCCACCGGCCGCCCCTTCGTCCTCGTCGCGCTCGATGGCACGGTACTGCGCTGCACGGCCGCCCTGGTGGCGCCGCATGTGCCCCGCCAGCTCGACGCCGATGGCTGCGGCCTGCTTTCGCTGAACGTCGATCCGGCGTCCGGAACGTTCCGAAGGCTGGCCGCGCGCCTGGCCGGCCGGGGCATCCTGCCGCTGGATGCGGCCGACTTCGGTGCGCTGCGCGAGGACTTCGAAGGCGCGCTGCATGGCGAGCTGGACAGCCCGGCCCTGCGCCGCCTCAGCGGCGGCATGCTGGACGCGGCCTGCGGCTGTGCCTTGAAGCGCCCCCGCGTCGGCGACCGGGCGTGCCTGGATCCGCGCGTCGAGCGCGTGCTGCAGCGGATGCGCGATGCCGGCAGCCATGGCACGGCGGTCCCGCTGTGCGACCTGGCGGCCGTGGCCTGCCTGTCGCCCGGCCGGCTCACGCACCTCTTCCATGAACAGACCGGCCTGTCGATCAAGCGCTACCTGCTGTGGTCCAAGATCCGCCGCACCGTGCAGATGATGGCCTCGGGCATGCCGCTCACCGGCATTGCGCTCGCGGGGGGCTTCACCGACGGCGCGCACATGAGCCGTACCTTCCAGCGCTGCTTCGGCCTGACGCCGTCCTTCCTGGCGGACGCGTGCCGCGTGGACGTGTTCGTGGACGACTGCGCGCACACGGCCTGGCGCGGCGCGCAGGCCGGCTGATGCATTCCCCGATGGGGGACGTAGCCGCTGCGTACAAGCGCCCGGCGGCAATTTTTCCTATGCTCTGGCGGCCCCGGCCATTCCGGCCGACAAGAGGGCCCACAAGGAGACACGCAACCATGCGCACTACATTCCGTGGCGGCCTCAGGCCGCTTTCCCTTTGCCTCGTCGCGACCCTCGCCGCCTGCGGCGGCGGACGCGGCGACGGCGACCTGGCCCCCTACAGCGCGGAGATCCGCCGCACCGCCATGGGCGTGCCGCACATCAGGGCATCCACCTGGGGCGGGGCGGGCTTCGGCTACGGCTACGCGCAGGCGCAGGACAACCTCTGCACCCTGGCCGATGCCTTCGTCACCTACCGCGGCGAGCGCTCCCGCTACTTCGGCGGGTCCGCGCAGGTCATCTACAACAGCACGCTGGGCCGGCCGCTCAACATCGACTCGGACTTCTTCCACCGCCACGTCATCTCTGCCGACGTGGTGGAGAAGATGATGGCGGCCCAGCCGGAGAAGCTGCGCCAGATGGTCGAGGGCTTCGCCGCCGGCTACAACCGCTACCTGGCCGATCTGCAGGCCGACAGCAACGCCCACGCGGCCTGCCGCAACGAGGCCTGGGTGCAGCCCGTCACCGTGCAGGACCTGTGGCGGCGCATGTACGCCGCCAACCTGGCGGGCGGCTACAGCAACTTCGCGGCAGCCATCGCCAACGCCACCGCGCCGGCCGCCTCCCGTTCGGACGCCGCCGCTGCCGCGCCGCAGCGCAAGGAGGGCGCCACCGCGGTCGCAACCCTCGATGCTTCCCGCGTCCGGACCCCGGACCTGCAGGTCGGCGGCACGGCGGGCATCGGCAGCAACATGTACGGCTTCGGCACGGCAGGAACGGGCGAAGGCAGCCCGCTGCTCTTCGGCAACCCGCACTGGTACTGGAAGGGGCCCGACCGCTTCTACCAGGCGCAGCTCACCATCGGCAACGAGCTGAACGTGAGCGGCGTGTCGTTCCTGGGCATCCCGGTGGTGCTGATCGGCTTCAACGACAACGTGGCCTGGAGCCACACCGTCTCCAGCGCGCGTCGCTTCGGCTTCTTCCAGCTCACGCTGTCCGCGGGCGATCCCACCAGCTACCTGCGCGACGGCGCCCCCGTGAAGATGGCGGCCACCACCATCACGGTGCAGAACCGCACGGCATCGGGCATGGTGGACGTGACGCGCACGCTCTACAAGACCGACATGGGGCCGCTGGTGAACCTGTCCACGCTCAATCCGGCCCTGGCCTGGAACCAGACCACCGCCTTCGTCATCCGCGACATCAACGGCGAGAACTACCGCACCTTCCGCAACTGGATGCGCTGGAACCAGGCCCGCTCGCTCGACGAGTTCATCGCCATCCAGCGCGAGGAGTCCGCCATTCCCTGGGTCAACACCGTGGCCGTGGGGCGCGGCAGCGCCCGGGCCTGGTATGCCGACATGGGCGCGGTGCCCAACGTGTCCGCGGGCCAGCTGGCCTCGTGCACCACGGCCTATGGCAAGGCCGTCGCCGCGGCGCTGCCGGGCGTTCCGTTCTTCGACGGCTCCCGCAGCGCATGCGACTGGCAGTCCGATCCGGATTCCGTGCAGAAGGGCGCCATCGGGCCTTCCCGCATGCCCAACCTCCAGCGCGACGACTACGTCGGCAACATGAACGACAGCTACTGGCTCGCCAACGCCAATGCGCCGCTCACCGGCTACGCGCCCATCTTCGGCGCCACCGGCGCCCCGCAGAGCCTGCGCACGCGCCTGGGCCACACCATGGCGCTGCAGCGCCTGGCCGGCACCGACGGCTACGGCGGCCGCCAGGCCACCAGCGCCATCGTGCGCCAGATGGTGCTGAGCAGCCGCGTCTTCAGTGCCGAGCGCTTCAAGGACCAGGCGCTCGCCCTGGTCTGCGCCTCGCCGCAGATCACGGTCGGCGGTTCCTCCGTGGACGTGGCCTCCGCATGCGCGGCGCTGCGTGCCTGGGACAACACCGGCAATGGCGATGCGCGCGGTTCGCACGTATGGGATGAGTTCTGGAGCCGCGTGCAGGTGCCCGCCGCCCAGCTCTACACCACGCCGTTCGACCCGGCCGATCCGCTGAACACGCCGCGTGACCTGAATCCCGCGGCCGCCGGCGCGCTGCAGCAGGCCTTCGGCGCCGCCGTGGCCAAGGTGAAGCAGAGCGGCTTCGCGGTGGATGCGCCGCGCGGCGAGGTGCTGTTCTCGGTGCGCGGCGGCCGGAAGATGCCGCTGTACGGCGGGTGCGCCGGCATCGGCTACTTCACCATCGCCTGCTCCGAAAACCCCATCGACCAGGGCGGGTATTCCATGGATGGCCAGCCGCACGGCAACAGCTACCTGCAGGTGGTCACCTTCCCCGCGGGCGGGGTGCAGGCCCATACGCTGCTCACCCATTCCCTCTCGGACGATCCGGGCTCTGCGCACCAGGGCGACTACACCCAGGCGTATTCCGCGAAGCAGTGGGTGCGCGTGCCCTTCACGGAGGCCGAGATCGCCGCGGATGCGAATTTGCGCACCCAGACCGTGCGGCCGTAGTTCCCCGGGGCCGCGGGCTGGCGCACAATCTCGGCACCCCGGCCGGTGTGCCGCAGCGGCCCTCGCAGCCGCCGCGGCATGCCCGCGCCCGATCCCCGGGCGCATGCCGACCTTGATTGTTGGATTGGAAGCTTCCACCGTGTCCACCCCGCGCATTCCCCTCCTGGCCCTCAACACCCTGTCGCCGCAGCACCAGGCGCAGATCGCCGCCGCCTACGACCTGCACTACGCGCCCACCCCCAACGACCGCACGCAGGCGATCGCCACGCAGGGCGGCCGCTTCCGCGCCGTGCTGACCATCGGCTCCATCGGACTCACGGCCCAGGAAATCGAGTCCATGCCCGCGCTCGAACTCATCTGCGCCCTGGGCGCCGGCTACGAGAACATCGCGCTCGACGCCGCCAGGGCGCGCGGCATCGCCGTGGCCAACGGCGCCGGCACCAACGACGACTGCGTGGCCGACCATGCCTTCGGCCTGCTCATCTCCATCGTGCGCGGCCTGCGCCCGCTGGACCGGCTCTGCCGCGAGGGCGTCTGGCGCGACGCCATCGGGCTGCCGCCGAACGTGTCCGGCAAGCGCCTGGGCATCTTCGGGCTGGGCACCATCGGCCAGAAGATCGCGCGCCGCGCGTCCGGCTTCGACATGCAGATCGGCTACCACAACCGCAACCCGCGGGAGGGCGTGCCGCACCAGTACTTCTCCAGCCTGCGCGAACTCGCCGGATGGTGCGACGTCCTGGTGTGCGCCACGCCCGGCGGCCCGTCCACGCGCCACGCGGTGAATGCCGAGATCCTCGACGCCATCGGCCCGCTGGGCTACCTCGTGAACATCGCGCGCGGCAGCGTGGTCGACACCGAGGCGCTGGCCGACGCGCTGCGCGATCACCGCATCGCCGGCGCGGGGCTGGACGTGTACGAGAGCGAACCGCATCCGCCCGAGGCCCTGATCGGGCTCGACAACATCGTGCTCACGCCGCACGTGGCCGGCTGGTCGCCCGAGGCCGTGCAGGCCAGCGTGGACCGGTTCATGGCCAATGCGGAAGGGCATTTCGCCGGGCGCGGCGTGGTGTCGCCGGTCTGATCAGAAAGGCCCGTGCGGGCCCGCGGAAGGCGGGCCGCGGGTAAAATCCCGCCCCTCTCTTGCGCAGAGGCGGACAAAGGCTGCTGTCCCGGCAGCCTTTTTCTTTTTCCAGTCCCGGGACCATGTAGAGGACCACCATGTACAAAAACCTCGCTGCCGTGTTCGCGGCCGCCTGTCTTTTTCTGTCTGCCACCGCCGGGGCGCTGCAGCCCGCCAACCCCGCCGCACCGGCCGACACCGCTCCCGTGAAGGCCGGCTTCGTGTACGTGTCGCCCATCACCGAGGCTGGCTGGACGCGCCAGCACGAGGAAGGCCGCCGCGCCGTGGAAAAGGCCCTGGGACCGCAGGTGCGCACCACCTACGTCGAGAACGTCGCCGAGGGCGCGGACGCCGAGCGCGTGATCCGCGACCTCGCCGCCACCGGCCACCAGATCATCTTCACGCCCAGCTTCGGCTACATGGAGCCCACGCTGCGCGTGGCGCGCGACTTCCCCGAGGTGAAGTTCGAATCCATCACCGGCTACAAGACCGCGCCCAACGTGGCCACCGCCAATGCGCGCTACTACGAAGGCCGGTACCTCGCGGGCGTGGCGGCGGGCCGCATGACGCGCTCGCACGTCGCGGGCTTCGTGGCCGGCTTCCCGATTCCCGAGGTGCTGCAGGGCATCAACGCCTTCACGCTCGGCATGCGCTCCGTCGATCCGAAGGCCACGGTGAAGGTCGTCTGGCTCAATGTCTGGTTCGATCCGCCCAGGGAGCGTGACGCGGCGATGGCCCTGTTCAACGAAGGCGTGGACGTGGTGGCGTTCCATACCGGCTCCACCGCGGTGATGGCTGCGGCCCAGGAGCGCGGGCGCCTGGCCATCGGCTACCACTCGGACATGCGGGGCATCGGCCCGGACGCCCAGATCCTGGCCGTCACGCACCAGTGGGGCGCCTACTACACCGAGCGCGTGCGCGCCGTCCGCGAAGGCCGCTGGAAGAGCGGCAACCTCTGGGGCGGCGTGCGCGAGGGCATGGTGCGCGTGGAGGGCTTCGGCAGCCGCGTGCCGCCTGCCGTGCGCAAGGAAGTGCTCGCACGCCAGGACGATATCGCCCATGGGCGCCTGCATCCCTTCTCGGCCGGCGCCATGCCCGTGCGGGACAACACCGGGCGCGAGGTGATCGCCGCCGGCCGCACGCTGGACGACGGGCAGATCCTGCGCATGGACTGGCTTGCCGAGGGCGTGCAGCGCTAGGGCCTGTTGACGCCCACCGGTTTCCGCTTTCCGTTCGTTCGTCCACCCATCCATCTGCCTGACCACGCGCGCCGACGGGCCGCCATGTCATCATTCCCGCATGCCCACGCCGACCCCGCCCCTGCCCCCTGACGCCGCCACCCATGGCCTGCGCGCCGCACTCCTGCGCTTCGATGCCGAAGGCCGGCCGCTCTACGATGAAGATGGACTGCTTGCCATCGGTCCCGGCGCGGACGGCGTGCAGCGCGTGGTCGCCGCGGGCGACTGGCGCACGCTCTCGCAGCGCTTTCCCGGGCTGCCGGTCACGCACTGCCCCGACCGCATCATCGCGCCCGGTTTCGTGGACATGCACGTGCATTTCCCGCAGACCGACGTCATCGGCTCGCCCGCGGAAGGGCTGCTGCCCTGGCTGGAAAACTACACCTTCCCGCACGAATCGCGTTTCGCCGACGCCGGCTACGCCCGGGGCGTGGCCACCGTCTTCATCGACGAGCTGCTGCGCAACGGGGTCACCACCTCCCTCACCTTCGCCACCTCCCACCCCGCGTCGGTGGATGTGCTGATGGAAGAGGCTTCCACGCGCGGCATGCGCCTCATTGCCGGCAAGGTGCTGCAGGACCGGAACTCCCCCGACGGGGTGCGCGACGAAACCACCCGCTCGCTCGCCGACACCGAAGACCTCATCCGCCGCTGGCACGGCCATGGCCGGCTGGGCTACGCGATCACGCCGCGCTTCGCTCCCAGCTGCAGCGAGGCGCAGCTGCGTGGCGCCGGGGAACTGGCGGCCCGGTATCCCGACGTATGGATCCAGTCGCACGTGGCCGAGAACCGCGACGAGATCCGCTGGGCGCTCGAACTCTTTCCCCAGGCCCGCAGCTACCTCGCCGTGTACGACGGCTTCGGCCTGATGCGCGAGCGGGCCGTCTATGCCCACTGCATCCATTTCGACGACGAGGATCGCGCCCTGATGCGCGATACCCGCACCGCCGCGGCCGTCAGCCCCACCAGCAACCTGTTCCTCGGCAGCGGCTTCTTCGACTACGAGGGCGCCGACCGCGTGGGCTTCCGCTACGGCCTCGCGAGCGACGTGGGCGGCGGCACCAGCTTCAGCCCGTTCCACACCATGCTCGCGGCCTACTACGTGGGGCGGGAGGGGCAGACCAAGCCCGGCCTCTCGCTGCCGCCCGGCCACCTCTGGTGGCAGCACACGGCCGGCGCGGCGCGCGCGCTGGGGCTGGAAGGCGTGATCGGCAACCTGCAGCCGGGCTGCGAGGCGGACTTCGTCGTGCTGAACCCCGCCGCCACCCCGCTGCTCGCGCGCAAGACGGCCCAGGCTGCCAGCCTGGACGAACTGCTGTTCGCGATGATCGTGCTGGGCGACGACCGGCTCGTCGAGCGCACCGTGATCGCGGCGGCCCGATGAGCCTGTGGAGCCCGTCCCGCGGATTCGCACAGCTATGAAAAGAGTAGTATCGCGTCCGCGCGCCGCCTTTCGACTGGCGCGCACGAGGAGAGAGAACCCATGAGCATCAAGAGCGACAAATGGATCCGCCGCATGGCCGAACAGCACGGCATGATCGAGCCGTTCGAGCCCGGCCAGATCCGCGAAAGCGACGGCCGCAAGATCATCAGCTACGGCACCAGCAGCTACGGCTACGACATCCGCTGCGCGCCCGAATTCAAGGTGTTCACCAACATCCACAGCACCGTGGTGGACCCCAAGCATTTCGACGAGAAGAGCTTCGTCGATTTCCATGGCGACAGCTGCATCATTCCCCCCAACAGCTTCGCCCTGGCGCGCACCGTGGAGTACTTCCGCATCCCGCGCAACGTGCTCACCATCTGCCTGGGCAAGAGCACCTATGCCCGCTGCGGCATCATCGTGAACGTCACGCCCTTCGAGCCCGAATGGGAGGGCTACGTGACCCTCGAATTCAGCAACACCACGCCGCTGCCTGCGCGCATCTACGCCGGGGAGGGCTGCGCCCAGGTGCTGTTCTTCGAAAGCGACGAGGTTTGCGAGGTGAGCTACCGCGACCGCGGGGGCAAGTACCAGGGGCAGGTCGGGGTCACGCTGCCCAAGGCCTGACCAGCGCGCGACAGGGGCGCGACAGGGGCGCGACTGGCGTGTGTCCTACAGGCGGGCGGCCTGTTTCTCCGATGCGCGGGCCGGGGCGGGGCTCTAGCATTTGCATCAAGGTATGCCGTTGCATGTCGTGATGGTTGTCACAAAGCACCGGCAAACTGACACATACGTTCTTTTGCCAAGGACCTCGCCATGCTTGCCTCCTTCCCGCTCCCTTCCGCCCGGGCAGGCGCGCCCGCCGACTACCACCCCGATGGATCCCACCCCTGCGGCCCGCGCTACTGGCCCGCGCAGACGCTCGACGCATTCCTGCTGCAGATGGCGGCCCGGGGCCATTGCATCAGCGCCGCGATGATGCTCGGCGACCGCCGCTACGCCCTGGAACAGATCTCCCGTGCGCGCCAGTTGCCGGGGGACACCCTGCAGGCACTGGTGCAGGAGCTGTCCGCTTACTTCGAAGACGCCCAGCCGGCCGCTGCCGGCCTGCACTGGTCCCACCGCTGAAGCGTCCGCCGCCGCCGAGGAATCCCCATGGACCACTTTCACGCAGAAGCGCCCATCGCGGCCGCCCGGAGCGAAGAAGACCGCCGCTCCGTCATCCATCCGGGCCTCCTGGCCGCTGGCGCCACGGTCATCGTGCTGCAGATCGCGGCCATGGCCTGGGTGCTGGAGGACCACGTACGGCACGCCGAACAGCAACAGCACACCTGGGTGGCCCGGGGGCTGCAGGCCCCGGCCGGCAGATCCGCCCAGGCACCCGGGCCGGCGCTGCAGGCCGACGCCGGCTGGCCGGCCGGTACCAGCTTCGCCGCCCGCTGAACCTCCTCCGTCGGGCGTACCATCCGCACTGGCATGAATATTTCGGGGTACGCACGATGAGATGGGAAGGCAATCGCGAATCGGACAACGTCGAGGACCGCCGTGACGAAGGCGACGGCGGAGGAGGAGGGGGCGGCTTTCCGGTGTTCGGGGGGCGCAGCATCGGTATCGGCACCATCGTCATCGCGCTGATCGGCGGATGGGTGTTCGGCATCAATCCCCTGACCATCCTCGGCCTGCTGAGCGGCGGGGGCGGGCCGCCCGCCCACGTGCAGACCCAGCAGCCCCCGGCCCACCGGCCGCCGGCGGACGACACCATGGCCCGGTTCGTCTCCACCGTGCTCGCCGACACCGAAGACGTCTGGGCCGATGTCTTCCGCCAGAACGGTTCCACCTACCAGAACCCGCGGCTCGTGCTTTTCCGCGGTGCCACGCCCACCGCCTGCGGGCGCGGCGAATCGGCCATGGGCCCGTTCTACTGCCCGGCGGACCGTAAGGTCTATATCGACCTGGGCTTCTATGAAACGCTGAAGAACCGTCTCGGTGCCCCGGGCGACTTCGCGCAGGCCTACGTGATCGCGCACGAGGTGGGCCACCACGTGCAGAACCTCCTGGGCATCAGCGCCCGGGTGGACCAGATGCGCGGCCGGGTGAGCCAGGTGGAATACAACCACCTGTCCGTGCGCCTGGAACTGCAGGCAGACTGCTTCGCGGGCGTTTGGGCCCACCACGCATAGAATGCGCGGCACATCCTGGAGCAGGGCGACGTCGAGGAAGCCATGAACGCCGCGGCGAAGATCGGCGACGACGCGCTGCAGCGCGCCGCGGGCCGCGCGGTGGTTCCGGACAGCTTCACCCACGGAACCAGCGCCCAGCGCCAACGGTGGTTCCAGACCGGGCTGCAGGGCGGAAGCATCAAGGCCTGCGACACCTTCTCTGCCAGGAGCCTTTGAAGCAAAAGGTTTGCTGCTATCGAAGATGCAGCAAAAATAGCCACCCCGTCGGCCACGAGGACGTTCCCGTGGCCTCCGGGAAGGGCTGGTGCGACAATACCGGCCGCACATGACAAGTTCTTTCTCCAATTTATCGCTGGCCGAGCCGCTGGCGCGCGCCGTGGCCGAGATGGGCTACACGTCGATGACCCCCATCCAGGCCGAGGCCATTCCCGTGGTGCTCACCGGCCAGGATGTGATGGGCGCCGCGCAGACCGGCACCGGCAAGACGGCGGCGTTCTCGCTGCCGCTGCTGCAGCGCCTGCTCAAGCACGAGAACAGCTCCACCTCCCCGGCGCGCCATCCCGTGCGCGCCCTGGTGCTGCTGCCCACGCGCGAACTGGCAGACCAGGTCGCCCAGCAGATCGCCCTCTACGCCAAGTACACCAAGCTGCGCAGCACCGTGGTCTTCGGCGGCATGGACATGAAGCCCCAGACGCTGGAGCTCAAGAAGGGCGTGGAAGTCCTCGTGGCCACGCCGGGCCGCCTGCTGGACCACATCGAGGCCAAGAACGCGGTACTGAACCAGGTCGAGTACGTGGTGCTCGACGAGGCCGACCGCATGCTGGACATCGGTTTCCTGCCCGACCTGCAGCGCATCCTGAGCTATCTGCCGAAGACGCGCACCACGCTGCTGTTCTCGGCCACGTTCTCTCCGGAAATCAAGCGCCTGGCGGGCAGCTACCTGCAGAACCCGGTCACCATCGAGGTCGCCCGCCCCAACGAGACCGCCTCCACGGTCGAACAGCGCTTCTACAGCGTGAACGACGACGACAAGCGCCGCGCCATCCACCACGTGCTGCGCACGCGCGGGGTCAAGCAGGCCTTCGTCTTCGTCAACAGCAAGCTGGGCTGCGCGCGCCTGTCGCGCACCCTGGAGCGCGAAGGCCTGAAGGCCGCTGCGCTGCACGGCGACAAGAGCCAGGAAGAGCGCCTGAAGGCACTGGACGCCTTCAAGCGCGGCGAGGTGGACCTGCTGGTGTGCACCGACGTCGCGGCCCGCGGCCTCGACATCAAGGACGTGCCCGCGGTGTTCAATTTCGACGTGCCGTTCAACGCCGAAGACTACGTGCACCGCATCGGCCGCACGGGCCGCGCGGGCGCCTCCGGCCTCGCCGTCACGCTGGTGTCGAGCAGCGATGCCCGGCTGGTGGCCGACATCGAGAAGCTCACGAAGAAGAAGATCGATCTCGAGGCCCTGGAAGTGGAAGAGGACCGCCCGCGCGGCCGCTTCAACGACGGCCGCCGCGCCTGGCGCGACGACGAGTCCGGCGGCGATGCGCGTGGACGGCGGGAAAGCCGTGGCGAAAGCCGCGACTCCCGGCCGCAGGGCGGCTACCGCACGCCCGCCGCCGCGCGCGATCCCTTCTTCGACAAGCCGTACGAGGCCCCGGCCGCCGACGGGGCGCCCAGCTGGGAGGCCGCTTCCCGGCAGCAGCCCGCGCGCAGCGGCATTTCCGCCAACATCAAGCCCAAGCGCAAGGTCGCCGCGCTCTTCAAGGCCGCCATGCCGGCCGTGGAAACCCCGTCCGGCCAGTGACCGGCGGCACGTCCGGGCCTCCGGCAGGCCCGGATCTCAGCCCGGTGCCTGCGCCTGCTCGCAGCGCACGCTGATGTGCTCGCGCTCCGCCAGCGTGGCGCCGAAACGTACGGCGCTGAGGCAGCCTCCCCAGACACAGCCCGTATCCAGCGCCAGCAGGTCGGGCCGGTTCATCCAGCCGAGCGTGGACCAATGGCCGAATGCCACCAGCGTGCCGCGCGTGCGCCTGCCGGGCGCATCGAACCAGGGGACAAGGCCCTCCGGCGCGGCATCCGCCGTCTCGCTGCTGTCGAAATCCATGCGGCCGTCGGGCGTGCAGAAACGCAGCCGCGTCAGCGCATTCACGATGGCCCGCCAGCGGTCCATGCCGCAAAGCCCGTCGCTCCATCGGTCCGGCGTATTGCCGTACATGGCGTGCAGGAATTCCGGCAGTGCGTCCCCCTGCAGTTGCGCCTGCACTTCGGCGGCGTGCTCCAGCGCTGCGTCGGCCGTCCAGGAGGGCAGCACGCCTGCATGCACCATCAGCATCCGTTCGCCCGCCAGCCGGTGTTCGCGCGCCAGCGGCTGCCGCCTCAGCCAGTCCAGCAGCGCATCCCGGTCGGAGGCCTGCAGCACCCCGGCGAGGGTGTCGCGCCGCGACGGCTTTCGCGCTCCGTGGGCGGCGGCCAGCAAATGCAGGTCATGGTTTCCCAGCAGGCTGCGCAGGCTGTCGCCGGCCCGCGCGCAGCGCCGCAGCACGTCCAGCGATTGCGGGCCCCGGTTCACGAGGTCTCCCAGCAAATAAACCGTATCGCGACTGGGGGAAAAATCCACCGTGTCGAACAGGCGCTGCAGCGCTGCGTCGCAGCCTTGAATATCGCCAATGCAGTAGAGAGCCATGGGGGATGCCGGCACGCGGCGGGTTATGGAAGAGCGCTATTGTGATTCGGCTGCAAAGCCCTGGCGGGCTGCCGGGCCCTGCCGGAGGGCGGGATTCGAGGAGTTTCCGCTTTCAAAGTTCCCCGGGGAACGTCCCCTCCAGGCTGGGCTTTATGAATCTCCGTAAAGCCTGCACGTAATCGAAAATAGTTTCTATAATGCGGTCCTTGTTATCCACTCCACACGCATGACCGACATGAACACCAGCTACAAGGAACTGCTGAAGCAGCGCGAACAACTCGAGCAGCAAATCAACGAGGCACGCCGCCGTGAGTTGTCGGATGCGATCGCCCAGGTGCGTTCGCTCGTGTCCGAGTATGGCCTCAAGGCGGAAGACGTATTCCCGTCCGGCCGCGCCCGCAGCGCCAGTGCCGGTACGAAGGTGGCTCCGAAATACCGCAATCCCGCCACCGGCCAGACCTGGACGGGCCGCGGCAAGGCGCCCAAGTGGATTCAGAACGAAAATCGCGAACAGTTCGCCATTTGATGGCGCGATCCGGCTGGCACTTTCGCCCTGCCCATTGGGCCGGCCGGCCTTTCCTGTAGAGCTGACTCAACCCGCCTTTCGGCGGGTTTTTTATTGCCCGGGCCTGGTTTGTTTGCGGACCCGCGTCCATTTCCGGGTGATGCCGGGGCGAATGTCTGTCCCCCGGATTCCCCCGGTGGAAAAGCCTTCGTTGAATGCGCACCGGATGTCCTTGCTGCATGGAGATGGCGCATGCTTTCCTCGGGGGCAATGGCCACGATGCGCCGATGGTTGTTGCGCTTCGATATGTGAGCGAGGCCGGTGGCACTCTGGCCATATGTTTCTTGTGGTTCTTACCACATTTTATGTGGTGGTAATGCAGGAGTTTGGCGCTTTCCATGCCTGCAGGTGATTCCGCAGGGGCCGCGGCAACCGCATTCCCGGCGGCGTGCCCGCTTCCGGGCGCCGCCGGCGAACGCTGCGGCTGCGGGTCCTTCGCCCTACATTTGCATCGAAATCCCGGACTGCCAAAATGGGAGCGTCGCCCCATTAAAGGAGTAGTGCTACATGGCCTCGAAGTCCCCCGTGGTTCCGCGCCACGCTTTCGCATCCACCTTGCAGACATTCACGACCGCATCGGGTAAAAGCGGCCAGTTCTATTCCCTTCCCGCCCTGGCGCGGAAGTTCCCGTCCGTCAAGCGTTTGCCGGTGTCCATCCGCATCGTCCTGGAGTCCGTCCTCCGCAATTGCGATGGCCTGAAGGTGACGCCCGAGCATGTGGAGCAGCTCGCGAACTGGCAGCCCGTCGCCGACCGGAAGGACGAGATTCCCTTCATCGTGTCGCGCGTGGTGCTGCAGGATTTCACCGGCGTGCCGCTGCTGGCCGACCTGGCCGCGATGCGCAGCGTGGCGCAGCGCCTGGGCAGGAAGCCAAAGAAGATCGAGCCGCTCGTTCCGGTCGATCTCGTGGTGGACCACTCCATCATGGTCGATTACTACGGCACGAAGAAGGCCCTGGACCTGAACATGAAGCTCGAATTCCAGCGCAACCGCGAGCGCTATGAATTCATGAAGTGGGGCATGCAGGCGTTCGACACCTTCGGGGTGGTGCCTCCGGGCTTCGGCATCGTCCACCAGGTGAACCTGGAATACCTCGCACGCGGCGTGCACCGGCGCGCCGATGGCGTCCATTACCCCGACACCCTGGTCGGCACGGACAGCCACACGACCATGATCAACGGCATCGGCGTGGTCGCCTGGGGCGTGGGCGGCATCGAGGCCGAGGCCGCGATGCTCGGGCAGCCGGTGTACTTCCTCACGCCCGACGTGGTGGGCTTCGAGCTGACGGGCCAGCTGCGCGAGGGCGTGACAGCCACCGACCTCGTGCTGACGGTGACCGAGATCCTGCGTCGCCACAAGGTGGTGGGCAAGTTCGTGGAGTTCTTCGGCGAGGGCACGCGCACCCTGGCGCTGCCCGACCGGGCGACCATCGGCAACATGGCGCCCGAGTACGGCGCCACCATGGGCTTCTTCCCGGTGGACGAGAAGACCATCGACTACTTCAAGGGAACGGGCCGCACCAAGGCCGAGATCGAGGCCTTCGAGGCGTATTTCCGCGCCCAGGGCCTGTTCGGCGTGCCGCAGGCCGGCGAGATCGACTATTCGCAGGTGGTGCGCCTGGACCTGGGCGATGTCACCCCCAGCCTGGCCGGCCCGAAGCGGCCGCAGGACCGCATCGAGCTGGGCAAGGTCAAGGAGCAGTTCGCCACGCTGTTCTCCCGGCCCGCCGCGGAAAGCGGATTCAACCGGCCTGCGGAGCTGCTGCACACGCGCCACCACATCCACCGCGGCGAGGAGGACGTGTGCGAGGACGTGCCCGCCGAGAAGGACGCACCCGCGGGCGGCCCGCGCTTCCTGGTGGAGATGGAGCACAACAAGCCCAGGCTCGCGGTCAAGCACGCCGATCCGTCCATCCGCCTGCCGGCCAGGGGGGCCGACCCGACGATCGGCAATGGCGACGTGCTGATCGCGGCCATCACGAGCTGCACCAACACCTCCAACCCGAGCGTGCTGCTCGCGGCGGGCCTGCTGGCGAAGAAGGCGGTGGAGGCAGGCCTGAAGGTCCAGCCGCACATCAAGACCTCGCTGGCCCCCGGCTCGCGCATCGTCACGCAGTACCTGAGCGAAACCGGCCTGCTGCCCTACCTCGAGAAGCTGGGCTTCGCCGTGGCGGGCTACGGCTGCACGACCTGCATCGGCAACGCGGGCGACCTCGCTCCCGAGATCAACGATGCGATCACGGGCAGCGATCTCGTCTGCGCCGCCGTGCTCTCGGGCAACCGCAATTTCGAGGCGCGCATCCACCCCAACATCAAGGCCAACTTCCTCGCGAGCCCGCCGCTGGTGGTGGCCTACGCCATCGCCGGCACGGTGCTGCGCGACCTGATGACCGAGCCGGTGGGCAAGGGGCGCGGCGGCCGCGACGTGTACCTGGGCGATATCTGGCCCAGCAGCGACGAGGTGCACCAGCTCATGAAGCACGCGATGAACGGCAAGGCGTTCCGCGAGAACTACGGCAAGGTGAAGACCGATCCGGGTGCCCTCTGGGGCAAGATCCAGGGCGTATCCGGCGACACCTACAACTGGCCCGCCAGCACCTACATCGCCGAGCCGCCGTTCTTCGCCAATTTCGCGCTGGAGGCGTCGGAGGGTGCAAGCGCCTCGGTGCTGGGCGCGCGCATCATGGCCCTCTTCGGCGACTCGATCACCACCGACCACATCTCTCCGGCCGGGTCGATCAAGGAAACCTCGCCCGCCGGCCAGTGGCTGCTGCAGCACGGCGTGATGAAGCAGGACTTCAACAGCTACGGCGCGCGCCGCGGCAACCATGACGTGATGATGCGCGGCACGTTCGCCAATGTGCGCATCAAGAACCTCATGATCCCGGCGAAGGAGGACGGATCGCGGGAGGAGGGCGGGCTGACCATCTTCCAGAACGAAGGCTCCCACCAGGGCGCCAAGATGTTCATCTTCGACGCGGCGATGCAGTACATGGCGCAGAACACGCCCACCGTGATCTTCGCCGGCGAGGAGTACGGCACCGGCTCCAGCCGCGACTGGGCGGCCAAGGGCACGCAACTGCTGGGCATCAAGGCGGTGGTCGCGCGCAGCTTCGAGCGCATCCACCGCTCCAACCTCGTGGGCATGGGCGTGCTGCCCCTGCAGTTCCGGGGCGCGGACTCCTGGGAGTCCCTGGGGCTGCGGGGCGACGAAACCATCGATGTGGTGCCGGATCCGGCGCTCACGCCGCAGAGCGATGCGCGGCTCGTGATCCGCCGTGCCGACGGCTCGCAGCAGGAGGTGACGGTGACGCTGCGCATCGATACTCCCATCGAGGTGGACTACTACCGGGCCGGAGGTATCCTGCCCTACGTGCTGCGCCAGCTGCTGACCGCCTGACGAGCGCGCTGCCGGGCGGACCGGCGGCAGCCAGCCGCCCTGCGGGATCGATACACTTGTGACGATATGTTCAAGGCATGAATTCGTCACAGCCGGCCACTTCGACCCCCTTCCATGCGCCTGTTCCGCCCGCCGTCTGCCGGTTCTTTCCGCCGCGCCCTGTTTTCCGAAAGCCCGGCGGTCACCGCCGTGCTGGTGGCGGCCGGCATGGCGGCGATGTTCATCCCCGTCATGCAACTGCTGGGCACGGGACTGGGCGGCCCCCACGGCCTCGAGCAGTTCCTGGACATGGTGGCGGTGCTGATCGGCGTGCTGGCCGTGTCGGTGTCGCTGCACATGCTGGATGAGAGCGCGCAGGGCCGCGCCAACATCCTGGTGGCGGGCCTGGCGACCGCTGCCGTCTGCAATTTCTTCCACGGCGTCCTGTCGCACCAGCCGCTTGGCACGGGCCAGGACGCGCAGGCGGCGGTTTCGCATTATTTTTCCTTCTGGGGACACGGCGTGGAAGCGGTGACGCTGCTGCTGTTCGCGGCACGCGCCTCGGCCGCGGGCCCCGGCATGGCCTGGGCCCTGGTGTCGGCCCTGCTGTCCCTGGTCATTGTCTGGACGGCCACGACGGAAGGCCCTCGCGACTGGCTGGTCGCTTCGGGCCATGCGCCGCTGCGTGTCGCCGCCCTGGTGTCCGGCGCGATCATGGTCCTGTCCGCCGGACTGTTCTACGGCATGCGCCAGCGTCGCGCGGACGCGGCGGTGCCGCGCCACGGCCGGCGCCGCACGATGGCCGCCGCCGCGGTGGCGATGGCGATGGCGCAGTTTCTGCTGGCGCTGCCGCCGGACCGGTTCCTCTGGTCCCGCATGCTGGCCCATGCCCTGCATGTCGTGGGCTACGCGCTGCTCTTCCAGGCGGTGTTCATCGCCGGTGTCCGCATGCCCTATGCCCGGCTGAGGGAAGCGGAGTCCCGCCTGCGCGAAAGCGAGTCGCGTCTGCAACTGCTCGGCCGCAACCTGCCCGACAGCGTGCTCTACCAGATGGTCCGGGAGCCCGACGGCCGGCGCCGGTTCGTCCACATGGGCGAGGCGCTGGAGCGGCTCGTGGGAGTGCGCGCCGCCGACGTCATGGAGGATGCGCAGCGACTGTTCGACCGCATCGATCCCGAAGACCGGGCGGCCCAGGCCGAGGCGGATGAAGCCTCCTACCGAACGATGGGCGTGGGGGAGTCGGTGGTGCGGATGCGGCGCATGGACGGCGCGCCGCGGTGGATACGGCTGAGCTCCTCGCCGCGGCTGCTGAAGGGTGGAAGCGGCCGGGTCATCTGGGACGGCGTGCTCACCGACGTGACGGAGCAGCGGGAGGCGCAGGATCTGAGCCGGGCGCACGAAATCCAGCTCGCCAGCCTGCTGGGCCGCATGCCGGGGGGCATCTCCCGGCTCGACCGCGATCTGCGCATCCTCTACGTGAATCCGTCGCAGGCCCAGTGGCTGCGGCGCACCCCGCAGGAACTGGAAGGGCGGCTCGTTGCCGAAGTCCTGTCCGCGGAACTCGTGCAGTCTTTGCATCCGCATCTGCTGCAGGCCTTGCAGGGGCAGCCGGTGGTGTTCGACTACCGTTCGCCCTACAGCGGGGGAGGCCCGGAGTTCTTCCACACCACCATCATTCCCGAGACTGGGCCGGACGGGCGCGTCGTGGCGATCATGGTGTTCGCCGTCGACGTGACGGAACAGAAGCACCTGGCGCTGGAACTGGGCCAGCAGCGGTCCCGGCTCGCCAGCCTCGTCAACGCCATTCCGGACGTGGTGTTCCTCAAGGATGCGTCCGGGCGCTACCTGTCCTGCAACCCGGTGTTCGAGCGCTACCTGGGCCGGCGCGAGCGCGACATCGTCGGCCTGGGCGACGAGGAACTGCTGACTCCCATCGAAGCCGCCCGCGTGCGCCAGCTCGACGAGCGGGCGATGGCCGCCTGGCAGCCCGTGGTGTACGAGGAAACGCTCACCTTCGCCGAAGACGGCTATGCCGGCTACTTCGAGACCATCAAGACCCCGATCCGCGACATGCACGGGCACGTCACGGGGCTGCTCAGCGTGAGCCGCGACATCACCGACCGCAAGAAGGCCGAGCAGCAGATCGAGCTGCTGGCCTTCTTCGACGCCCTGACCGGGCTGCCGAACCGGCGCCTGCTGCTGGACCGCCTGCAGCGGGCCGGTGCCGCCTGCCAGCGCAACGAGAAGCTGGGCGCGCTGCTTTTCATCGACCTGGACAACTTCAAGGACCTCAACGACACCCTCGGCCACGACATGGGAGACCGCCTGCTCGTGCAGGTGGCGCAGCGGCTGCAGGAGTGCGTCCGCACCTCCGATACCGTCGCCCGTTTCGGCGGCGACGAATTCGTGGTCATGCTCGAAGGCCTGGACGCCGACACCGCGCAGGCGGCGCTGCAGGCCGAACAGGTCGCGGAGAAACTGCTGGCCCAGCTCAACCGGCCCTTCGAGATGGGAGCGCAGCAGCACTACAGCACGCCGAGCATCGGCATCACCCTCTTCGGCGACCAGCGGCGCAGCGTGGACGAACTGCTCAAGCGCGCCGACCTGGCCATGTACCAGGCCAAGGCGGCCGGGCGGAACACCCAGCGGTTCTTCGATCCGGACATGCAGGCCCAGGTGACGGCGCGCTCGCAGCTGGAGTCGGACCTCCGCCAGGGCATCGCGCGGCAGGAGCTCACCGTGCACCTGCAGCCCATCGTGGACGGCAGCACGCGCCTGTGCGGTGCGGAAGCGCTGGTGCGCTGGCGGCATCCCGTGAAGGGCCTGGTGAGCCCGGCCGACTTCATCCCGCTCGCCGAAGAGACCGGTCTCATCCTTCCGCTGGGCCGGCAGGTGCTGCAGGCCGCGTGCGAGCAGCTCGTGCGCTGGGCGGCCCATCCCGCCACGGCCGCTTTCACCATCGCGGTGAACGTGAGCGCCCGGCAGTTCCGCCAGCCCGATTTCGTCGCGGAGGTCCTGGGAACGCTCGCGGGTACCGGGGCCAATCCGCAGCGGCTCAAGCTCGAGCTCACCGAAAGCCTGCTGCTGGGCGACGTGGAAGACACGATCGGCCGCATGGCGCAGCTCAAGCGGGTCGGCGTGGGCTTCGCGCTGGACGATTTCGGCACCGGGTACTCGTCGCTGAGCTACCTCAAGCGGCTTCCCCTGGACCTGGTGAAGATCGACCAGAGCTTCGTGCGCGATGTGCTCACCGACCCCAACGACGCCGCCATCGTCCGCACCATCCTGGCGCTGGCCAAGAGCCTCGACCTGCAGGTCGTGGCCGAAGGTGTGGAAACCGCGGGCCAGCTGAGCTTCCTCAAGCTGCACGGCTGCGAAGGCTTCCAGGGCTACCTGTTCGGCAGGCCGGTGCCGATGGAGGCCTTCGAGCGCGAGCACGACCTTCCGGTTCCAGCAGAGCCTGACGCGGCCCGCGGAACCGCCGGCGCGGTGCTCTGAACATGCGCATCGGGTGGATCGATTCCGCCGCGGACGGCGAGAGCTCCGCGGCAGCAGCGTCCCTGGCATCGGAGGGCGGGCACTGGGGGCATGCATGGGACGTGGTTCCTGTGCCCTGGACGTCGATGCGCGACGGGCCCGGCCCGGGCGCCGGGTTCGACGCCGTGGTGCTGGTGCCGCCCCTGCACGCGGTGACACTGCCCGCATGGTCCGTACAGCCCGGCCGGCGCCTGCCGCTGCTGCTGTATCTCGACGCGCAGCCCCAGCAGGAAGCCCTGGCGGCCCGGGCGCTGCGCGCCGGCCCCGGAGACTACGTCCTGCGCTCAGGCCCGGGTGACGGCACGATGCGCGACCTCTCCCTGCGACTGTCGGCCCTGCTGGCTGCCTGCGAGCGGGGCGGCATCGACGGGATGCGGCAGGGGGTGGCCCGGCCGGACGGGGACGGGGCCGCCAGCCCTCCCGGTCATGCCGCCTCACCGGAAATGCTGCGCACGGCACTCGACCACATGGCGTCCGGCCTGCTCATCCTCGGGGCGGACCGCCGCGTGCGCTTCTACAACGACCGCCTGCCGGAGATACTCGACCTTCCGCGCACCTTGCTCGATGCCGCTCCCACTCTCGCGGAAGTGAAGCAATGGCAGGCGCAGCGCGGCGATTTCGGGCCGGGCTTCGAGCGGGTGGACGAGCGGGGACGCCCGTACGTGGAGAGCGGCGACGCCCTTCCGCCCCCCGGCGTCTATTGGCGCAAGACACCCGACGGCCGCATGCTCGAGGTCTTCACCGCGCCCCTGCCGGGCGGGGAGTGGCTGCGCACCTTTTCCGACGTGACCCCGCACATGCTCCTGCAGTCGGAACTGCGCCTCAGCGAGGCACGGTTCCGCAGCCTGTGCGATCTGTCGTCCGACTGGTACTGGGAGCAGGATGCAGAGCACCGTTTCGTCCACGTCAACCAGGGCCTCAAAGGCCTGGGCATTTCACCGGAGGAAGTGGTCGGCCGGGCACGGTGGGAACTGGGCGCCTCCAATCTCTCCGCGCAGGACTGGGTGGAGCACCGGCGCCTCCTGGCGGCGCGCCAGCCCTTCCGGGACCTGGAGCTGCAGCGTACCGCGGCCGACGGTCGCGTGTATTGGGTGTCCGTGAGCGGGATCCCGGTCTTCAGCGCGGACGGCGCCTTCCAGGGCTACCGGGGCGTGGGCCGGGACATCACCGAGCGCAAGCGCGTGGATGCGGAAATCGAACGCCTGGCGTTCTTCGATCCGCTGACCGGGCTGCCCAACCGGCGCCTGCTCACCGACCGCCTGCACCGCGCCATCGCCACGGCGGCGCAGGAGCGCAGCCACGGCGCGCTGCTCTTCCTCGACCTGGACAACTTCAAGGACCTCAACGACACGCTCGGGCACGACATGGGCGACCGCCTGCTCGTGCAGGCGGCGCAGCGCCTGCTCGCCTGCGTCGGTGCAGGCGATACGGTGAGCCGGTTCGGCGGCGACGAATTCGTGGTGCTGGCAGAAAGCCTGCCGGGCGACATGCACCGGGCCCGCGCCGACGCGGCCGTGCTGGCCAACCGGATCACCGCGGCGCTGGGCAGGCCCTACGCGGTCGGGGGGATGGGATACCACCACAGCACGCCCAGCATCGGGCTGGCGCTGTTCGGTGGCGGCGCCGGGGACACGGCCGGCGTGGACGACCTGCTCAAGCATGCCGATCTCGCCATGTACCAGGCCAAGGCCGCGGGGCGCAACACGATCCGCTTCTTCGATCCCTCGATGCTGCAGGCGGTGCTCGCGCGCGCGGCGCTCGAGTCGGAGTTGCGGCTCGCCCTCGAATCGGACGAACTCCTGCTGCACTACCAGCCCCTGGTCAACGGCGACGGCAGCATGCTGGGCGCGGAGGCGCTGGTGCGCTGGCGCCACCCGCAGCGCGGCCTGGTGATGCCCGGGGAATTCATCCCGGCGGCCGAGCAGGGCGGGCTGATCATCCCGCTGGGGCAATGGGTCCTGGAGAAGGCCTGTGCCCAGTTGGTGGCCTGGAGCCGGAGCGCTGCCACGGCACAGCTCGTGCTTGCGGTGAACGTGAGCGTGCGCCAGTTCCGCCAGCCCGATTTCGTGGACCGGTTGCTGCAGACGCTGCGCCGCAGCGGAGCGCAGCCGCGGCTGCTCAAGATCGAACTCACCGAAAGCCTGCTCATGGCGGACGTGGAGGAAGTGATTGCGCGCATGGAGCAGCTGCGTGCGCACGGGGTGGGCTTTGCCATCGACGATTTCGGCACGGGTTACTCGTCGCTCGCCTACCTCAAGCGGCTGCCGCTGGACCAGCTCAAGATCGACCAGAGCTTCGTGCGCGATGTGCTGACCGACCCCAACGATGCCGCCATCGTGCGGACCATCCTTGCGCTGGCCCGCAGCCTCGACCTGGAGGTGGTCGCCGAAGGGGTGGAGACCACGGGCCAGCTGAAATTCCTGCAGCGCCACGGCTGCAAGGCGTTCCAGGGCCACCTCTTCGGGCGGCCGGCGCCGGCCGCCGTACTGGAGCGGGCGCTGCGCCCGGCCTTCTGATCCGCCGCCGCGGCGGGGCCTGGCTTTGACCTGCCTCGACCCCGGGGCGCGGGGGAGCCCGCACAATCGGCCCATGCAACACACACGACAGACCGTGCTTCTGGTCGCGGGCGGCGGTATCGGTGGCCTGTCCGCGGCCCTGGCCGGCTCGCGCGCGGGCTGGTCGGTGGACCTGTACGAGCGCGCTCCCGTTTTCAGCGAAGTGGGCGCGGGCGTGCAGCTCGGGCCGAATGCGGTGAGGCTGCTGCATGCCTGGGGACTGGAGCCTGCCCTGCAGGCTGTCGCCGCGTATCCCGACAGGCTGCAGGTGCGCAGCGCGCTGGATGGCCGGGTGCTGGCGGCCATGCCGCTGGGCACGGCCATCGCGTCCCGCTACGGAGCGCCCTACGTGGCCATCCACCGCGCGGACCTGCATGGCCTGCTGCTGGAGGCCGTGCGCGGGCGGTCCGGCGTCGAGCTGCATCTCGGCGAGACCATCGCGGACCATGGGGAGCATGCAGCGGGGGTCACGCTGCGCACGGTGGCGGGGCACCCGGTGCAGGGGACCGCCTTCGTCGGTGCCGACGGACTGCGCAGCGCCACGCGCGCCCGGATGCTGGGCGCGGAGCCCGCGCGGATATCCGGCCATCTGGCCTACCGGACGGTGGTGCCGCAGCAGGCGCTGCCCGAGCGCCTGCGCACCACGCAGGTCACGGCCTGGCTCGGGCCGGGCCTGCATGTGGTCCAGTATCCGGTGCGCCGCGGCGAACTCATGAACATCGTTGCCATCCGCCATGGACGGGCGCCGGAGGACCTCGACCACTGGGACCATGCCGGCAACGCGGGGGACCTGGAAGGGGCGCTGCGGCTCGCCTGCGCGGCGCTGCAGGACCTGGTGCGCGCGGTGCCGCAGGCGGGCGGCGGCTGGCGCCTCTGGCCGCTGTCCGACCGGTCTCCGCTGGCCGGGCCGCACGAGATGGCGCGCGGCAGGGTGGCCCTGCTGGGCGACGCCGCCCATCCGATGCGGCCCTATCTGGCCCAGGGCGCCGGCATGGCGATCGAGGATGCCGCAGCGCTCGGGCTCGCCCTGTCCGGTGGCGGCGACGATGTGCCGCGCCGCCTGGCGCGCTACGCTGCCGGACGGTGGCAGCGCAACGCGCGCGTGCAGTCCAGGGCCGAACGCAATGGCAGGATCTTCCATGCCAGGGGCCCCCTGCGCTGGGCCCGCGACGCCTCCCTGCGCCTGTTCGGAGCGCGCCTGCTCGACCAGCCCTGGCTTTACCGGGGCGATGCCGTGGACGCGATGACCGCGGGTGCCGGCAGCAGCCGGTAGGCGAGCGCGCCTGCAGCGAGCCGCATGGCCCAGGGCGACTCCAGGGGAGTCAGAGGCTCGTGCGCAGCTTCCAGATCTCCGGAAACAGCACCACGTCCAGCATGCGCCGCAGGTAGCTCACGCCGCCCGTGCCGCCGGTGCCTCGCTTGAAGCCGATCACGCGCTCCACCGTGGTCACGTGGCGGAATCGCCAGAGGCGGAAGGCATCTTCCAGGTCAGTGAGCTTCTCGCCCAGCTGGTAGAGGTCCCAGTAGCGCTGTGTGTCGCGATAGACCGCGAGCCAGGCCCCCTCCACCGCATCGCTCTCGGCATAGGGCTGCGTCCAGTCGCGGTCCGTGTGGCTCGCGGGCACGGGAATGCCCCTGCGGGCCAGCAGGCGCAGTGCCTCGTCGTAGAGCGAGGGCGCTTCGTAGGCGGCCTGCACCTGCGCGAGCAGGTCCGGCCGGTGCGCATGAGGCTTGAGCATCGCCGCGTTCTTGTTGCCCAGCGAGAACTCGATGCAGCGGTACTGGTAGCTCTGGAAGCCGCTCGACTGCGCGAGGTAGGGCCGGATGGCGCTGTACTCGGGCGGCGTCATCGTGGCCAGCACGTCCCAGGCATGGACCAGCTGTTCCATGATCTTGGACACCCGGGCCAGCATCTTGAAGGCCGGCGGCAGGTCGCCCTGCGCCACATGGTCGATCGCGGCGCGCAGCTCGTGCAGCATGAGCTTCATCCACAGCTCGCTGGTCTGGTGCTGCACGATGAAGAGCATCTCGTTGTGGTTGGGCGAGAGCGGCTTCTGCGCGTTCAGGATCGCATCGAGCTGCAGGTAGTCGCCATAGCTCATGTCGCGGCTGAAGTCGAGCTGTGCGCGCTCCTCGTGCACGATGGCTTCGGGGCGGGACGCATGCGCCGAAGGGGCGGGGGCTGCTGACGGAGGCGTGCTGGATGCTTGCGTGGCGTGGGGGCACATGGTGCGATGTCTCCTGCCGGCCTTCAGGTCACGGCGTGTTGCTGGTTGAACTCGGGGCGGCGCCATTCGCCGCTGTCCAGGACGGCGCGCAGGTGCTCCACGGCATTCCACACGTCCTCGAATCCGAGATAGAGCGGGGTGAGGCCGAAGCGCAGGATGTCCTTGTGCGGTCCCTGGCCGCCGTCGCCCTTGCGGAAGTCGCCGATCACCCCGCGCGCGATCAGCGCCTGCACGATGGCATAGGCGCCGCTGCCCCGGCCGTCCACGCCCTGGCCTTCATCGCGCGTGAGGCACACCTGGGAGCCGCGCCGCGCGTGCTCGCGGGGCGTCGCCAGGCCCAGGCCGTGGCCTGCGCAGCGCTCCTCCACCAGGCGGATGAACAGGTCCGTCAGCGCCAGCGATTTCGCGCGCAGCGCCTGCATGCCGCCCAGCGGCTGCGCGGCAGTGAACACGTCCAGCCCGCATTGCAGTGCCGAGAGGCTGATGATGGGCTGGGTGCCGCACAGGTAGCGGGCGATGCCGGGGGCCGGCTGGTAGTCCGGCGTGAACGCGAACGGCGCTGCGTGGCCCCACCAGCCCGACAGGGGCTGCCAGAAGCGGTCGGCATGGCGCGGATGCACCCAGACGAACGCCGGGGCGCCGGGGCCGCCATTGAGGTACTTGTAGCCGCAGCCGATCGAGAAGTCCGCGCCCGCGCCGCGCAGGTCCACCGGCACGGCACCCGCGCTGTGCGCGAGGTCCCACACGCAGAGGATGCCCTGCGCATGCGCCGCAGCGGTGACGGCCGCCATGTCGTGCATCGCGCCCGTACGGTAGTTGACATGCGTGAGCATCAGCACCGCCACGTCGCCCGTGAGCGCGGCAGGAATCTCCTCGGGCTCCACCAGCACCAGTTCCAGGCCGCGCTCGCGGCACAGGCCTTCGGCGATGTAGAGGTCGGTCGGGAAGTTGCTGCGCTCGCTCACGATGCGGCGGCGCCCGGGCGCGTCCTCGCGGGCGATGTTCAGCGCGGCGCTCAGCACCTTGTAGAGGTTGATGGACGTGCTGTCCGTGCAGACGACTTCGCCGGCCCCGGCGCCGATCAGCGGCGCGAGCTGGTCGCCCAGGCGCTGCGGCAGGTCGAACCAGCTCGCGGTGTTCCACGAGCGGATCAGGTCGGTGCCCCATTCCCGGGACACCACCTCGGCAATGCGCGCGGGGGCGGCCTTCGGCAGCACGCCCAGGGAGTTGCCGTCCAGGTAGATCACCCCGTCGGGCAGCTGGAAATGGCCGCGCAGGGAGCGCAGCGGGTCGTGCGCATCCAGGGCGCGGCAGTCGTCGAGTGTGGTCATGGTCAAGGGCCGGGAAAGGATCGGGAATGGGGGCGGCGGGTGGGCCGTGTCAGGCCAGCGTCCGCAGCACCGCGCGCACGGGCGAGGCGTCCGCGGTGGCGAGCTTCAGGGGCAGGGCGATGAGTTCGTAGTCGCCCTCGGGAACCGCATCGAGCACGAGGTTCTCCAGTACTCGCAGCCCGCGCCGGCGGATCACCTGGTGGCTGTCCAGCGACTTGCTGTCGGCAGGGTCGATGCTGGCAGTGTCGATGCCCACCAGCACCACGCCCAGGTCGGCCAGGCGTTCGATGGTGTCCGGTGCGTAGGCAGCCAGCGCGGCATCCCAGCGGTCCACCGGCATGCGCTCGTAGGTGCGCACGAGCACGCGCCGCGGCAGGGCGGGCCGGTCGGCGCCCAGCGCGTGGGCGATGTGCTCCCATGCGACCAGCGGACCCTTGCCGATCGCATGGATCACGCGGCAGGGGCCGATGAAGGCGTCCAGGGAGACGTCGCCGATCGACGCGCCCTGCGGGTCGTAGTGCAGGGGCGCATCCGCATGCGTGCCCACGTGGGGCGACATCGTCACCGCGCTCACATTGACGGGGCACTGCGGCCCGATGGTCGCGCACCACTGCTGCGCATAGGCCGTGTCGCCGGGAAACACCGGGCTGCCGGCATGCACCGGTGCGGAAATGTCCCAAAGAGAGCGGGGCGTGGTCATGGGGAGGGCTCCTTGCGGCGGCAACGCCGCCAACGCGCGCATCCTAGGCAGCCCACAAGCGCGTGGTGTCGTTTAATCCCTACATGCCGGAAAATTGGAAGATCCTTTCCATTTCGGCGCCTGTGGGAAAAATCTATGCAACCCGAACTGGATCGAACGGACCGGCAGCTGGTATCGGCCCTGCAGGACAACGCCCGGCTCACGTCCGGCGAACTGGCCCAGATGGCCCATCTCTCGCAGTCCCCGTGCTGGCGCCGCGTGAAGCGCCTGGAAGAAGAGGGCGTGATCGCGGGCTACCACGCCACGCTCAACCGGCGTGCGCTCGGCCTGGGGGTGATGGTGTTCGTGATGATCGGCATCGACCACCAGACCGAAGCGTCGTCCCTGCCTTTCGAGGAGGCGGTGTGCGCCATTCCCGAGGTGGTCATGTTCCACGGCATCTCCGGCCCGGAGGATTTCATGCTGGTGGTCGTCACCCGCGACCTGGACGCCTATTCCGAGCTGCTGCAGAACCGCCTGCACCGCCTGCCCGGCGTGCGCCGGGTGCACAGCTACTTCTCGCTGCAGGAATTCAAGGGGCGCATCGGCGGCCTGCCCGTGCCCTGAACC
Source organism: Paracidovorax avenae (assembly GCF_040892545.1). Lineage (NCBI taxonomy): Bacteria > Pseudomonadati > Pseudomonadota > Betaproteobacteria > Burkholderiales > Comamonadaceae > Paracidovorax > Paracidovorax avenae. The sequence continues at coordinate 1,313,399 of NZ_CP156079.1, forward strand.
CGGCTAAAGGACGAAGCCTTCTGGAAGCGGCGCCATGCCGTGGCGCCGCCGGGCCTGCGCGCAGGCGCCGCTGCCCGCCTCGAATTCACGGCAGGGCGAAGGGCGCCATTCATAGATGCCGCAGGCGGCCCGCGTGCCCACCTGCCCGGACAACGCGGCGCAACGCGGCGCCGCGTGGTCGGTGCCACGCATGCGGCGCAGGCCGGTATTCACTTCGACCACGAGTCCCGCGGGAACGCAGCCGCCTTCCTCCTGCGACTCGTACACCGAGAAATCGACGCGGAAACTCGCGCAGCAGGCGCCGCAGGTCAGGCAGGGGTGAAGGCTCATGGCGGCGCGATTGTGCCCCGGCTCGCACGCGAGCGGCGCAGCGCCCGGTGCGGGCAGCTCCAGGACGAGAGAAAATCCCGGCCGTGCGAGAACCTTTGCGTGCCATGGGGGTCTGTGATCCATCGCAAGGCCCAAAAGGTTCTGCCAGGTAGAATGAGAATTAATATCATTGCTAACAATAGCTCCCATGAAGATGTCCGCTGACGATGCGGCCGGGCTCGCGCACGCCCGGCCTTCCTCCCCGCACGCGCCCATGGGGCTGGACCAGTTGCCGCGCCGGGTGGCCGCGCACGTGGCGTCCCTTCAGCCCGCGCGCGACGAGCGCGAGCAGGCGATCGTGCAGCGTCTCATGGAAATCGGCTTCCTGCCGGGCGAACCCGTGCGCATCGTGGCCAGCGGCTTTCCCGGCGGCGATCCCCTCGCCGTCCGCATCGGGCAGGCCACTTTCGCGCTGCGGCGCCACGAGGCAGCCCTGGTCCAGGTGCAGCCCGGGGAGGTGCCGGCATGACGGTACAGGCCTCGACCTCCGGTGCCCAGCCGCTGCGCATCGCCCTGCTGGGCAATCCCAACTGCGGCAAGACCGCGCTCTTCAACCTGCTGACCGGCGCCCGCCAGAAGGTCGCCAACTACGCGGGCGTGACCGTGGAGCGCAAGGAAGGCCACCTGCAGACGGCGGGCGGGCGGCGCGTGCGCGTGCTCGACCTGCCAGGTGCCTACAGCCTGAACGCCCACAGCCTCGACGAAGCCGTCACGCGCGACATCGTCACCGGACGGCGCGCGGGCGAGTCCCTGCCCGACCTGCTCGTGTGCGTGACCGATGCCACGCACCTGCGGCTCAATCTGCGGCTGGTGCTGGAAGCCCGCGCGCTCGGCCTGCCCATGGTGCTGGCGCTCAACATGAGCGACATGGCCGAGCGCCAGGGCATCTCCATCGACCGCGAGGCGCTGTCGCGGGAACTCGGCATGCCGGTGATCTCCACGGTCGGCGTGCGCAGCGACGGCGCTCGGGAACTGCTGGGCTGGCTGGATACGGCCACGCCACCGCTGCCCACGGCCCCCGCGGCCGCGGCGGAGGGCCCGGCTTCCGCGTCCGAGCGCGCGATGCAGCTGCACCAGGAAGTGCGCCGGATCATGTCGGTGGCCGTGCGCGAGCCCGCGGCCGCCAGCCTGCTCGCGGACGACCGCATCGACGCGGTGGTACTGCATCCGTTCTGGGGCCTCGTGCTCCTGGCCGTGACCCTGTTCCTCATGTTCCAGGCCGTCTTCAGCTGGGCCGAGGCCCCCAAGGGCCTCATCGAGGACGGCGTGTCGGCGCTGTCGGGCTGGGTCAACGCCCACATGGCCGAAGGGCCGCTGCGCAGCCTGCTCACCGACGGCATCCTGGCCGGCACCGGGGGCGTGCTGGTCTTCCTGCCGCAGATCCTGATCCTGTTCCTCTTCATCCTCGCGCTGGAGGATTCCGGCTACCTGCCGCGCGCCGCGTTCCTGCTGGACCGCGTCATGGGCACGGTCGGCCTGTCGGGGCGGTCCTTCATCCCGCTGCTCTCCAGCTTCGCCTGCGCCGTTCCGGGCGTGATGGCCACGCGCTCGATCACCCACTGGCGCGACCGGCTGGTGACCATCATGATCGCACCGCTCATGACCTGCTCGGCGCGGCTGCCGGTCTATGCCTTGCTGATCGGCGCGTTCATTCCCGAGCGCGCGGTGGCCGGTATTTTCAACCTCCAGGGTCTGGTGCTGTTCGCGCTGTATGCCGGCGGCATCGTGAGCGCCATGGCCGTGGCGGCCGTGGCCCGCCTGGCACGGCGCCAGCAGGGTGCGACACCGCTGCTCATGGAACTGCCCGCCTACCGCTGGCCCAGCCTGCGCGGCCTGGCGCAGGGCCTCTACGAGCGCGCGATGATCTTCCTCAAGCGCGTGGGCGGCATCATCCTGGCGGTGACCATCCTGCTGTGGTTCCTCTCCAGCTATCCGGCGCCGCCGGACGGCGCCACGGGTGCCGCCATCGGCTACAGCTTCGCCGGCCGCATCGGCGCCTTCCTGGAGCCCCTGGTCGCACCCATCGGCTTCAACTGGCAGATCGCGATCGCCCTCGTGCCCGGCATGGCCGCACGCGAAGTCGCCGTGAGCGCGCTCGGCACCGTCTATGCGCTGTCGGCCACGGGCGAGGAGGCAGCTGCGCAACTGGGCACGCTGATCGGGCAGACCTGGTCGCTCGCGACGGCGCTGTCGCTGCTCGTGTGGTTCGTGTTCGCACCCCAGTGCATCTCCACCATCGCCGCCGTGCGGCGTGAAACCAACAGCTGGCGCTATCCGATCATCATGGCGGCCTACCTGTTCGCGCTGGCCTATGCCGCGAGCTTAGTCACCTACCGCGTGGCGCTCGCCCTGACCTCCGGAGGTGGATGAACATGACATCGCAGGAATGGATCGTCGCGGCGGCCGTGGCCCTGGCCGCGGCCTATGTCGCCTGGAAGTGGATGCCCGCGCGCTGGCGCGCCCGCCTGGGCGGCGTCCACCCTGCGCTGGCGGCATCGTCCGGTTGCGGAGGCTGCGACAGCTGCGGAAGCAGTGGCGGTGGCGGCTGCGCGACCTCGTCGCCGCAGGCCGGCAGCGGCGACGGGCAGCCGGTGGTGTTCCATCCCCCGGTGCGCAGCCAGGGCGCAGGGGTTTCCCGGCCGCAGCAGGGCTCCTCCTCTTCTTGAGCCTGCGGCTCCTGGCTCCTGTCTGCGGGCCTCAATCCCTGCGGCCGCTTCCCCGGTGGCCGGTCGGCTGGAACCCGAAACCCGGCTCCAGGATATCCGTGCAGCTGCGGCAGTAAAGGAACTGCGTGCTCCGGTCATCGCTGATGGAGCCCCAGCCGGTCCAGTTGTCGATGGAGACCTTGAACCGCCGTCCGTCCTTCAATTCCACTCTGCCTTCGGCATTGCAGTCATCGGCAAGCATCTCCTGGTCGTAGCGCTCCGGGGTGCCCGCGTGGGCGTGCGCCAGGAAAAACCGCAGCCGCTTTTCGTCGAGCACCAGGTGGCTGCATTGGCCCTGGCCGAAGCTGCGGGCTGCGGGCTGGTCGATGGTGACCTGGCGGACATGCTGCGGTCGCCAGAATTCCTGGATGGGCCGGCCTGCGGCAGGCGCCGTGCCGAAGGACATGGCTGCGATGGCCGTGAATGTGATGAAACGCATCTTCATTGCCGTGAATCCGTCGCCGTTGTTGGCGGGCCTGGATCCTTGCTTCCTAGAAAGTCTTTCCCGCACCCAGCACCTCCAGCGCATGCCGCAGATTCTCCCGCGCCTGGACCTCGCAGCGCTCGCGGAACCAGGGCGTGGCATACAGGGCCGGCCGCTCCAGGAACGACCGCAGGACCGCGCAGCGCCCCGCCTGGTAACGCGGCCAGCGCACGAACCGGTATTCGCGTCGCACGTTGCGCTCGAATTCGGCATAGACCGCCGGAGGCTGCCCGAGGATGGCAAGGTCGATGTCCACCACCCAGCAGGCATCTCCAGCGGGATGCGGTTCCGCTCCATGGCGCGTCGCCAGGATGTGCCGCTCCACGGTCTCCACCCGTGCGGTGCCCAGGCCCTGGCCCTGCAGGAAGCGGCCTGCCCAGCGCGCGCTGCGTTCCTCGTTGCGGCCCGACCAGGGCCAATAGACGGCGTCGTGGAACCAGAGGGCGAGGGCGATGGCCTCCGGGTCCTCCATGGGCTGAGGCCCGGCAGGATCGCGCGCTGCCTCCCAGTGGTCCAGGCAGGCACGCAGGTGATGGGTGTCGTGGTAGGCGCGGGGCCAGAACGACCAGTGGCGCAGCAGGCGCCTTCCTTCCGCCGTCCAGGCGGGCCCATGCCGGGACAGCGACCGGCCCAGTGCTTCCCAGCGGGCCAGCAGGGCCGGCACGGCATCATGGCGGGCATCCATGGCGCAGGCCTGGCCGCGGGGCAGGCGCTTTCAGGCCATCCGGCCCAGCAGCAGGTATTCCATCAGCGCCTTCTGCACGTGCATGCGGTTCTCCGCCTCGTCCCACACGACGGATTGCGGGCCATCGATCACGTCGGCCTCCACTTCCTCGCCGCGGTGCGCCGGCAGGCAGTGCATGAACAGCGCGTCCGGGCGCGCCGCAGCCATCATCTCGGCGTCCACGCACCAGTCGGCGAATGCCTTCTTGCGGGCCTCGTTCTCGGCCTCGTAGCCCATGCTGGTCCACACGTCGGTGGTGATGAGGTCGGCGCCGCGGCAGGCCTCCAGCGGGTCGCTGAACACCTTGTAGTGCGAGCCGGCCGCCACGCCTGCGATGCGGCTGTCCACTTCGTAGCCCGAGGGCGTGCTCACGTGCACCGTGAAGCCCAGGAGCTCGGCCGCCTGCAGCCAGGTGTTGGCCATGTTGTTGCCGTCGCCCACCCAGGCCACCGTCCTGCCCTGGATGGAGCCGCGGTGCTCGATGAACGTGAAGATGTCGGCCAGGATCTGGCAGGGGTGGAATTCGTTGGTGAGGCCGTTGATGACCGGCACCCGCGAATGCGCCGCGAAGCGCTCGATCTTGGTCTGCTCGTAGGTGCGGATCATCACCAGGTCCACCATGCGGCTGATGACCTTGGCGCTGTCCTCGATGGGCTCGGCACGTCCGAGCTGGCTGTCGCCCGTGGTGAGGTGCACCACGCTGCCGCCGAGCTGGTACATGCCGGCCTCGAAGCTCACGCGCGTGCGCGTGCTGGCCTTCTCGAAGATCATGGCCAGCGTGCGGTCCGTGAGCGGATGGTGCTTCTCATAGCGCTTGAACTTGCCCTTGATGACCGCCGCGCGCTCGAACAGGTAGGCGTAATCCTGGGCGGAGAGGTCCTTGAATTGCAGGTAGTGCTTCATGTCGGAGACGGCTTTCATTCGGCCAGGAAGGCCTTGACCAGCGGGGCGAGCAGGGACACGATCTCGTCGGCCTCTTCGCGCGTGAGGATGAGCGCGGGCACCATGCGGATCACGCTGTCCGCGGTGACGGACAGCAGCAGGCCGGCTTCGGCGGCACGGCCCACCAGCACGCCGCACGGCCGGTCGAGCTCGATGCCCAGCATCAGGCCCTGGCCGCGGATCTCCTTCACGCCGGGCAGTCCGCCCAGCTCGCGCTGCAGCGCCGCCTTCAGGTGCGCGCCCACGTCGGCCGCGTTCTGCAGCAGGCCGTCTTCCTCCATGATGCGCACGGTCTCCACGCCGGCCCGCATGGCCAGCGGGTTGCCGCCGAAGGTCGTGCCGTGGTTGCCGGGCGCGAAGATGTTCGCGGCCCTGGGGCCCGCCACCACCGCGCCGATCGGCACGCCCGAGCCCAGGCCCTTGGCCAGCGGCATCACGTCCGGCACGATGCCGGCCCACTGGTGCGCGAACCACTTGCCGGTGCGGCCCATGCCGCACTGCACCTCGTCGATCATCATCAGCCAGCCGCGCTCGTTGCAGAGCTGCCGCAGTTGCTGCAGGTACTCGATGCGCATGGGGTTCACGCCGCCTTCGCCCTGGATGGTCTCGAAGAACACGGCCACCACGTCCGGGTTGCCTTCAGTGGCCTTGCGGATGGCCTCGATGTCGTTCATCGGCACGCGGATGAAGCCTTCGACCAGCGGGCCGAAGCCGGCCTGCACCTTCGGGTTGCCGGTGGCCGACAGGGTGGCGATGGAGCGGCCGTGGAAGGCCTTTTCATAGACCACGATCTGCGGGCGCTCGATGCCCTTGTCGTGGCCGTACTTGCGTGCCAGCTTGAGCGCGGCCTCGTTGGCCTCCAGCCCGGAATTGCAGAAGAACACGTTCGTCATGCCGGAGCGCTCCACCAGCTGGGCGGCGAGCTGCTCCTGCAGGGGAACGTGGTAGTAGTTGGAGCTGTGGATCAGCTTGGCCACCTGCTCCTGCAGCGCCGGCACGAGCTTTGCATGGTTGTGGCCCAGCGTGTTCACTGCGATGCCGCCCAGCGCGTCGAGGTACTGCTTGCCGTTCACGTCCCAGACCCTGCAGCCCTGGCCTCGCTCGAGCGCGATCGGCAGGCGGCCGTAGGTGTTCATCACGTGGGGCGAGGCGGGCTGGGCGGAAGCGCTCATGCAGAAATCTCCAGGCGTTCAATGCGTATCGGGAAAGAATGCGCCGGTCCGGGGAGAAGGCCGGCCGGCGCGCGAAGCACGATTCTAGGTGCAGGGCATGACGGTGCCATTGCCGATTGCGCATCACAGCCATGCGAGCCGCCGGGAACGCCAGGGTCTTTGGGGTGGGTAGCTCTTATATAAGAGTTAGAATGCTGGTCAGTAGCGCCTGGCGGCGATCCTGCGGCGACTTCCCTCCACGACCCCCCGATCCCCCATGGTTTCCCCCAACTCGAAAGAAGTCTTCATCCAAGGCATCACCCACGACGGGAAAACCTTCCGCCCCAGCGACTGGGCCGAGCGCCTGGCGGGCGTCATGAGCCAGTTCCGGCCCGGCGGCGCGCGGCCCGGCAGCCACCTGAGCTATTCCCCCTGGTGCGTGCCCACCACCATGAATGGCGTGAAATGCGTGGTGGTCCACCGCGACCTGCAGACGCATGAGCCCATGGCCTGGGATTTCGTCATGAATTTCGCACGCGACAATGGCCTGCAGGTGGCCGAGGCCTGCCTGCTGCCGGACGGCGCGCCCGCTCCCGGCAAGGCCTGAGCGCTGTCCTGGCCGGCCGTGCTGCGCACCGGGCACGACTGCCGGCCGTCGGATCGGCACCCATGGTTTTGTTCCTGCGCCGCTAGCCGGCCCCCGGCCCTCCACCCATCAAAAAAGCCGCGCTGACGGCATTGCCATCCAGCGCGGCTCGGGCGGTACGCCTGGGCATGGCCTCAGAGTGCCTGCATTTCCTTGTTCAGGCTGCGCGAAGCGGCCGGTGCTGCGGCGGCAGGCGCCGCTGTCTGCGCGGCGGATGGGGAGAGATCGGCCGGCACATCCAGGTAGGGCAGGTGCAGGGCCGTGCTGGTCATGCGCCGGATCTCGTTGGTCGCGGCGGCGCTGTCGTTGATCTTGCGTCCATACGACGGGATGATCTGCTGCAGGCGCGGCTTCCAGCCGGCGTCCGCCATCTGCCGGGGGAACGCCTTGGCCATCAGGTTCAGCATGATGTAGGGCGCCGTCGATGCGCCGGGAGAGGCGCCCATCAGGGCCGCGATGGTGCCGTCGGCGTCGGTCACGATCTCCGTGCCGAACTGCAGCACGGCGCCCTTTTCCGGGTCGCGCTTGATCACCTGCACGCGCTGCCCGGCGGTCACCAGGCGCCAGTCCTCGCGCCTGGCCTGCGGGAAGTAGGCCTGCAGTTCCTTGTAGCGATCCTCGTCGGTGAGTTCCGCCTGCTGCAGCAGGTATTTCACGAGGTCGAGGTTGTGGATGCCCACGCGCAGCATGCCCACGAGGTTGTCGTGCGTGACGGAGGAGAACAGGTCGAACCAGGAGCCGTTCTTGAGGAACTTCGTGGTGGCCAGGGCGAAGGGGCCGAAGAGCACGACCGGCTTGCCGTCCAGGTTGCGTGCATCCATGTGCGGGACCGACATCGGCGGGGAGCCGGTCGAGGCGATGCCGTAGGCCTTCACGTCATGGCGCGCGGTGAGTTCGGGGTTCTCGGTGGCGAGGAACTGCCCGCCCACGGGGAAGCCCGCGTAGTTCTTCGACTCGGGAATGCCCGATGCCTGCAGCAGCTTGAGGGCCGCACCGCCGGCGCCCACGAAGACGAAGCGGGCCTTGACGGTCTTTTCCTTGCCGCCCTCGGCCAACTGGGCCACGGTCACGTTCCAGGTCTTGTCGGCGTTCTGGCGCAGCGCGCGCACTTCGTGCTGCAGGCTCAGCGTGAAATTCGGGCTTTTGCGCAGGCCTGCCATGAGCTGGTTCGTCACTGCGCCGTAGTTCACGTCGGTGCCCAGGGGCATGTAGGTGGCGGCGACCTTCTGGGCCGGATCGCGGCCCTCGATCATCAGCGGAGCCCATTTCCGGATCTGGGCCTGGTCCTCCGAGTACTGCATGCCGTAGAAGAGCGGGTTGCGGACCAGCGCGGCATGCCGCTTGCGCAGGTAGGCGATGTTGTCATCCCCCCAGACGAAGCTCATGTGCGGCGTCGGGTTGATGAAGGTGCCCGGCGCCTGCATGGCTCCCCGGCCGATCTGGTGCGCCCAGAACTGGCGCGACACCTCGAACTGCTCCGCGATGCCCACGGCGCGCTTGGTTTCGATGGAGCCGTCGGGAAGCTGGGGGGTGTAGTTCAGTTCCGCGAAGCCCGAATGCCCGGTGCCTGCGTTGTTCCAGCCGTTGGAGCTTTCCAGGGCCACGCCGTCCAGGCGCTCGAAGACCTGGATTTTCCAGTCGGGCTGCAGCTCCTGCAGGTAGGTGGCCAGCGTGGTGCTCATGGTGCCGGCACCGACCATCACCACATCGATGGGCTGGTCGTTCTCGGCAGGAGGGACGGAGCGGGGGAAGAGGGGCCAGTACAGAAACAGTACAGCGGCCAGGGCGAGCACCAGCACGGCGCCGGGCAAGGCTTTGATCGTCTTTTTCATGGAACACGAAGGCAGCGCGCGAAAAAGCCTGCCCTCAGGGATGGGCAGATCGGGCGGCATTACCGGAGAACAGGAATTTTTGGAAGCGGGATTCTCCCATCAAAGAGAAAACCTTTGCAAAAATCAAGCTTCGTTTTCCCAGGGCATGGTATTGAAGTACGAAGTTCCGGGAGTGGTCCGCGTGCTGCGCCACTTGCGAGCCAGCGACAGGGGGCCCGGAAACGAAAAAACCGCCCGAAGGCGGTTTTCCGTTTCTTGCTGACAGCGCACCCGTTGCAAACGGCGGGCGGCAGGGCCACCCGGGCTGTTTTGCCTGAAGAGGGTCAGGCGGCCAGTGCCAGGGCTTTCACCTTGGCGGACAGGCGGCTCTTGTCGCGAGCGGCCTTGTTCTTGTGGAAGATGCCCTTGTCGGCGATCGTGTCGACCACGGACTGCATCTTCGCGAACAGTTCGGATGCCTTCGTCTTGTCGCCGGCCAGGACGGCCTTCTCGACGTTCTTGACGGCGGTGCGGTACTTCGAGCGCAGCGAGGTGTTGGCTGCGTTCAGCTTCACGTCCTGGCGCGCGCGCTTGCGGCCGGAGGCGAGGCGGGGGTTCTTTTTCTTGGGCTTGGCAGATGCCATGATGGATTCCTTAAGTGTCTGAGGATGATGTCAGCAAAGCCGGCAATTATAGCCCAGGCGGCCCCGGGCGCCTTCCCCGCCTCTGCTGCGGGGCCGCAGGCCGTGCTGCGCAGCGCATACACTCCTGCCCGTGTCCCTGTTCAAAGCCGCCTCCACCGTCTCCCTGCTGACTCTGGCCTCCCGCGTGACGGGGCTGGCGCGCGACCTGCTCATGGCATCGATGTTCGGCGCCAGTGCGCTCACCGACGCCTTCAACGTCGCCTTCCGGATTCCCAACCTGTTCCGCCGCCTCTTCGCCGAAGGGGCTTTCAGCCAGGCCTTCGTTCCCGTGCTGGCCACGCACCGGGCGCAGCACGGCGAGGACGCCACGCGTGCGCTGATCTCGAGCGTGGCCACCGCGCTCTTCTGGGTGCTGCTGTTCACCTGCATGGCGGGCGTGCTGGGCGCGCCGCTGCTGGTCTGGCTCCTGGCCAGCGGCCTGCGGCAGAACCCCGAGGGCTACGGCGCGGCCGTGCTGATGACGCGCTGGATGTTCCCCTACATCGGCTTCATGTCGCTGGTGGCGCTGTCCGCCGGGGTGCTCAATACGTGGAAGCGCTTCGCCGTGCCGGCGGCCACGCCGGTGCTGCTCAATCTCTGCATGATCCTGGCCGCATGGCTGGGTGCACCGCAACTGGCAGCGCGCGGCATCGAGCCCATCTACGCGATGGCGGGAGGCGTGATGCTGGGCGGCATTGCGCAACTGGCCGTGCAACTGCCGGCGCTGCACCGGCTGCGGCTGCTGCCGCGCATCGGCATGTCCCCCGGCGCGATCCGGACCGCCTGGCAGGCACCCGGGGTGAGGCGCATCCTCGTGCTCATGGGGCCCGCGCTGCTGGGCGTGGGCGTGGCGCAGATCTCCCTGATGATCAACACGCAGATCGCCTCCTACCTGGCACCGGGCAGCGTCACCTGGCTGTTCTACGCGGACCGCCTGATGGAGTTCCCCACCTCGCTGCTGGGCGTCGCCCTGGGCGTGGTGCTCACGCCGCAACTGGCGGCCGCCCGTGCCGCCGGCGACGCGCAGCGCTACTCCGCCATGCTGGACTGGGGCCTGCGCATCGTGGTGGTGCTGTCCGTTCCGTGCGCCGTGGCCCTGCTCACCTTCGCACAGCCGCTGGTGGCCACGCTGTTCCACCATGGTGCGCTGCACGATGGCGACGTAGGGCAGATCGCCCTGGCGCTCGCAGGCTACGGCGTGGGGTTGCTGGGGCTCGTCGCCATCAAGGTGCTCGCTCCCGGCTATTACGCCAGCCAGGACATCCGCACTCCCGTGCGCATCGCGGTGGCCGTGCTGTGCGTGACCCAGCTGCTCAACGCCGTCCTGGTGCCGACGCTGGAACACGCGGGCCTGGCGCTGTCCATCGGGCTGGGCGCGCTGGTGAATGCCCTGTGGCTGCTGGTGGGTTTGCTGCGCCGCGGCAGCTTCCAGCCGCAGCCCGGCTGGGGACGCCTGTTGCTGCAGGTCGTGGCGGCCAGCGCCCTGCTGGCGATTTTCCTGATCTGGGCCAGCCGGTACATCGACTGGATCGCTATGCGGGCCCACGAGGCACAGCGCGTGGGATGGCTCGCGGTGTTCCTGGCGGGGGCGGCGTTGCTGTATTTCGGCGCGCTGTGGGCGGCGGGGATGAAGCTGCGCCAGCTGCTGCGCCGCTGAACCCCGACAAAAAATTTACCAATGCGTGGAATGCGTCTGCTTGACGCCCCCCGGCGCACGCCCGTACAACCACTGGCATGGCTCTGAGCTATTCCCTCCCGACACCGCTCGAATACTTCGCCGCCCTCGTGCAGAGCGACGAACAATTCCCCTTGCTGGAAGCCGCGGCCTGCATCGCCCACGACGAATACCCCGAATTCGACGTGCAGCAGTTGCTGGGTGACATGGACCAGTTGCTGGCGCGCGTGCGCCGCCGGTTGCCGGAGGACGCCTCGTCCCTGCAGCGGCTGCGGTCGCTCAACCAGTTCTTCTTCCACGACCTGGGCTTCGGCGGCAACGTCAACAATTACTACGACCCGGACAACAGCTATCTGAACGCCGTGCTGCGCACGCGCCGGGGCATCCCGATTTCCCTGGCCGTGCTGTGGATGGAACTGGCGCAGGGTCTGGGGCTGCATGCGCGGGGCATCTCGTTTCCCGGGCATTTCATGGTCAAGGTGCTGCTGCCGCGCGGACAGGTGGTGCTGGACCCGACCACCGGCCAGTCCCTGTCCCGCGAAGACCTGGCCGAGCGGCTGGAGCCGTTCCGGCGGCGCAGCGGCCTGGTGGACGATTTCGAGGTGCCCCTGGGGCTCTATCTGCAGGCCGCCCCGGCCCGCGAGGTCATCGCGCGCATGCTGCGCAACCTGAAGGAAATCCACCGGTCGCAGCAGGACTGGGTGCGCCTCGCGGCCGTGCAGGAGCGGCTGGTGCTCCTGCTGCCCGATGCCTGGGGCGAATGGCGGGACCGCGGCCTGGCGCGGGCCGAACTGGGCCATGCGGAAGGGGCGGTGTCGGACCTCGAAACCTACCTGGCCCATGCCGAGGATGCGCTCGACGTCGATGCCATCGCCGCGCGGCTCGAGCAACTGCGGCGTGCCGGGGACTGACCCTACTGCCGCGCCGTGCGGATATTGGCGGGCAGTGCCTGGGGATGGCTGGTGCGCAGCGGGTTGATGTCCAGCCCGCCGCGCCGGGTGTAGCGTGCATACACCGACAGCTTGATCGGGCGGCAGCGCGTCCACAGGTCCATGAAGATGCGCTCCACGCACTGTTCATGGAACTCGTTGTGGTTGCGGAAACTGACCAGGTACTGCAGCAGGCCGGCCTGGTCGATCTGGGCGCCGCTGTACTGGATGCGCACGCTGCCCCAGTCCGGCTGCCCGGTCACCAGGCAATTGCTCTTGAGCAGGTGGCTGGTGAGCGTTTCCGTGACGGGGGCCTCGCCGTGGTTCGCATGCAGCAACTCCGGCGCGGGGCTGTAGTGCGTGCACTCCACGTCCAGGCGGTCCAGCAGCAGGCCGTCGAGCTCCTGCACGGGCTCGCGGTCGAACATCTCGGGCAGCACCAGTTTCACGCCCACGGTCGCCTGGCGGTCCGAACCGCGCCATGCGGCCTCGCTGATGTCCGTCCGGATGCGCGCCTGTACTTCCGCGGCATCCGCGAATCGCGTGTTGTTGAAGCTGTTCAGGTAGAGCTTGAACGACTTGCTCTCGATGATGTTGGGCGTCTCGCAGGGAACGGTGATGTGCGCGAGCGCGACCTGCGGCTTGCCGCGCAGGTTCAGCCACGACAGTTCGAACGCGGTCCACAGGTCCGCCCCGAAAAAGGGCGGGGCGCCCGTCACGCCGATCTCGTCGCGCTTGGGCTGGCGGGGCAGGGGGAACAGCAGCGAGGCGTCGTACTGGTCGGCGTAGCCGGAGACACGGCCCAGCTGGGATTGGTCGGGAGTATTCATGGTGTGTTCGCAGGCGTCATTCGAAGCGCCGCTCGCGCAGCCACTTCGTGGCGATCCATTTGTCGCCGGCGACGACGGGGGCTCCGCCATGGAGCGTGCGCGTGGAAGGGTGGGGGCGCTCGTAGCTGAAGAACACCGCGTTCCCGCGGCGCGGAGCCACTTCCAGATGTACGTCGGGGAAGGTGGTGCCACCGCCCTTTTCCGGATCGTTGAGGTAGATGACGATCGTGGCCACCCGCTGTCCGCCCCGGCGCAGGATGGTCGGCGTGCCGGGCTCCGCGGGGTCGAAGTAGTCGTAGTGGGGCTTGTATTCGGCGCCGGGCCGGTAGTGCAGCACCTGCAGGCCCTCGCCGTTCTCCAGGGGCCAGTTCACCAGCCGGGCGATGCGCGCCTCCAGCCGTGCCACCATGGGGTTTTCCTCACGCTGGAAGAACATGCCGTTGCTGGTGCGGTCGTCGTTGACTTCCTCGCCGCCCGTGCGCGTGGCGACGGTGAGCGACCGGGCCATCCGGGGGCGTGCCGCATCGATGATGGCGTCGCATTCCTCCGGCGACAGCAGGTTGCCGAACAGCACCACGCGCGGCTGGGCCATGGCCATGAGCACGTCCACGCGGCGGTCGCCGACGTCGATGCTGCCGGGGGATTCCGCCAGGTCCGGCTCGGGCACGCGCGAGGCTGCCGGGTGGCCCTGCTGCACCGCCAGCGTGTCCAGGTGTTCGCGCAATACGTGTTCCATCGCATAGGTGGCCACGTCCTCGCTCCAGCCAGCGTCGAGCATGGATTGCAGCACGGCGGGCGCACCGAAGCCTGCCTGCGCCTGCGCGACGATCCAGGTGCGCAGTTCCGGCGTGATGGATTGGGAGAGGGCGGCGTCCGTGTCGGCGCGCGCTGCGAGGGGGCGGTTGGCGGACATGTGTTCGGTCGGGAAAGTGGATGGGGAAGCAGCCATCGGCAGTCGGGTACGTTAACCCCCGTGCCAAACACGGCCGCCGAGTGCGGTTTTTAGGGCACGCCTCAGCCGGCGTCCTTGCGGCGGAAGACGAGGCGGTCCTGCGCCGAGGCGGATGCGTCGAACGCATAGCCTTCGAGATCGAACTCTTCCAGCTGGCGGGGCGCCACCACGCGGTGCTGGATGGCATAGCGCGCCATCAGCCCGCGCGCGCGCTTGGCATGGAAGCTGATGATCTTGTAGCGGCCGCCCTTCCAGTCCTCGAACACGCATTCGATCACGCGGGCCTTCAGAACCGCGGTGTCCACGGACTTGAAGTACTCCTGGGACGCGAGGTTCACCACCACCGGCGTGGCGTCGGCCGCGAGGCGCTGGTTCAGGTGGTCGGCGATGCGCCTTCCCCAGAACCGGTAGAGGTTGGCGCCGGCCTCCGTGGCCAGCCGCGTGCCCATTTCCAGGCGATAGGGCTGCATCCGGTCGAGGGGCCGAAGCACGCCGTAGAGGCCGCTCAGGATGGCAACGTGGTCCTGTGCCCAGCGCAACCCGTCGCCGTCCAGGCTGTGGGCGTCCAGGCCCTCATAGACATCGCCATTGAACGCGAAGAGCGCCTGGCGGGCGTTCTCGGCCGTGAACCGCGGCGACCATGCAGCATAACGCGCGGCATTGAGCCCGGCCAGCGCGTCGCTGATGTCCATCAGGGACGCGAGCTCCTGCGGAGACTTCTCGCGCAGCACGCCGATGAGCTGCGTTGATTCAGAAATGAAAGGGGGAAGGGTGTGGGCCAGGCCTGGCGGCAGGGGGGTGTCGTAATCCAGGGATTTGGCAGGAGACAGCAGGAACAGCATCGGTGCGGATTCCCTCGGGGCGAACGGATGGTGCGGAAAAAAATGCGGACGGCCGGCGGCGCCATGCACATGGCGCCGCCGGCCGTCCGGTTCCGTCAGGCGACGGACGAAGGCTGCTGTTCGAACGGCAGCTTCAGGTCGCGCAGGTCGCGGCGGGTCTCCACGAGCACCAGCGGACCTTCATCCAGCACGACGGCCGGAGGCCGCTCGCGCGGCACATGCACCGGGCGGGGCTCCGCGGCGATCGCTGCCTGCGCGGCGGCGATCTTCTCCGCATCGGAGTTCACCCACTGCAGGCCCGAGCTTTCGGCGATCCGGTTCAACTCATCCACCGGCAGCTCGAAGGCCTGCACGCGTGGCAGCCCCGGCACGGCTGCGGCCGGTGCAGGCGCTGGCGTGGCGACCGGGGCGGGCGCAGGGGCCGTTGCCACGGGTGCAACTGCGGCAGGTGCCGGCGCTGCCACCGGGGTGCTTGCCGGTGCCTGCGCGGGTTCCGCAGGGGTTTCGCTGTGCGAGGCTTCGGATGCCACCGGCGCGCCGGTGGGCACCGGTGCGCCGCCTCCCTGGCTGAAGTAGCTGCGGCGCGGCGCTTCCTGGGCAGGGCTTTCGCCGCCCACGTCCTGCACAGCCTGTGCCGTGGTGGATTCGGCCACTGGTGCGGCTTCCGCCTCGGCGCCTTCGCGCGGCGCACGCTCCCGGCGGTCACGCCCGTAGCGGTCGCGCGACCGGCGCTCGCGGCGCGGCTCCTCGCCTTGAGCGGAGTCCGCGGCCGGGCTGCCGGCTTCGCCGCCGGTCAGGTCCAGATCGGGCAGCGAGGCCATCGGGGACGTGTCCACGAACTCGGCCTGGCCTTCTTCTCCGCGCGGACGGCGGTCGCCGCCGCGTTCACGGCGTTCACGTCGCTCGCCGTTGCGAGGACCCCGATCGCCACGCTCCTGCGGTGCGGCACCCTGGCCTTCGATGCCGACGTCCGGAGCCACCGCCGCCATGCCGGCGTCAGTGCCCAGCGGCTGCTGACGCGGTGCGTCCCCGGCCTCCCGGCGCTCGCGGCCACGGCCGCCTTCGCGGCCTTCACGGCCATTGCGGGGCGCGGATTCTCCTTCGGCACGACCGGATGCATCGCGTCCGTTCTCGCGGCCGCCTTCGCGGTCGCGATCGCGCTCCCGTGCCGGCCGGCCTTCGCGGCCCTCGGCATCGCGCGGGCCCCGGCCGTTGCGCGGCGCTTCGCCTTCGGCGCGATCGGGGCGCTCTCCGCGCTCGCCACGGCGTCCTCGGCCTTCTGCGGCACCGTTCTCGCGCTGCCCGTCACGGCCGCCGCCGTTGCCGTCGCGTCCTCCGCGCCGGCCTCCACGGCGTCCGTCACGCGGGGCATCGGCGGCAGGCGCGGGGGCCGGCGCAGCGGCCGGCGCAGACACCGGTGCCGGAGCGGGGCGCGGTCCGAAGCCGAAGAGGCTCTTGAGCCATGCGAAGAAGCCCTGTTCCTGGGGCGCAGCCGGTGCCGGCGCAGGGGCCGGTGCAGGCGCCTGTGCCGGGGCGGGCGCGGCGGCCGCGTGCGCGCCGTTGCGTGCGCCCGCCGTGCGCTGCGTTTCGGGGCGCGGCTCGGCGACCGGGGCCGGCGCATCGGGCAGAACGCCCTTGATCACCGGGGTCTGCTTGTTCGTCGGCTCCTGGGAGCGGCGCGTTACCGTGGTCGGGTCCTCCATCTCCTCGGCCAGCTTGTAGCTCGCGGCGATGTGGTCCAGGCGCGGGTCGTCGTGCTTCAGGCGCTCGAGCTTGTACTTGGGCGTCTCCATGGTCTTGTTGGGAACCATGAGCACGCTCACGCGCTGCTTGAGTTCGATCTTGGCGATCTCTGTGCGCTTCTCGTTGAGCAGGAACGAGGCCACCTCCACCGGCACCTGGCAGTGCACGGCGGCCGTGTTGTCCTTCATGGACTCTTCCTGGATCATGCGCAGGATCTGCAGCGAGAAGCCTTCCGTGTCGCGCACGTGGCCCGTGCCGTCGCAGCGCGGGCAGCGGATGTGAGCGCCTTCGCTGAGCGAGGGCTTGAGGCGCTGGCGGCTCATTTCCATGAGGCCGAACTTGCTGATCGTGCCGAACTGCACGCGGGCGCGGTCCTGGCGCAGCGCGTCGCGCAGGCGGTTCTCGACCTCGCGGCGGTTCTTGCTCTCCTCCATGTCGATGAAGTCGATCACGATCAGGCCGCCCAGGTCGCGCAGGCGCATCTGGCGGGCCACCTCGTCGGCGGCTTCCAGGTTGGTGCGGGTGGCGGTTTCCTCGATGTCGCCGCCCTTGATGGCGCGGGCCGAGTTCACGTCCACGGACACCAGCGCTTCCGTGTGGTCGATCACGATGGCGCCGCCGGAGGGCAGGGTCACGGTGCGCGCGTAGGCGGATTCGATCTGGTGCTCGATCTGGAAGCGGCTGAACAGCGCCGCGTCGTCGCGGTATCGCTTGACCTTGGCGGCATGCTCGGGCATGACGTGCGACATGAACTGCTGTGCCTGTTCATAGATGTCGTCCGTATCGATGAGGATGTCGCCGATGTCGTTGTTGAAGTAGTCGCGGATCGCGCGGATCACCAGCGAGGACTCCTGGTAGATCAGGAAGGCACCCTTGCCGCCCCTGGCGGCGCCGTCGATGGCGGTCCAGAGCTTGAGCAGGTAGTTCAGGTCCCATTGCAGCTCGGGCGCCGAGCGGCCGATGCCGGCGGTGCGCGCGATGATGCTCATGCCCTTCGGGTACTCGAGCTGGTCCATCGCCTCCTTGAGCTCGGCTCGGTCCTCGCCCTCGATGCGGCGCGACACGCCGCCGCCGCGCGGGTTGTTGGGCATCAGCACCACGTAGCGGCCGGCCAGCGACACGAAGGTGGTCAGGGCCGCGCCCTTGTTGCCGCGTTCTTCCTTCTCGACCTGGACCAGCAGTTCCTGGCCTTCGCGGATCACGTCGTTGATGCGGGCCTGGCTGGGCGAGACGCCCTCGGCGAAATACTGGCGGGAGATTTCCTTGAAGGGCAGGAAGCCGTGGCGGTCCTCGCCGTAATCCACGAAGCAGGCTTCCAGGCTGGGCTCGACGCGGGTGACGACCGCCTTGTAGATGTTGCCCTTGCGTTGTTCGCGTCCCTCGATCTCGATCTCGTAGTCCAGCAGCTTCTGGCCGTCCACGATGGCGAGGCGCCGTTCTTCGGGCTGCGTGGCATTGATGAGCATCCGCTTCATGATGCGTTTCCTTCTTCGTATGGGTGCGGGACGCCGCGCAGCACAGGGTCTGCATGCGTCCCGGGTTCAACCGTTGACACAGGCTCTTCAGGAGCCATGGATGCCAGGGCCGACGCACTGAAACGAAGGGAATTGCCGCTGAAAGCCAGGCGGCCGCGAAGCTGTTGACTAGCTCGGCAGCCGGGGTGGTGGGGCGTGGATGGGGGCGATGAAGGAAGCGTGCTTTCTGGCCGGGAAGAATGTCGCCGGCAGGGCACGCCATGCGGGCGCCTGCGGCATGCGGACGGCCCGCGCCAGGGGCTGCTGCCCCTGCCACAGTGCCATGATCCAAGCCATCAGCGCCAACATGTTTTCGCTTTGATCCGCGGCAGGGGCGATCTCCGTGGAGAGGCGGCCTGCCGGTTGGGGATTCCGTTTGGGTGTTTCAATTTGTCAGCCGTACCGGGCGGCATGCGGGCCTTTGCAGGCAATCGGCCTGCAATCTGCGCGCACGACACCCGTTGGCATCGACCTTCCTGTGCGGCGTGTCGGGTCGGGTGGACTAAACTCCAGACAAATCAACCACTTACACAACGTCGCACAGGTGAAACACATTATAGGGGCCAAACCGGCGCCCGGCCGTCCCCCCGCCGACTCCGAACCGGCTGCCGTGGCCGTGCGCTGGATGGAGGTCGATGCCGAGTCCGCGGGGCAGCGGCTGGATAACTTTCTGATACGCGAACTGAAGGGCGTGCCCAAGACGCACGTCTACCGCATCATCCGCAGCGGCGAGGTCCGCATCAACAAGGGGCGGGCCGCGGCCGATACCCGCGTCGAGGCCGGCGACGTCGTCCGTGTGCCGCCGGTGCGCATTTCCGACAAGGTGGCCGCCAGGGCGGAGCGGCCTGCGCCGGCCCGGGAGTTTCCCCTGCTGCTGGAGGACGAGCACCTGATCGCCCTGGACAAGCCCGCCGGCGTGGCGGTGCACGGCGGCAGCGGCGTGAGCTTCGGCGTCATCGAGCAACTGCGCCAGGCGCGCCCGCAGGCCCGCTTCCTGGAGCTGGTGCATCGCCTGGACCGGGAAACCTCGGGCATCCTGCTGGTGGCGAAGAAGCGTTCCGCATTGACGCACCTTCAGGACCAGTTCCGGGAGCGCGAAACCGGCAAGACCTACCTGGCCCTCGTGGCGGGTGAGTGGCCGGAGCGCCTGAAGGTCATCGACACGCCCCTGCACAAATACCTGCAGGCCGACGGCGAGCGCCGGGTGCGCGTCACCACCGAGGACGATCCCGACGGCATGCGCTCCATCACGCTGGTCAAGGTGCGCAGCCGCGTGCCGGCCCGGCCGGCCGAGGGGCTGCCCGCCATGGCGCTGCTGGAGGTGACGATCAAGACCGGCCGCACCCACCAGATCCGGGTGCACCTGGCCAGCCGGGGCCACGCGATCGTGGGCGACGACAAATATGGCGACTTCGATCTGAACCGCCGCGTCCAGAAGCACGGGCTGCGCCGCATGTTCCTGCATGCATGGCGGTTACAGTTCAGCCACCCCGCCAGCGGAGAGCGCATCGAACTGCATGCCGAACTGCCGGCGGAGCTGTCCGGCTTCCTCCCCGCCGCTCCCGCTCCCACCTGACGCCCGCCGCTCCATGTCCGCCACCCGTGCCCGCCGCTTCGATCTCATCGCCTTCGACTGGGATGGGACCCTGTTCGACTCCACCGCCATCATCGTGCGCTGCATCCAGGATGCCGTGCGCGACGTGGGCGGGCAGGTGCCCAGCGACCGCGACGCCGCCTGGGTGATCGGCATGGGGCTGATGGAGGCGCTGGCGCATGCCGCCCCCCACGTGCCGCGCGAAAAGCATGCGGAGTTGCGCGCCCGCTACGGCTACCACTATGCGCGCCACCAGAACGACCTGAGCCTCTTCGGGGGGGTGTTGCCGATGCTGGAGGACCTGCGCGCCTCCGGCCACCTGCTGGCCGTGGCCACCGGCAAGAGCCGGCGGGGGCTCGATGAAGTCCTGCACACGGTCTCGCTGCGGGGCATGTTCGACGGCTCCCGGACGGCCGATGAAACCGCCAGCAAGCCGCATCCCCTGATGTTGCACGAGTTGATGGCGGAATTCGGCGTGCCGCCCGAGCGGCTGCTGATGATCGGCGACACCACCCACGACCTGCAGATGGCCCGCTCGGCCGGCTGCGCCAGCGTGGGGGTGAGTTACGGAGCGCACGAGCCCTCCGGATTCCATGCGCTGGAGCCGCTGCATGTCGCCCATTCCGTGGCCGATCTGCACGATTGGCTGGTGCGCAACGGCTGATTGCCCGGTGTGCTGCTGGAGGATCGAACATGACCGACGCCCCGGGACCGGCCATTCCCCTGTGCCCGAGCGATGCCCTGCGGGAGGGCGGCGACGCCGTTCCATTCGATGTCGTGTGGGCCGGGCAGTCCTGCCGCGCCTTCGCCATCCGCTACCAGGGGCAGGTCCATGCCTACCTGAACCAGTGCACCCATGTGCCCATGGAGATGGATTGGCAGCCCAACCGTTTCTTCGATGACACCGGGAACTGGCTGCTTTGTGCCTCGCACGGCGCGGCCTACCGCCCCGACACCGGCGCATGCGCGGGCGGCCCCTGCCGTGGCGGACTCGTGAAGATCGCAATTTCGGAAGAGTCCGGAGTGGTGCGCTGGCATACTGGGTCCCAGTTGCAACCCGTGGAATTTTGAGACATCCCATGACCGATCCGACCCGGAAAGAACCCTCCGGCCTGGAAGCTGATCCGTCGCCCACGCCTGATCTGTGGGCCAAGAGTGCTCCTGAAAATATAGCTAAAGATGCGCCGTCCGCGACCGTGAAGGCCCCCGGCTGGGAGCGGGACGTGCTGGAAAAGCTTGTATTCGCCACCCTCGCCGAGCAGCGCTCCGCACGTCGCTGGCGTGTTTTCACCCGCATGGCGTGGCTGGTTTTCCTGGTCGCCGTGGCCTGGGTGTTGCTTGCGCGCGACGTTGCGGCGCCCAGCAAAAGCACGCCCCACACGGCCGTGGTGGACATCAAGGGCGAGATCGCGTCCGGTGCCGAGGCGAGCGCGGAATTCGTGGTCGCTGCCATGCGCAGCGCGTTCGAGGATTCCGGCTCCCAGGCCGTCGTGCTGCTCATCAACTCCCCGGGCGGCAGCCCCGTGCAGGCCGGCATCATCAACGACGAGATCATCCGGCTCAAGGCCAAGTACAACAAGCCCGTCTATGCAGTGGTCGAGGAAACCTGCGCGTCGGCCGCCTACTACATCGCGGCCGGCGCCGACCAGATCTTCGTGGACAAGGCCAGCATCGTGGGCAGCATCGGCGTGCTGATGGATGGGTTCGGCTTCACCGGCACGATGGAGAAGCTCGGCGTGGAGCGCCGCCTGCTGACGGCGGGCGAGAACAAGGGCTTCCTCGATCCATTCAGCCCGATGTCCGAGAAGCAGCGCACCTATGCGCAGACCATGCTCGACCAGATCCACCAGCAGTTCATCCACGTGGTGCAGAAAGGGCGGGGCGATCGCCTCAAGCCCACGGCGGACACGTTCAGCGGCCTGTTCTGGACGGGCCAGCAGGCCGTCGACATGGGGCTCGCCGACCACCTGGGCAACCTCGATTACGTGGCCCGCGAGGTCGTCAAGGCCGAGGACATCATCGACTACACGCGCCGGGACAACGTGGCCGAACGCCTGGTGAAGAAGTTCGGCGCCGCCATGGGCGAAACCGCCATCCGCGCCCTGGGTGCCAGCCTGCCGGCCGTGCGCTGAACAGGCGGGTTTCCCTCCAGTACAAAGAGGCGCCGCGGCGCCTCTTTTTCGTTGCCGCCGAGGCTGCAGGCCTCAACGCCCGATGGCGAACACCACGGGCGTGCGGCTGTCCAGCATCTCGGGCTGCTGGCGCCAGTGGCGCACGAGCTGGCTGGCCGTGCGGGCGCTGGCCAGGGTCAGGCCGCTGGCAAATGCCAGCCGGGTGTGGGGTTGCAGCGTCTTGACCAGGGCCTGCCACAGCGCGGGGTTGCGGTAGGGCGTTTCGATGAACAGCTGCGTCTGCCCCTGCCGCAGCGCCAGCGCCTCCAGTTCCCGGATGCGCTGCGCGCGCTGGGCCGCATCCTGAGGCAGGTAGCCATTGAACGCGAAGTTCTGGCCGTTGAGGCCGCTGGCCGCCAGGGCGAGCAGCAGCGAGACGGGTCCGGTCAGCGGTTCCACGCGCACGCCGAGGTCATGGGCCGCGCGCACCACGGAACTGCCGGGGTCCGCCACGGCGGGCATGCCTGCCTCGCTGACCAACCCCATGTCGTGGCCTGCCATCGCCGGTCCCAGCAACGGGCCGGCATCGAAGCCGGCCGCGCCGCCCGAGGCGCCCTGGTGGTCCCCCTTCTTGTGGACCTCGCGTGGCAACTCGGTGATGGACTGTCCCTGCAGCGGTGCTGCCAGCGGATGGAGCGCATCGATGCGCTTGAGATAGGCGCGCGTACTCTTCGCGTTCTCGCAGATCCAGTGGGTGATGCCTGCCGCCTTCCGCAGGGTGCCTGCGGGAAGCGCATCCTCCAGCGGCGCCTGTTCATCGCATCCGAAATCCAGGGGAGCCGGAACGAGATACAGCGTGCCGCGCTGCCGGGGCGTGCCGGTCGCCTCGGGCGGCAGGGTGGGGTGGGCCTGCTCCGTCATGGCAGCACCATGCCCGCGTCGCGCAGCATGCGGCAGGTGCGTATCAGCGGCAGGCCCACCAGTGCCGTGGGGTCGTCGCTCACGATGGCGTCCAGCAGGCTGATGCCCAGGCCTTCGCTCTTGGCGCTGCCCGCGCAGTCATAGGGCTGCTCGGCACGCAGGTAGCGCTCGATCTCCTCGTCCGTGAGATCCCGGAAGCGCACTTCCACCGGCGCGAGATCCGTGGCCTCGAAGCCCGTGGCAGCGCAGGCCACGGTCACGGCCGTCTGGAACACCACGGTCCGGCCGCGCATGCACTGCAGCTGGGCTACCGCCCGCTCATGGGTGCCCGGCTTGCCCAGCGGGGTGCCGGACAGGTCCGCCACCTGGTCGGAACCGATGACGACCGCATCGGGGTGGCGCAGGGCCACGGCGCGCGCCTTGGCCTGCGCGAGCCGCAGGGCCAGATCGCGTGGCGACTCGCCGGGGCGGGGGGTTTCGTCCACATCGGGCGCGGAAACGTCGAAAGGCACTCCCAGCCGGGCGAGCAGTTCGCGCCGATAGCGGGAGGTGGAGCCCAGTACCAGCGGGCGGAGAGGGGAGGCGGGGGCAGACATGGCGGCGATTCTCTTACACTGCCGCCATGACCAAGGAATTCTCTCCCCAGCGCCTCGACGTCAAGGCATTCGCGCAGGCGGGCGGTCATCTGTCCGGCCACGATTCGCTCCTGAAATACGAGCGGCTGGCGCAGGAGGCCAAAGGGCTGCACCCTGACCTGCTCGTGGACTGGACGGCCGATGGCGAAGTGCGGACCACGCACGGCATCGGCGGCCAGGTATGGCTGCGCCTGCGTGTGCGCGCTGCTTTCCCCATGACCTGCCAGCGCTGCCTCGGGCCGGTGGACGTCCCCCTGGAGGTCGATCGCGAGTTCCGGTTCGTCGCCGACGAAGCGACCGCCGAGGCGCTCGACGACGAGAGCGAGGAAGACCTGCTGGCCCTGAGCCGCGAATTCAACCTGCGCGAACTGATCGAGGACGAACTCCTCATGGCGCTGCCGCTCGTGCCCCGGCACGACGAATGCCCTTCCCCCGTGCGGATGGCCTCCAGCGACGAGGATTTCGAGGAGGCCAGCGCGGACAAGCCGAATCCCTTCGCGGCGCTCGCATCCCTCAAGACCGGCAAGCCTGGGGGTTGAAAAACCATTTGGGCTATAATCATGGGCTTCGCGCGAATCCCCTCGTGTCTTCAATGGGCTGATCGCGTTTTTACCAACCCACCCTTTCAAGACCAGGAGCCACCATGGCTGTTCAACAGAACAAAAAGTCCCCCTCCAAGCGCGGCATGCACCGTTCGCACAACGCCCTGAACGTGCCCGGCATCGCTGTCGAGCCCACCACCGGCGAAACCCACCTGCGCCACCACATCAGCCCCAACGGCTTCTACCGTGGCCGCCAGGTGCTGAAGAACAAGTCCGAAGCCTGATCTTCGCCCGCGCACCGAGGCCCGCTGCTACACATGCGGTAGCGCGGGCCTTTGTTTTGTCCGCTGTTTCTTTTTCCGGATCCCGCTCGCGTGCGATCCGGCGAGTCGCCCATGATCACACTGGCTGTTGACTGCATGGGGGGCGATCACGGCCCCCGCGTCACGCTGGCGGCCTGCCGCCAATTCCTCGAACACCATCCGCAAGCGCGGCTGCTGCTGGTGGGCCAGCCCGAGAGCCTGGGCGGGTTCGCGCACGAGCGCGCGCAGATCGTCCCGGCCAGCGAGGTTGTCACGATGGACGATCCCGTGGAGGTGGCCCTGCGCCGCAAGAAGGACTCCTCCATGCGCGTGGCGATCCAGCAGGTGAAGGACGGCGCAGCCCAGGTCGCCGTGTCGGCGGGCAATACCGGCGCGCTGATGGCGATTGCGCGCTACCTCCTGAAGACCCTGGACGGCATCGACCGGCCCGCCATCGCCACCCAGATGCCCAATGCCCGGGGCGGTGCGACCACGGTGCTGGATCTTGGCGCCAACGTGGATTGCAGCGCCGAGCACCTGTTGCAGTTCGCCGTCATGGGCGCGGCCCTGGTGTCGGCACTGCACGAGGGCACGGAAGAACCCGCGGTCGGACTGCTCAACATTGGCGAAGAGGTCATCAAGGGCAACGAAGTCATCAAGCGCACCGGCGAGCTGCTGCGTTCCGCGGCCGAATCCGGCGACCTGAACTTCTATGGCAACGTGGAAGGCAATGACATCTTCAAGGGCACGGTGGACATCGTCGTGTGTGACGGTTTCGTGGGCAACGTGGCGCTCAAGGCCAGCGAGGGGGTCGCATCGATGATCGTCGGCGCGCTCAAGCAGGAGTTCAAGCGCGGCATCTTCACGAAAATCGCGGCAGTTGTGGCCTATCCGGTGCTATCTGCGCTGATGCGGCGCATGGACCACCGGCGCTACAACGGTGCGGCGCTGCTCGGGCTGCGGGGGCTTGTCTTCAAGAGCCACGGGTCGGCTGACATATTGGCGTTCGAGCAGGCTTTGATCCGCGCGTATGATGCGGCCCGCAACAACCTGCTCGATCGAGTCCGTTCGCGGGTTGCGCATGCCGCGCCCCTGCTGGGGCCCGCCGCCGCGCAGCCGTCGCCCTGACGGACCGTTTCGGGCCCCAATGAATGAGCCGTTATTCCCGCATCACAGGCACCGGCAGCAACCTGCCCCCGCGCCGTCTGACCAATGCCGACCTCGTGGCCGAACTGGCCGGGCGGGGCGTTGAGACCTCGGACCAGTGGATCGTGGAGCGCACGGGCATCCGCGCCCGGCATTTCGCCGAGCGGGACGTGTGCAGCAGCGATCTGGGGCTGGAGGCAGCGCGGCAGGCGCTGGATGCCGCGGGCGTGCAGCCTGCGGACATCGACCTCATCATCGTCGCCACGTCCACGCCGGACATGGTCTTCCCTTCCACCGCGTGCATCCTCCAGAACAAGCTGGGCGCCAATGGCTGCCCTGCATTCGACGTGCAGGCAGTGTGCAGCGGCTTCATCTACGCGCTGACGGTGGCGGATTCCATGATCCGCTCGGGCGCGGCCCGCCGCGCCCTCGTCGTGGGCGCCGAAGTGTTCAGCCGGCTGCTCGATTTCAACGACCGCACCACCTGCGTGCTGTTCGGCGACGGTGCAGGTGCCGTGGTCCTGGAGGCCTCCGAGACGCCCGGAATCCTTGCGAGCGACCTGCATGCAGACGGCAGGCACGTCGGCATCCTGTGTGTGCCGGGCAACGTGTACGGCGGCGAGATCCTCGGCGATCCGCTGCTCAAGATGGACGGCCAGGCCGTTTTCAAGCTGGCCGTGGGCGTGCTCGACAAGGCGGCCCGCGCCGTGCTGGACAAGGCCGGCCTGAAGGAGTCGGACGTGGACTGGCTGGTTCCCCACCAGGCCAACATCCGCATCATGCAGGGCACGGCCAAAAAGCTGGGCCTGCCGATGGACAAGGTGGTGGTCACGGTGGACCAGCACGGCAACACGTCGGCCGCATCCATTCCCCTGGCGCTCGACCATGCTGTGCGCTCCGGCCAGGCCCGCCCCGGCCAGAACCTGCTGCTCGAAGGCGTGGGTGGCGGCTTCACCTGGGGCGCCGTGCTGCTCACGCTCTGAGGCCTGCCGCGGCCCGCGCCGAAGCGTGGCCCCGGTGCCTCCCATGACCTGAATTTCCCTCATGACCACGAAGAACTTCGCATTCGTCTTTCCCGGACAGGGATCGCAATCCGTCGGCATGCTCGACGCCTGGGGCGGCCATTCCGCCGTGGCCGAAGCCGTCCAGGAGGCCTCCGACGCACTCGGCGAGGACATCGGCCGCCTGATCCATGAAGGCCCCAAGGAAACCCTGGCGCTGACCACCAACACCCAGCCCGTGATGCTGGTCGCCGGTGTGGCGGCCTGGCGCGTGTGGCTCGCGGAAGGCGGCGCGCAACCCGCTGCGTTGGCCGGCCACTCCCTGGGCGAATATTCCGCCCTGGTGGCCTCCGGCGTGCTCACACTGTCGCAGGCGGCTCCGCTGGTGCGGCTGCGCGCCGCCGCCATGCAGGAGGCCGTGCCCGTGGGCATGGGTGCCATGGCCGCCATCCTCGGGCTCGAATCGGCCAAGGTGGTGGAAGGCTGCGCCCAGGCCACCGCGGCCTTCGGCGCGGGCAGCGCGGATGTCGTCGAGGCCGTGAACTTCAACGACCCCGCCCAGACCGTCATCGCCGGCACCAAGGCGGGCGTCGAAAAGGCCTGTGAAATGCTCAAGGCCGCGGGCGCCAAGCGCGCGCTGCCCCTGCCCGTGTCCGCGCCGTTCCACTCCAGCCTCATGAAACCGGCCGCCGAGAAGCTGCGCGAGGCACTGGCCGGCCTGTCCCTGGCCGCTCCCCGCATTCCCGTGGTCAACAACATCGACGTGGCAGTGGCGCAGGAGGCGGACGCGATCCGCGATGCGCTCTACCGCCAGGCCTTCGGGCCCGTGCGGTGGGTGGAGTGCGTCGGCGCGCTCAAGGCACGGGGTGCCACCCACGTGATCGAGTGCGGCCCCGGCAAGGTGCTCACGGGCATGGCCAAGCGCATCGACGCGACCCTGGTGGCCGGCTCCGTGTACGACCCCGCATCCCTGCAGGAAACCCGCGAACTGCTGGCCTGAGACGGCTTCCCGGAGAGACACCATGACCCTTTCGAATTCTTCTGGCAACGCCGCCCGCATCGCCCTGGTGACGGGGGCCTCCCGCGGTATCGGTGCCGCCATCGCTGCCGAACTGGCGGCGCGGGGCTTCCGCGTCGTCGGCACGGCGACCACCGAGGACGGCGCGCAGCGCATCACCCAGGCGCTGTCCGCCCATGAGGGCTGCCGGGGCGCCGCCCTCGACGTGAACGACGCCGCCGCGCTGGATGCGCTGATCGACGGCATCGTGAAAGAGCAGGGCGGCCTGCATGTGCTGGTCAACAACGCCGGCATCACGCGCGACCAGATCGCCATGCGCATGAAGGACGACGACTGGGATGCCGTGCTCGACACGAATCTCAAGGCGGTGTTCCGTGCCTGCCGTGCCGTGATGCGGCCGATGATGAAGCAGCGCTATGGGCGTATCGTCAACATCACGAGCGTGGTGGGCGCCTCCGGCAATCCGGGCCAGGCCAACTACGCCGCAGCCAAGGCGGGCCTTGCCGGCATGACGCGCTCTCTGGCCCGCGAGCTGGGCAGCCGTGGCATCACGGTGAACTGCGTGGCCCCCGGTTTCATCCGCACCGACATGACCGCCGAACTCTCCGAAGAGCAGCACAAGGCCCTGCAGACGCAGATCCCGCTGGGCCACATGGGCCAGCCTTCGGACATCGCCAAGGCCGTCGCCTACCTCGCTTCGGACGACGCGGGTTATGTGACCGGCCAGGAGTTGCATGTCAATGGCGGCATGTACATGTAATTGATGAAAGTTGACGCCGGTTGTTCCGCCCGGCGGGCCATTTCGAGGTGTATCCCGATACGGCTAGAATCGCGGATTCATTCACAACCCCCAAAGGGAAACCATGAGCGATATCGAAGCACGTGTCAAAAAAATCATCGCCGAGCAACTCGGCGTGGAAGAGTCGCAAGTCACCAATGAAAAGGCTTTCGTGGCCGACCTGGGTGCCGACTCGCTCGACACGGTGGAGCTGGTGATGGCGCTGGAAGACGAGTTCGGCATCGAGATCCCTGACGAAGACGCAGAGAAGATCACGACGGTCCAGAACGCCATCGACTACGCGAACACCCACCAGAAGGCCTGAGCCTGCGGTCTCGCCTTCCCCTCGGATCGCCCTGCGGTCCGGTATCAGCACGAAAGAGTCTTAGCGCATGAGCCGTCGTCGCGTCGTCGTGACCGGCCTGGGTTGCGTCAGCCCCGTCGGTAACACGGTGGCGGAAGCCTGGGCCCGAATCCTTGCCGGTCAGTCCGGCATTGGCCTCATCACCAAGTTCGATGCTTCGAACTTTGCCTGCAAGATTGCCGGCGAGGTCAAGGATTTCGACCTGAATGCCTATATCAGCGCCAAGGATGCGCGCACGATGGACAGCTTCATCCACTACGGCATCGCCGCGGCGGAGCAGGCCGTGCGCGATGCGGGCCTGCCTGTGGACGAAGCCCTGGATGAGGAGCTGGCCACCCGGATCGGCTGCATCATCGGCTCGGGCATCGGCGGTCTGCCGCTGATCGAGAACACGCATGCGGAGCTGGAGAACCGCGGCCCGCGCCGCATCACTCCCTTCTTCGTCCCAGCGTCCATCATCAACATGGTGGCGGGGCATGTTTCCATGCGCTTCGGTTTCAAGGGGCCGAATCTCTCGGTGGTCACCGCCTGCACCACGGGCCTGCACTGCATCGGCGAGGGCGCCCGCAAGATCGAGTACGGCGACGCCGACGTGATCGTCGCGGGCGGCACGGAATCCACGGTCTCGCCCCTGGGCGTGGGCGGGTTCGCCGCCATGCGTGCGCTGTCCACGCGCAACGACGATCCCGCCACGGCATCCCGTCCGTGGGACAAGGACCGCGACGGCTTCGTGCTGGGCGAGGGTGCAGGCGTGCTGGTGCTGGAAGAGTACGAGCATGCGAAGGCCCGCGGCGCGAAGATCTATGCCGAACTGTCCGGCTATGGCATGAGCGCGGACGCCGGCCACATGACCGCCCCCAGCATGGACGGCCCGCGGCGTGCCATGCTGTCGGCCCTGCGCAATGCCGGCATCAATGCCGACGAGGTCGATTACCTGAACGCACATGGCACTTCGACGCCCCTGGGCGATCTGAACGAGACCAATGCCATCAAGGCGGCGCTGGGTGACCATGCCCGGAACATGGTGGTGAGCTCGACGAAGTCGATGACCGGGCACCTGCTCGGCGGTGCCGGCGGCATCGAGAGCGTGTTCACCGTGCTGGCGCTGCACGACCAGAAGGTGCCCCCCACCATCAACATCTTCGAACAGGATCCGGAGTGCGATCTGGACTACTGCGCCAATACCGCGCGGGACATGAAGATGGATGTCGCGGTGAAGAACAATTTCGGCTTCGGCGGCACCAACGGCACGCTGGTCTTCCGGCGCATCTGACGGCGGCTGAACCGCCGTCACGGCTTCGAGGCACCCTGCATCCATGGCCGATTCCGCGCGGGAGGAGTTCCTCGCTCCGGTATTGCGCCATCCGGCAGGCGCGGGGTACCGGGTTCGCGGCTGGGTACTCGGGGCCGGTCTCGCAGGCTTCGCAGCGTGTTCGGCCTGGGCCCTCGCCGGAAGTGGCGGGTCCGCCTGGACTGCCGCCTGCGGGCTGGTGCTGTGGGGCGTGGTCCTGCTGCAGGGCTGGCATGCGGTATCCCGGTGGCCGTCCGGAGTTCTGGCATGGGATGGGCTGCTGTGGTCCCTGGACCGTGGCAGGGCGCATCCCCCGGTATGCGGGCGTCTCGAGGTTGCGCTGGATCTGCAGCGATTCCTGCTGGTGCGTCTCGTGGGCCAGGATGGCCGGCGGGCATGGCTGGGCCTCGAGCCGGGCCGCCAGGCCGCCGGATGGGCTGCGCTCCGCCGTGCGGTATATTCGCGCCCCAGACGGGAGCCCGCAGCCCTGGGGCCGACGATGCCCCCTGCTCATCGCCTCGATGCGTGAGCTCACGAATACATGAACGCTTCCCTGCCCCCGCCTTCCCCTGCCGACAGCGACCTCCAGCTCGTGGAGCGCACCGTGTCCGGCGACCAGCGGGCCTACGGGCTGCTGGTCGTGAAGTACCAGCGCCGCATCGAGCGCCTCATCGGCCGCATGGTGCGCGACTCGGACCTGGTGCAGGACATCGCCCAGGAAACCTTCCTGCGTGCTTACCGTGCGCTGCACCAGTTCCGCGGAGAAGCGCAGTTCTACACCTGGCTCTACCGCATCGCGGTCAACACGGCGAAGAAGGCCTTGATGGACATCAAGCGCAATCCGGTCATTTCCGAGAACGCATTGCGCGGCGGAGAGGACGAGGATGAAACTTCCCGTATCGGACACGAACTAACCACCGACGAAACGCCGGAAACCGTGATGGCCGCGCAGGAGATCGCCGCGGCGGTCAACACGGCCATGGAAGCGTTGCCGGAGGATCTGCGCCAGGCGGTCACGCTGCGCGAGATCGAAGGCCTGACCTATGAGGAAATCGCCGAGGTGATGCAGTGCCCCATAGGAACGGTGCGGTCGAGGATATTCCGTGCCCGGGAGGCGATTTCCGCCCGGGTGCGGCCTTTGCTGGAAAAGCAGACAGGCAAGCGCTGGTGATGCAGGTGTGCCCGGGAGGCCGGGGCAGCGTGCCGGCCCAAGGACGATAGCAGGTGAGAAGCATGAAAGACGATCCGACAATGCGTGAGCAGCTTTCCGCGCTGGCCGACGGCGGCATCGGCGAGGCCGAGTGGAGCGACACCTTCGCTTATGCCCAGACCGCCGAAGGCCAGGAGGCCTGGGCCGTCTATCACCTGATCGGCGACGTGCTGCGCTCCCCGGAGCTGGCCCGTCCTGGAAGTGCCGCGCTGGCCGATAGCGTGATGGCCCGGTTGGCACGGGAAGAGCGGCCGGCCGCCGAGGTGGCCCTGCCGGACGCTGCGGTCCCGCTGGTTGCTGCCGTCCAGGCCCAGGGCGAGGCGGCGAATGCCGCCGTGTTCCGCTGGAAGATGGTCGCCGGGCTCGCATCGCTGGCCGCGGTCGGCGTGCTGGGCTGGAGCGGCCTGTCCGGCGGGCTGTCGGCCGGTGGCGAAACCCGGCTGGCCGCAGTACCGTCCCGCCTGGAGGCGCCGGCCGCCACGACGCTGGTGTCCGCGACCGATCCCGCAGGTGAACCGCAGGTGATGCTGCGCGATCCGCGCCTGGACGAACTGCTGGCAGCGCACCGCCAGTATGGGGGCGCTTCCGCGCTCCAGATGCCGGCAGGTTTCCTGCGCAATGCCACCTTCGAGACACCCCAGCGCTGAGCGCTTGCAACACCGGAGATCGGGATTGGCAGGTACGCGCAACGCCGGTGGCTGGTGGAAGTGGGCCCGGTGCAGCCACCGGGTGAAGGCCATGGCGGGCCTGGCGGTATGGCTGGCATGTGCCCCGTGGCCCGGCGCCTGGGCAGGCACCGGGGACAGCAGCGGCAGCGCCGCGGCCCGGGCTGCATCGTCGGCCGCTTCCGCCCCGCAGGTCCGCGCCGAGATCGACGACTGGGTGGAGCGCATCCACCGGGCATCGCGCGAGCAGAGCTACCGCGGGAGCTTCGTGGTCTGGTCTTCCGCAGGGGGCATGACCAGTTCGCGCATCTGGCACGCCACGGACGGCAAGGTGCAGATCGAACGCATCGAGGCCCTGGATGGCTCGCCGCGCACCGTGTTCCGCAGGGACGATCTGGTGCGCACTTTCCTGCCGCGGGCTCAGGTGGTGAAGGAAGAGCGGCGGGACATGCCGGGCCTGTTTCCCCATCTGCCACAGGCGGAAAGCAGTGCCGTGCTGCGCAATTACCGGGCGCGGTTCCTCGGCAGCGACCGGGTGGCGGGCCAGGATGCCAGCATCCTGTGGCTGGAGCCCAGGGATGGATTGCGCTTCGGCTACCGCATCTGGATGGCGCAGCCGAGCGGCCTGGTCGTCAAGCTGCAGACTTTGGGCCTGCGCGGCCAGGTGCTGGAGCAGGCAGCGTTCTCGCAGATCGATTTCGACACCCCCCCCACTGTGCCGCAGCTGGCGGCGCAGATGGACGATACCCGCGGGTTTCGGCTGCTGGCCGTTCCGCTGCTAAAGACGACAGCGCGGGAAGCCGGGTGGCAGCTGAGCCGGCCCGTGGCCGGGTTCGTCCCTGGCGATTGCTACAAGCGGGATCCGGCCGTGCTGGCCAGAATGCCCATGCCGCCCCTGCAGTGCATTTTCTCGGACGGCCTGGCAACGGTGTCCCTGTTCTTCGAGCCCTACGACGCCGCGCGCCATGCCGGTGAGCCGCGGCGCATGGACATGGGCGCCACCCAGACCCTCGCCCAGCGGGTGGGCGGCGGCTCCACCTGGCTCACTGCCGTGGGCGAGGTGCCGCAGGAGACCCTGCGGCAGCTGGTGGAGCAGATCGAGCCCGTGCGTTGATCCGCGCGTGGCCGGTGAAGTGCCGGCCGTGGCGCAGGGAACCAAACACGGCCTTGTCCTTCACACCTTCGCATGCGTTTTTGCACAACATCGACGACTTTGCCCCGAAAAGAAAGAAAGGTCTTTCATGTTCCCCATGCCGTGTAACCCATCGCGTTTCCGGACACTCGTCCGCTCCCTCGCTGCCGCCGGAGCCGTCGCCCTGGTCCCCGCCGGTGCGCTGCACGCGCAGGCCGCCACGGCCAGCCCGACGCCGGTGGTGCAGGGATTGCCGGACTTCACCGATCTGGTGGACCAGGTCGGCCCGGCGGTGGTGAACATCCGGACCATCGAGAAGGCGCCCGACCGTTCCTCCACCAACGGCATGGACGAGGAGATGCTGGAGTTCTTCAAGCGCTTCGGTCTGCCCATGCCGGGCGGTCCGCGCCAGCAGCGCCCCCAGCGGCCCGATGACGAGCAGCCGCGCGGCGTGGGTTCCGGCTTCATCCTCACCTCCGACGGCTACGTGATGACCAACGCCCATGTGGTGGAGGGCGCGCAGGAAGTGCTCGTCACGCTGACCGACAAGCGGGAGTTCAAGGCCAAGATCGTGGGCTCGGACAAGCGCACCGATGTGGCGGTGGTGAAGATCGACGCCACGGGGCTCCCCGCGGTGAAGGTCGGCGACATGAATCGGCTGCGCGTCGGTGAATGGGTGATGGCCATCGGCTCGCCGTTCGGCCTCGAGAACACGGTCACCGCCGGCATCGTGAGCGCCAAGCAGCGCGACACGGGCGACTACCTGCCGTTCATCCAGACGGATGTGGCCATCAACCCCGGCAATTCGGGCGGCCCGCTCATCAACATGCGTGGCGAGGTCGTGGGCATCAACAGCCAGATCTACTCGCGTTCCGGCGGATTCATGGGCATCTCCTTCGCCATCCCGATCGATGAGGCGATCCGGGTGAGCGACCAGCTGCGGGCCACGGGGCGCGTCACCCGCGGGCGCATCGGCGTGCAGATCGGCCAGGTCACGAAGGATGTGGCGGAATCGATCGGCCTGGGCAAGACGCAGGGCGCGCTGGTCACGGGCGTGGAAACCGGTTCGCCGGCCGACAAGGCTGGCGTGGAGGCCGGCGACATCATCACCCGCTTCGATGGCAAGAGCATCGAGAAGATCTCCGACCTGCCGCGCCTGGTGGGCAATACCAAGCCCGGCAACAAGAGCACCGTGACGGTGTTCCGGCGCGGGGCCACGAAGGAGCTGCCCATCACGGTGGCGGAGGTGGAGCCCGACGACAAGCCGGCGGCCGCAGCCGGAGACCGCGGCGCGAAGCCCAAGGCATCGCCCGCCGCCCTGCAGCTCGGCCTCGCGGCCGCCGACCTGACGGATGCGCAGAAAAAGGAACTGAAGGTCAAGGGCGGAGTGCGCGTGACGGGCGTGACCGACGCGGCGGCCAGGGCAGGCCTGCGGGAGGGCGACGTGATCCTGGGGGTCGCCAACACCGAGGTCTCCAGCATGAAGGACTTCGATGCCGTCCTGGCCAAGGCAGACAAGTCCAAGCCCATCAATGTGCTGTTCCGCCGGGGTGACTGGACCCAGTACGCCGTCATCCGCCCGAGCCGGTAAGACACGGCAATGACAGGCAAAGGCCCCATCCTGGAGTGGGAATTGGGGCCTTTTCACGGCCTGGGGATCTCCCTCTGGGCAGGGGTCTTGGTCATACCGGCAGAGGAAAAAAGTTCTATCTATGCATTTGGATAGAATGCTGCAGGTTTTCAGCGGCATGTCTGCATATGCGAAGCCGGTAACATCACCATATGGGATCGCTCCTTTTCATGCACAGGTGTTCCACAGATCGCCCACAAGTTGTTCTCATGATGTGCCGGGATATTGTGAATAAGCTGTGCATAAATACTGCGTTGCAGGGTGGCAACGCGCCCTGCGGGTCATGACGCGGGCTTTCCCTGTCGGCCTTTTTGCCTACAATGAAGCTCCAACCATCGCAGTTGCCAAAGATTGTTGGTTCAGGGCGCGTCACCACTTGACGCGCCCTTTTTTCTTGTGCGCGCCGTTCTAATTCAACTACTTGTCGCTTCTCGTTGATGAATCACATCAGAAATTTTTCGATCATTGCGCACATTGATCACGGCAAATCGACGCTCGCCGACCGCCTGATCCAGCGCTGCGGCGGCCTGGAAGAGCGCCAGATGGAAGCACAGGTGCTCGATTCGATGGACATCGAAAAAGAGCGTGGGATAACCATCAAGGCCCAGACCGCTGCGCTGCAATACAAGGCCAGGGACGGGCAGGTCTACAACCTCAACCTGATCGACACGCCCGGCCACGTGGACTTCTCGTACGAGGTCTCGCGTTCGCTGTCCGCCTGCGAGGGCGCACTGCTCGTGGTCGATGCCTCGCAGGGCGTCGAAGCCCAGACGGTGGCCAACTGCTACACCGCGCTGGACCTCGGCGTGGAAGTGCTGCCCGTGCTCAACAAGATGGACCTGCCGCAGGCCGATCCGGACAACGCCAAGGCCGAGATCGAGGACGTGATCGGCATCGATGCGACGGATGCGATTCCCTGCTCCGCCAAGACCGGCATGGGCATCGACGAGATTCTCGAGCTCATCGTCGCCAAGGTGCCTGCGCCGCGCGGCAATCCCGATGCGCCGCTGCGGGCCATGATCATCGACAGCTGGTTCGATCCCTACGTGGGCGTCGTGATGCTGGTGCGCGTGGTCGATGGCCGGCTGCTCAAGGGCGAGCGCTTCAAGATGATGGCCTCGGGCGCTGCCTACAACGCCGACAACCTGGGCGTCTTCACTCCGGCCAACGAGCCGCGCGATGCGTTGAATGCGGGCGAGGTGGGCTACATCATCGCCGGCATCAAGGAGCTCAAGGCCGCGAAGGTGGGCGACACCATCACGCTGGAAAAGAAGCTGCCCAACAACCTGGGGCCGGCCGAACAGGCCTTGCCCGGCTTCAAGGAAATCCAGCCGCAGGTGTTCGCGGGCCTGTACCCGACCGAGGCCAGCGAATACGACCAGTTGCGCGACGCGCTGGAGAAGCTGCAGCTCAACGATGCCTCGCTGCATTTCGAGCCCGAGGTGTCGCAGGCGCTGGGCTTCGGCTTCCGCTGCGGCTTCCTGGGCCTGCTGCACATGGAGATCGTGCAGGAGCGCCTGGAGCGCGAGTTCGACCAGGACCTGATCACGACCGCACCCAGCGTGGTCTATGAGGTGGTCAAGGGCGACGGCGAGGTCATCATGGTGGAGAACCCCTCCAAGATGCCCGACCAGGGCCGCATCCAGGAGATCCGCGAGCCGATCGTCACCGTGCATCTCTACATGCCGCAGGAATACGTGGGCCCGGTGATGACACTGGCCAACCAGAAGCGCGGCGTGCAGCTGAACATGGCCTACCACGGCCGCCAGGTCATGCTGACGTACGAACTGCCGCTGGGCGAGATCGTGCTGGACTTCTTCGACAAGCTGAAGTCGGTGTCGCGCGGCTATGCGTCCATGGACTACGAGTTCAAGGAGTACCGCGCCTCGGACGTGGTGAAGGTGGACATCCTGCTCAACGGCGAGAAGGTCGATGCGCTGTCCATCATCGTCCACCGCAGCCAGTCGGCCTATCGCGGCCGCGCGGTGGCCGCCAAGATGCGGGAGATCATCAGCCGGCAGATGTTCGACGTGGCGATCCAGGCGGCCATCGGCGCGAACATCATCGCGCGCGAGACCATCAAGGCCCTGCGCAAGAACGTGCTGGCGAAATGCTACGGGGGCGACATCACCCGCAAGCGCAAGCTGCTCGAGAAGCAGAAGGCGGGCAAGAAACGCATGAAGCAGATCGGTTCCGTCGAAGTGCCGCAGGAAGCCTTCCTGGCCATCCTGCAAGTGGAGGAGTGATCCGATGCAAGCCATGCAATATGTGACCGCCGCGATCCTGGCGGCCTTCGTGGGTTACGTGGGCGCCTGGTACGTGGGCGCCATCGAAGGCAATTTCGCGCTGCTGCTGCTGCTGGCGACGGTGGTGACCGGCGCCTACTGGCTGGCCGAGCGCTTCATCTTCCTGCCACGGCGCCGCCGTGCGGCCCAGGCTATCGAGGAGGCAGCCGTGCAGCGGCGCGCCGAGCTGGACCGCATGGGCATCGCCAAGGTGGACGGCGACGTGCAGGAGGCGAAGGACCGCATCCTGATGCAGCCGTGGTGGCTGGACTGGACGGCGGGGCTCTTCCCGGTGATCGCCATCGTCTTCGTGCTGCGCTCGTTCCTCTTCGAGCCGTTCAAGATTCCCTCCGGATCGATGATCCCGACCCTGCTGGTGGGCGACCTGATCCTCGTGAACAAGTTCACCTACGGCATCCGGCTGCCGGTGATCAACAAGAAGATCACGCAGGGCACGCCGCCCCAGCGGGGCGACGTGATGGTGTTCCGCTATCCGCCGCAGCCCAGCATGGACTACATCAAGCGCGTGGTCGGCGTGCCGGGCGACGAGATCGCCTACCTGAACAAGCGGCTCACGGTGAACGGCAAGCCGGTCGAGACCACGGCGCTGCCCGATTTCCTCGACGAGGACACGATGCGCTACTTCAAGCAGTACGACGAGCACCTGGGCGCCAAGCCGCACCGCATGATCAACAACCCGGACGTGCCGGCATTCATCCAGGGGGCCAGCGACTATGCCTTCCGCGAGAATTGCCGCTACAGCGTGGAAGGGGTGGTGTGCAAGGTGCCCGAGGGCCACTATTTCATGATGGGCGACAACCGCGATAATTCGCTCGATTCACGCTATTGGGGCTTCGTGCCCGACGCGAACATCGTCGGCAAGGCCTTTTTCGTGTGGATGAATTTCAGCAACCTGAAGCGCATCGGCGGTTTCCAGTAGCGGCTTGCCGCGGGCCGCGGCGCTCCCCAATACATACCTAAGAAGAGGGTCCGGACCATGGGTCTGCATCAGCACCACCTGCCTCGCTCCGCATCGAACACCCCGCGGGCGGTCCGGCGATCCCGCCAGCGCGGCCTGTCCTTCATCGGCCTGGTGTTCCTCGCCGTGTTCGCGGTGGCGGTATTCGCCGTCGGCGGCCAGTCCGTGCCCATCTTCCTGGAGTACCAGGCCATCCGCAAGGCGGCCGCCAAGGCAGCGCGCGAGGCATCCACGGTGCCGGAGGTGCGGGCCTCCTTCGACCGGGCAGCCACCATCGACAACATCAGCTCCATCAGCGGCAAGGACCTCGAAGTGACGAAGCGCAACGACAAGATCGTGGTGTCCTTCAGCTACTCGCGAGAGATCGCGCTCGTCGGCCCTGCCTACCTCGTGTACCGCTTCCACGAGCAGACCAACTGATCCTTTTCTACCTTCCTTCTCCGTTTTGGTTTCACCCAGCCTTTCCGCGCTGCAGGACCGCCTGCAGCATGCCTTCTCCGATCCATCCCTGCTGCAGCGGGCCATCACGCACCGCAGCTTCTCGGCCGACCACAACGAACGCCTGGAGTTTCTCGGCGATTCGGTGCTGAATCTGGCCGTATCGAGCCTGCTCTACCAGCGCCTGCGCGACCTGCCGGAAGGCGATCTCTCCCGGGTGCGGGCCAACCTGGTGCGCCAGGAAGCCCTGCACGGCCTGGCCCTGGGCCTGCAGCTGCCGCAGGTGCTGCGCCTGGGCGAAGGCGAGACGAAGTCCGGCGGCAAGCAGCGCCCGTCCATCCTGGCCGATGCCCTGGAAGCCCTGATCGGGGCCGTCTACCTGGATGCCGGCTACCAGTGCGCAGAGGCACTGGTGCATCGGCTCTACCAGGACGTGGAGATCAATCCACGCATGCAGGCGGCCGAGAAGGATGCCAAGACCGCATTGCAGGAGTGGCTGCAGGGCCGCAAAATGAAACTGCCGCAGTACCGCGTGGTCGCCACCGTGGGGGCCGCCCACCGGCAGACCTTCGACGTGGAATGCGATATCCCGGAACTGGGCCTGACCGAGCGCGGCATCGGCGGATCGCGGAGGGCGGGCGAACAGGCTGCCGCCGCCGCCATGCTGGCCACCCTGAAAGCGAAACACCCATGAACTCCTCTCCCCCCCCCGCTCCCGGCGCACCCCAGGACGACCTGGAGGCCATGCTGGCGGCGGCACGCCCCGGCGCGGCCGCGCCGGGTGCAGGTTCCGGTGCGCAGGAGACCCCGGCGGCCCCGGGCCCGCAACGCTGCGGGCTCATCGCCATCGTGGGCAAGCCCAATGTCGGCAAGTCCACCCTCATGAACGCGCTGGTGGGCCAGAAGATCAGCATCACCTCGCGCAAGGCGCAGACCACCCGCCACCGCATCACCGGCATCCGCACCCAGGGCGCGACGCAGTTCGTGTTCGTCGATACGCCGGGCTTCCAGACCAAGCACAGCACGGCGCTCAACAAGTCGCTCAACAAGACGGTGATGGGCGCGATCGGCGACGTGGATCTCATCCTCTTCGTGGTCGAGGCCGGCAGCTTCACGCTGGCCGACGCCAAGGTGCTGTCGCTGTTCAAGCCCGGCATCCCCACGCTGCTCATCGCCAACAAGCTCGATACCGTGCACCGCCGTGCGGAGATCGCCCCGTGGCTCAAGGGCATGCAGGAGCGGCATCCGTTCGCGGAGTTCGTGCCGATGTCGGCCAAGAACAAGGGCGACATCGAGCGCCTCTTCGGGATCTGCGAGAAGTACCTGCCCGAGCAGCCCTGGTGGTATGCCGAGGATGAGCTGACGGACCGCAGTGAGAAATTCCTCGCGAGCGAGACCGTGCGCGAGAAGCTGTTCCGCTTCACCGGCGACGAGCTGCCCTACACCTCCACCGTGGTGATCGACAAGTTCGAGGAAGAGCCCAGCAAGACGCACAAGCGCTTCGTCCGCGTCGCGGCGACGATCGTCGTGGAGCGCGATGGCCACAAGGCCATGGTGATCGGCGAAAAGGGCGAGCGCCTCAAGCGAATCAGCACCGACGCCCGCATGGAACTCGAGAAGCTGCTGGGCGCCAAGGTGTTCCTGGAGGTCTGGGTCAAGGTGCGTTCCGGCTGGGCGGACGACGAGGCCCGGGTGCGGTCCTTCGGGTATGAGTGACGAACACCCCCCTGAGGCGCTGCGCGCCTGCCCCCCTCTCCTGCGGGAGGGGGGACGACGCCAGCGGCCCGGCGAAGCCGGTTCCGCGGCGTCTGCTGGCGTGGCCTGCTCCGCGGCCTTCTGAAGGATGTGGGCCGCGCCGGTTTCATGCGCCGTGGCCCTTGCCGGAGGGCCATGGATGTGCGTTGATCGGCATCACGACCTTCCGCATGGAAGTCTGCCCCGTCTCTCCGCATTCGCGGACCCTTCGCAGAAATAGTCGCCCTCCATGGCCGCACGCCGCATTTCCGACGAACCCGCCTATGTGCTGCACCGCTACGACTGGAGCGAGTCCAGCCTGATCCTGGATGTGTTCACGCGCCACCATGGGCGGGTGGCGCTGGTGGCCAGGGGGGCGAAGAAGCCGACGTCCAATTTCCGGCCCGTGCTGCTGCCGCTGCAGCCTTTGCGCGTCACCTATACGCTGAACGGCGAGGGGCGGGAGGAGGTGCATGGGCTCAAGGGGGCCGAGTGGGTGGGCGGACACGTCATGCCGACGGGCGACGCGCTGCTTTCGGGCCTGTACCTCAATGAATTGCTGATGCGGCTTCTGGCGCGCGAGGATACGCATGCCGCGCTGTTCGATGCCTACGCCGGCGTGGTGCGGGTGCTGGCGAGCGAGCATGGCGACGCGCTGGAGCCCGTGCTGCGCAGCTTCGAGTTGCTGCTGCTGCGCGAGATCGGGCTGCTGCCCGCGCTGGATGTGGAAACGTCCACGCTGGCTCCGCTGGCTCCGGCGGCCCGTTATGCGCTGGTGCCGGAGGCCGGTCTGCGGCCGGCCCTTCCGTCGGACCGCAGCACGCTCGGCGGTGCGCAGTGGCGCCAGCTGGAGCGTTCGCTGGGCGACGCCCAGCCCTACACGGCCACGTTGCGTGCGATCGTGGCGGGGATTGCCGCCAGCGCTTCTCCGGCCGCGGATCTCAAGCCGCAGCTGCGTGCCCTGCTGCAATACCATTGCGGCAGTCCCCTGCTGCGGACGCGGCAGCTCATGATCGATCTCCAATCCCTATGACCCAGCATTCCGTGCGTACTGCCCTGTCGGTGAACGTCAACAAGGTGGCCCTGGTGCGCAATACGCGCCACCTGGGCATTCCCAGCGTGGAGCGCGCCGCGCTGCTGTGCCTGGAGGCGGGCGCGCAGGGCATCACCATCCATCCGCGCCCGGACGGGCGCCACGTCCGCGCGGGCGACGTGCCCGCGCTGGCTGCGCTCCTGCGCCAGTGGCCGGACCGCGAGTTCAACATCGAGGGCAATCCGTCGCAGAACCTCATGGAGTTCATCCGGGCCGTGCGGCCGCACCAGGCCACCTTTGTCCCGGACGGCGAGGACCAGTTCACCAGCGACCACGGCTGGAGCTTTCCGCAGGACGCCGAGCGCCTGGCGCCCCTGGTGGCCGAATGCCGCGGGCTGGGCGTGCGCGTGAGCCTGTTCATGGATGCGGAGCCGGCGCAGATGGCTGCCGCGCGTGCCGTGGGTGCCGACCGGGTGGAGCTCTACACCGAACCCTATGCCGCGGCCTGGGGCACGCCTGCGCAGGAGGCACAGCTCGTGCGTTACGCGGAAGCGGCCCGGGCGGCGCTGGATGCCGGGCTGGGCGTGAACGCCGGGCATGATCTCAATCGGGACAATCTCGCGGCCTTCGTGGCGCGCGTGCCGGGCCTGATGGAGGTGTCGATCGGGCATGCCTTCGTCGCGGATGCACTGGAACTGGGCTACGCCGCCACCGTGCAGGCCTACCAGCGCTGCATCGATGCCGGCATGGCGCAGAGGCAGGCCGGCGCATGATCTACGGCATCGGCACCGATATCTGCGATGTCCGCCGCATCCGGGCGAGCCTGGAGCGGCATGGGGACCGTTTCGCCGAAAAGGTGCTCGCGGCCGGCGAACTGGACACCTGGCGCGAACGCAGCGCGCGCTGGCCCGAGCGCGGCGTGCGCTATCTGGCCACGCGCTTTTCCGCCAAGGAGGCTTTCAGCAAGGCGATCGGCATGGGCATGCGCATGCCCATGACCTGGCGGGACTGCGAGGTGGCCAAGCTGCCCAGCGGCCAGCCCGTCATCGTGCTGCACGGTGCGCTCAAGGCCTGGTTCGAGTCGCAGGGGCTGCGCTGCCACCTGAGCGTCACCGACGAGAGCGACTATGCGGCGAGCTTCTGCGTGGTGGAGCGGGGGGATCCGGGCGAGGGCGCCCGCCCGGATGCCGCGCAACCCCCTCCGGCCTGAGCCGCATTGCTCCCGTCCCTCGTTTCTTTTTGCGCACGTACTTCCGTTTCCTGCATGACTGCCCACATCGAACACGCACCCGTCATCCTCGACATCGCCGGCACGGCGCTCACTGCGGCCGACCGCAGGCGCCTGGCCCATCCGCTCACCGGGGGCATCATCCTCTTCGCCCGGAACTGGGAAAGCCGCGCGCAGCTGCTGGAGCTCACGGCCTCGATCAAGGCCGTGCGGGACGACCTGCTCATCTGCGTGGACCACGAGGGGGGCCGGGTGCAACGCTTCCGCACCGACGGTTTCACCCACCTGCCGCCGATGCGTGCACTGGGCGCCCTGTGGATGGACGACGGCCGCCAGGGCCCGGGTACCGGCGCGATGCGCGCGATGGATGCCGCCAGCGCCGTCGGCTACGTGCTGGCCAGCGAGTTGCGCGCCTGCGGCGTGGATTTCTCGTTCGCACCGGTGCTGGATCTGGACTGGCCGTCCGGCGGGGACGGGGCCGCAGGCAGCGCCTCGGCGAGCAGCGTGATCGGCGACCGGGCCTTCCACCGGGACCCGCGCGTGGTGGCGATGCTGGCCAAAAGCGTGGCGCACGGCATGCTCAAGGCAGGCATGGCGCACTGCGGCAAGCATTTCCCGGGACACGGCTTCGTCGCGGCCGACTCCCATACCGACATACCCGTGGACCGGCGTACCCTGGGCGCGATCCTGGCCGATGACGCCGCGCCGTATGCTTGGCTGTCGAACACGCTGACCGGCGTGATGCCGGCGCATGTCATCTATCCGCGTGTGGACCGGCTTCCGGCGGGGTTTTCGCGCCGGTGGTTGCAGGACGTCCT
Source organism: Paracidovorax avenae (assembly GCF_040892545.1). NCBI lineage: Bacteria > Pseudomonadati > Pseudomonadota > Betaproteobacteria > Burkholderiales > Comamonadaceae > Paracidovorax > Paracidovorax avenae. Next base: position 1,356,254 of record NZ_CP156079.1, read on the forward strand.
GCGCCAGCGCCTGCGGTTCAGCGGAGCGGTGTTCAGCGACGATCTCAGCATGGAAGGCGCCCGCCGCATCGATGGCGATGCGGTGGACTTCGCGACCGCCACGCTCGCGGCGCTCGATGCCGGCTGCGATCTCGTGCTGTTGTGCAACCAGAGCCTGGTGGGCGAGGGACGCGAGCAGGGCAGAGCGCTTGACGACGTGCTCGATGCGCTGGAGCGTGCACGCGGCGAAGGGCGCTGGCATCCCAGCCCGGACAGCGAGGCCCGCCGGCTCGCCCTGCTTCCACAGACGCTGCCCCATCCCTGGGACGAACTCATGCTGGAGCCGGATTACCTGCGGGCGCTGGACTGCCTGCCTTGACGCCAGATTGTTTGTAACCAAGTGATTCGCGCCCCGCGCGCGGCTTGTTTTTCGTAACAAGCCGGGGCGCATGGGAAAACACTGCCGTGGAGGGCCATGGCATCGCCGCAGGCCGGACACATCGGGCTACACATGGCGTCAACGCGTGCCCAAGCATGGCGTTACGGACAGCAAGCAGTGCCCGCGGCCATGAGGGCGGCGCGGCCCTTGCCGGAGGTCTTCCCATGGTGCGTGATCCTGCTCTCCCTGACGTCGCCGTCTCCATCCGGCCCCACCGAGCCGTATTGGGCACGGCCATCACCTGCATCGCGGCCGCATGTGCGCTGGCCGGCTGCGATCGGGTCACCACTCCCACTCCCCAGGCGGCTGCCAGCGTGCCCGCTCCGGAGCCCGCGGCCGCCGCGCCTGCCGCCGCATCCGCGCCCGCCGCGGTGCCGGTGGCCTACACGCCGCCATCCGCAGACGTCCTCTACCAGATGGTGGCCCCGATCGCCCTCTATCCCGACAAGCTCGTGGCCCAGGTGCTCGCCGGCGCAACCTACCCGGACCAGGTCTCTGCCGCTGAAACCTGGCTCGGCCAGAATCCGGGGCTCAAGGGCAGTGCCCTGGTGAGTGCGGTGGATTCCCTGCCCTGGGATCCCAGCGTGAAATCCCTGACGGCGTTTCCCAACGTGCTGGAGCAGATGGCTTCCAACCTGCCCTGGACGACTGCCCTGGGCAAGGCCTATTACCATGATCCTGCCGACGTGATGAACGCCATCCAGGCCATGCGTGCCCGCGCCGCCCATGCCGGTACGCTGAAGAGTTCACCGCGCCTGCGCGTGGCGACGGTGGAAGCCCGTTCCCTGCCGCCGCCGCTGCCGCCGTCCCAGGCGCCCGTGGCGCTGTACCAGGGGCCGGCGGTGGTCGCGCCCCCACCCACCGTCATCACCATCGAGCCCGCCGAGGTGCAGACGGTTTACGTGCCGCGCTATGACCCGGCCGTGGTGTATGGCACGCCGGTGCCCGTGTATCCCAGCTACCGCTGGGCCGTGCCGGTGCAGCCTGCACCCGTGGCGGTCGTCGCGGGGCCGGACCCCGTGGCCGTAGGCGCGCTGGCCTTCGGTGCCGGTGTCCTGGTGGGCGCGCTGGCCAGCAGCCACCACCATGGCTGGGGATGGAACGACTGGAATCTGCACTGGGGGCCTCCGCCTCCGCCGCCGATCGCCTGGGGTCCCGCGCCGCCACCGCCCGCCTGGGGGCCCGCGGTGGTGTACCGCGGAGCCACCTACGTGTCGAACTCACCCACGGTGATCGAGAACATCCATAACCGCATCACGGTGAACAACCGCAATGTCTATGTGAATGCCCCGGGCCAGCCGCCGGGCCTGCCTGCGCCGGGTACGCCTGCCATGGGGTTCGCCGGCGGGCCGGGCGCACCCGTGCGCGCTGCCATGGCGCCGCCGATGGGCCCGAACGGGCCGCACGGCCAGTCGCTGGCCGCGGCGCTGCAGGACAGCCACGCGGCAGGGCAGCGTCCCATGCCGTTCGAGCAGCGCCACATGCAGGCACCGCCACTGCCCGGCGACCGGAGCGGCTTCCACCCATCCCAGGCCCTCATGCAGGGCCCGGGCGGGGCACCGATGCCGGTGGCGCCGGGCCAGCCCGCCGCTGCGCACGCTTTCGCCCAGCCGGGGGCAGCGGCCGCGCCCGGTGCGCCGCGCCCATTGTCCGCGGCGTTCCAGGACAGCCGCGCCGGCCATGGCACGCGTCCCATGGAACCTCAGCGTCCCCCGGAGCTGCAGCGTCCCGCCGAACCGCAACATGCCGCCGAACCCCGGAACAACCCGGCGGCACCGGCCATGGCGTCCGCCATGGGCCTGGCTCCGGCAGGACAGCAGCCGCGGCCGGAGAACGGGCATGCCCATGGCGCCATGCCCGAGAACCGGAACCAGCATGCCGCCTTCGGGGCGCCTCCTTCCGCCATGCCGGCTCCGTCGCAGCGCCCGCAGATGCCCACGGATATGTCGATGGCCCATGCCCTGCAGCAGCCTCGCCAGATGGCGGCGCCTGCTCCGCACATGCAGCAGCAGCCCATGCATGCCGAGCCGCGCAGCATGCCGGTTGCGGCCATGCATGCGCCGCAGCAGCCTGCACCGCGGCCGGCCATGCACGAGGCCATGCGGGAATCCCGGCCCGCGCCGCAGCAGCAGTCTCCGCACCACGGAGGCGGGCACAGGCCGCACGAAGGCGGCTGAGGTGCTGAATGGAGGGCAGCGGAGGGTGGCCGGGGGCCCTCCCGTCAGGCCGATGGCTGTGCCGGGGCGTCCGGCGCCACCGGGTCCGTGGCGTGCGCGGGCGCGGTGGGCTGTGTCTGCGCCGCATCCACCGGCCGGGGCGGCGCGCTGGTCCAGCGCCGCACCACGCGCTGGAAGATGAGTGCGTTGGGGATCTGCAGCAGCACGGGCGCCTCCAGCGTGCCGTGGAAATCCTCGAGCGTGGTGTAGAGCAGGTTGATGTCCACGACGCGGCCTTTGGCGCCCGGCTTTTCAGCGGTGTCCAGCACCTCGATGTAGTCGCCCAGCCGGAAAGGCCCGACGGTGAAGATCAGCAGGGCGCAGAACAGGTTGGAGAGCACGCTCCACGCGGCGAAGAACGCGACCGCGCCCACTGCCGCGAAGCCGGTGAATGCCGTCCACAGCACGGTGGCCGACACCCCCAGCCGTTCCAGCACCAGCAGCACGGCGCTGCCCATGATGATCCAGCGCACCAGGCCGTTGATGGGCACCATGAGCTCGATGGGCCAGTGGTAGTGGCGGCCGGCACGTTCGAGCAGGCGGCGCAGCGTTCGCTGCAGCAGCAAGGCCAGCACCAGGATGAGCACGATCTGGAAGCCCGGCACGATGATGTCGAGCCATTCCTGCATCCAGTCGGGAAGGTAGGTGCGGATCCGGTTCATGGACAGGGGGTGCAAGGCGGTCAGTGTTCGGGAAATGGTTTGGGAAAGAACGGAAGGATGGCTCACCCACGGAGGGAGCATCCCTGCCGGCGAGGGTTCCGCAGGCCGTTCCTGCAGCTGCCTGGGCGGAAAGCGCGCGTGGCGCAGGGGTCAGCCGCGCAATTGCTCGATGGTATCCATCTGCATTTCGAAGCTGAAGAAGCGCGCGCGGCCCTGGGCCTTGGCGGCGTAGAGCGCTTCGTCCGCCCGCATCAGCATGGCTTCGGCGCTGGTGCTGTCGTCCGGCACACAGGTGGTGATGCCGCCCGAGACCGTCAGGCTCGCACCCAGCGGCGAGTCGGGATGCGCGATGGCACGCTGGCTCACGAGCTTGCCGAGCGCGCGCGCGAAGGTCATCGCTCCGGAGCGCGGCGTGTTGGGCAGGATGAGGGCGAACTCCTCGCCGCCGTACCGTGCCGCCACGTCCCGCGGACGCACGCATACCTCCTTCAGCAGCCGGCCCACTTCGCGCAGGCAGGCGTCGCCCTGGACATGCCCCACGGCGTCGTTGAAGCGCTTGAAGTGGTCGAGGTCGCACAGCATCAGCGTGAGCGGCATGCCGTCGCGGCGCGCAGCGAGGATCTCGCTGTGCAGGATGCGGTCGAAGCCGCGCCGGTTGACGAGGCCGGTGAGGGTGTCCACCTCCACCATCTCGTTGAGGCGCTGGTTGGCCAGGTGCAGTTCCTCGGACATGGACACGAGCCTGCGGCGCATGTCCAGCAGGCGCCGCATGGCACGCAGCTTGGCCACCAGCACGATGGGCTTCACGGGCTTGACGAGGTAGTCGTCCCCGCCGGCCTCGATGCCGCGCCAGACATCCAGGTCGCTGTCCAGGCCAGACAGGAAGATGATCGGCGTCCATCCGCCGGCCTCGGCCTCGCGCATCTGCTGGGCGACCCAGTAGCCGTCCTTTTCGTCCGAGAGCCGGATGTCCAGCAGCACCAGGTCGGGGCGCCGCAGCTTGAAGAGCTGCAGTGCCACATCGCTGGAGGCCGCTTCCATCACGTCGGCCACTCCCGCATGCCGGAGTTCGGCCACGAGGGCGGCCCGCACGGAGGCCTGGTCTTCGACGACCATGACGGAGAAGGGCCCTGCCGAAGGGAGGGGATCGCCATGCCGGCCTGGGGCGGCGGGAGAAGTGGGGGGCATGGCGGTCATCGGCCTTCCTCTCTACGGACCGGGCGGTGGGTGCATGGCCGCAGCGGCTTCAATGCTCCCGGCGCAGGGCGGGGAACAGGATCACGTCGCGGATGCTGGGGCTGTCGGTCAGCAGCATCATAAGCCGGTCGATACCGATACCGCAGCCACCGGTGGGAGGCATGCCGTATTCGAGGGCGCGGACGAAATCGTGGTCGAAATACATGGCCTCGTCGTCCCCGCTGTCCTTGGCTTCCACCTGGGACTGGAAGCGGGCGGCCTGGTCTTCCGCGTCGTTGAGCTCGGAGAAACCATTGCCGAACTCGCGGCCCGTGATGTAGAGCTCGAAGCGCTCCGTCACCTCCGGGCGCGTGTCGTTGGCGCGCGCCAGCGGGCTGATCTCGGTCGGGTGTTCCATGATGAAGGTGGGCTGCCAGAGCTTGTCTTCCACCGTTTCCTCGAAGTAGAGCACCTGCAGTCCTGCGAGCGAGCGGGTGGACAGGCGGTCCTTCTCCTCGGAGAGGCCGAGCTTGCGCAGCGCGGCGATCAGCCACGCGGCATCGTCCACGCCGTTGCCGGCCTCGGTGTGGCGCAGGATGGCCTCGCGGATGGTCAGGCGCTCGAAGGGTTGCGACAGGTCCACCGCGCGGCCCTGGTAGGTGAGCTGCAGGCTGCCCGCCGCCTTCGTGGCCGCGTCGCGCACCAGCTGTTCGGTGAAGTCCATCAGGTCGCGGTAGTTCCAGTAGGCCGCGTAGAACTCCATCATCGTGAACTCGGGGTTGTGGCGCACCGAGATGCCTTCGTTGCGGAAGTTGCGGTTGATCTCGAACACGCGCTCGAAGCCGCCGACCACCAGGCGCTTGAGGTAGAGCTCGGGCGCGATGCGCAGGTACATCTCCTGCTCCAGCGCGTTGTGGTGCGTCACGAACGGCTTGGCATTGGCGCCGCCGGGAATGGGGTGGAGCATGGGTGTCTCCACCTCCAGGAAGCCGTGCTGCACCATGAACTCACGGATGCCGCTCACGGCCTTGCTGCGCGCGATGAAGCGCCTGCGGGCCGCCTCGTCGGTCATCAGGTCCACGTAGCGCTGGCGGTACTTCACTTCCTGGTCGGCCACCCCGTGGAACTTGTCGGGCATGGGGCGCAGGCTCTTGGTGAGCAGGCGCAGGTTCGTCACCTTGACCGAGAGCTCGCCGGTCTTGGTCTTCATGAGGGTGCCCTCGGCACCGACGATGTCGCCCAGGTCCCAGTGCTTGAACGCGGCATAGGCTTCTTCGCCGATCGCGTCGCGCGTCACGTAGAGCTGGATGCGGCCATGGGTCGCGCCGAGCGAGCCGTCCTGCACGGTGGCGAAGCTGGCCTTGCCCATGACGCGCTTGAGCATCATGCGGCCGGCAACGCTGACCGGCACGGGGTTGGCTTCGAGCGTTTCTGCCTCGGTCTCCGCGTACTGCGCCTGCAGGTCGGCCGCATGGTGCGCGGGCTTGAAGTCATTGGGGAAGGCCACGCCCTTGCCTTGTGCCTGGGCCTCCCGGAGGGACTTGAGCTTGTCGCGGCGCTCGGCGATGAGCTGGTTGTCGTCGGAGGGGGCGGCAGTGGGCGCGGAAGGATTCTGGGGGGGGAGCATAGAAACGAGCGTATGCGCCGTGGTAGCGGCTGGTGGACTGGCTGAACCCGCTATTTTAGTTTTTTGCCCGTCATCCAGCGCACCATGGCCAGCAGAACGGCAGCAGATGTTCCTGCCAGGGTCCATATGTGCGCCACCGGATCGATGCCGGGCCATGCGAGCGGAAGACACAGGACGGCCATTTGCAGCACGTTGAACCCTATGGCGGCCCATGAGAAGGGACGCGCCAGTCCGCGCTGGAACGGCAAATGGCCGTACGCAGCGAAAAGGCAGGCGCATCCCTGCCAGATCACCAGCGCCGGCAGATAGCCTTCCAGGCCCTGCCATGCGGATGGAATCCACCGTGCATGGAGCGCCCAGGCGGCGGCCAGGCCCGCCAGCATGGTGCAGGCCGCGCCCGACAGCCCGATTCGCAGCGACAGCGTGGCATGCTCGCGCCCCTGTGAAAGCAGCACCTGGGGCCACGCGGCGTACACCACGGCAGGCAGCAGTCCCAGCAGCCGCAGCAGAACGGCCAGGTAGCTTGCCTCCGTGGCCCCATGGAAGCGCTGCCACATGACGAGAACCGCCATGCCCGCCGCGGCATCGGCAGCGGTGTGCGCGATGCGCAGGATCGGGCCCCGGTCGTCCTGCTGGGACGGGCGCGTTTCTCCTGGCATGCGACGGGCGCCCTCCGGCGGGGCCGGCAGGGTGCGTGCATCGCGCGCGGGACGCAACAGCCAGAGCGCGCCGATCGCGTAACTGCCAGCCGCCGCCGCGAAGAGCGCCGTGGCACCGGCGCCAGGCAGGAGCAGTCCTGCACTGCCGGCCGCCGCGAGCGCGGCGAGCGGAGGGACCGACCGGGCCAGCGCGGCCGACTGCGCGGACGCCGTGCGCAGGGCCCACGGCTGTGCCATGTACCAGCCCAGCTGCAGCAGTGCCAGGAGGGCCGCCCAGGCCAGGCATGCGCCGGGGCGTCCCAGGTCCGCCAGCCAGACGGCCGCCGCCGCGATCGGAAGCAGGAGGGTCCAGCGCCACAGGCTGGCGCGCATGGCTTCCCGGAGGGCCAGGCCCGGAGGGTGGTGGATGTTGGCGAGGAACCGCAGCTGGCTCTGGGCAAGTGCGAGCGTCATCCAGAAGAAGCCGATCTGGCTCACCACCGTGAAAAGTCCCACCTCCCGGGGCTGGAAAAGCCGCAGCATGAGCAGGCCGAAGAGCCCCTGGGCTGCGAGCGAGACGGCGCTCGCGGCTGCGATATGCGTCGTGGTGCCGAGCAGTTTCATGCGCGCTCCTGCCACCGGCGCCATATGTGCATGCGGGCCAGCAGTGCATTCCAGGCATGCGCCTCCATCGGTGGGACGGTGCGGGGCCGCTGGTCCAGGCCGGGTCCCAGCAGATCCGCATAACGCGCCACCGTCGCTTTTGCGGGAAGGTAGATGAACCGCGCGCCCGACCTGCGCTCGAATTCCCGCACCCACGGGTAGTCGGTGGAGACGGTGGGCAGTCCGACTGCGCAGTATTCGAGCAGCTTGGTGGAGGTCTGCCGGTCGTAGGGTGGGCATGCCGGCACCAGGTTCAGGCCGTAGCGCGCCTGCGCGAGCAGGGCCGGGACATCGCCCTGCGGCACGCGTCCCACCATCGTCACGTTGGGCAGACGGCCCATTGCGGCCCGCAGATCAGAGGGCGGCTCCCCTATGAGCAGCAGCGTGCGTCCGGCCGGTGCCAGGGCTTGCAGCAGCGGCGCGAAGCCGCGCAGCCGGTGCATGTCTCCGAGGTAGGCAAAATCGAAATTCGTGCCGGGCGGCGTGCCGGAGTGCGACAGGAAGGCCGCCGGTACGCCCATGTCGCGGTATTCGAACGGAATCCCGTCGCTGAACCCGAGCCGTTGGCGCACCCAGGCGTTCTGGAAGATCCGGTAATCCGGGGTGGGCTGGCGCCATGACTTGATCCTGTCCTTGAGCCAGGCGCAGGGCGGCACCGATGCCGACGCGTATTCATGCACGTGGAATGCCCCGGAATGGCGCCGGGCGTCGGCCGGGGGCACGAGTCCGCAGATCCACCACAGTACCTCGGCATCGCCGGGTACCGTGTCGGGATGGCTGTGCAGCACGGCCTGGTGTCCGGATTGCTGCAGGAATGCGGAGTACGCCCCCAGTTCCGGCAGGTAGGCTTGCCCGGAATGGATGAAATGGATCAGCATCGTCCGGATGCCTCCCGCAGCACCGACTGCCACCCCGCCAGGAAGTCCGCATGCCGGTACTGCTCCAGAATGCGCTGCAGATCCGCCTGCACGGTCGCGGCGGGCACTCGCAGCGTGGCGAGCACGGCATCGGCCAGGGCCTGCGCCGAGCTCTCGCGCGCGAGCAGGTAAGGTGCGTGGTCCTGCAGCATTTCCTGCAGGGCCGGTATGGGTACGCCGACGCAGGGCACCCCCATCGACAGCGATTCCAGCGCGGCCATGGGGCAGCCTTCATAGCGCGAAGCGAGCAGGGTCAGATCCTGTTCGCGGCAAAATCCGGCACTGTCGTCCACATGTCCCAGCCATCGAAGCCGTCCCGCCTGCTGCAGGTCCTTCGAGGCGGTTTCCAGGGCGCCGCGCAAAGGCCCGTCGCCTGCCAACGACAGGTGGAATTCGGGAGGCAGCCTGCGCAGGGTCTCCAGGAGCAACTGCGGGTTTTTTTCGACGGACAGGCGCCCCATGTAGCCCATGCGTACGGGGCCGTGTCTTCCCATGGCCAGTGCCGACTGCGCAGGGGCGGAGGACGGCGGGGCCGGGTTGTGCACGACGCGCAGCACGGGAGATCTCCGGCTGCCACCCCCCATGAACCGCTGGAACGCCGCTTGCGATGCTCCGGAGACGAACACGCAATGCGAGACACGCCCGTAGAGCCAGCGCAGCCACGCCTGCTTTCCGGCTCCGGCGCGGGCCTGCGCCAGCACCGTATCCACCGGCCCGTGCACCCACACCACGGAGCGCCTGCGCGTCGCGAGGCCCAGGGCCCAGGCCACGTAGGCCGGGCGGAAATTGTGCGCGGCGAGCAGCACATCGCTGCGCCGGGCTGCCGCGAGCAGGGCCGCCCCCCTCTGCGGCGCGGCATGCTGGATGTCCACCGGCCAGCCCGCAGCGCGCAACCCTTCGACCAGCGTCCGGGTGACCGTCGCGACACCTCCTGCCTCCGGTGCGTCGTGCAGCAGGCAGATGCGCGGGGGTGTGCGAGTGCCTGGGGATAATCGGGACATGGATGCAATCTCCGGATACTTATCGGGCGAAGACTTCGATGACGACTATCGCTATCGGCCCCGGATGGCCTTCGCTTCGCTGGCGCGCGGCGACCTGCTCGAACAATGGTGTGCCGGGCGATCGGTTCTGCATGTGGGGTTTGCCGATCACCAGCCGCTGATCGCCGCGCGGGTGGCCGATGGCGGCTGGCTGCATGCGCGCCTGAGCCGCAGCGCGCGCCAGTGCCATGGCATCGATATCAACCGGCAGGCGGTGGAGGCGGCCCGGCTCCTCGGATTCCAGCATGTGCACGCGCTGGACATCCACGCCGCGGATTCCGAAGGCTTCCTGCGGGGACTCGGTGTGGATCTCGTCATGGTTCCCGATGTGCTCGAGCATCTGGGCGATCCCGCGGCGTTCATGGCGCGGCTCGCGCAGATTTTTCCCGCCGCGGATTTCGTGGTGTCCGTGCCGAACGGACTTGCATTGCGCAATGCGGTGAACATGCTGGGCGGCGTCGAGCGCGTCAACACCGATCACCGGGCCTGGTTCTCGCCCTACACCCTGAGCAAGGTGCTGGCCGATGCCGGCCTGAGTGTCGAGGAGTTGCGCGGGTGCATGGTCAGTCCGGCAGGCAGCCTCAAGGGGCGCCTGCTGCGGGGCCTCGTGCGCCGGCGGCCGCTGGGAGCGGACGTGCTGGTCGCACGCGCGCGGGTGGGGATGTCCTGACGCCACGCTGCTACCGGGAGCCGAATCCGCTGGCCACGATGCGCAGGGTCTTCCAGGCGATCAGCAGATCCAGTGCCACGGAATAGTGCGCGACGTAGTAGAGGTCGTAACTGAGCTTGATGGCGGTCAGCTCCTCGCTGTCCGCGTAGCCCTGCTGTACCTGCGCCCAGCCGGTCAGGCCGGGACGCACCAGGTGGCGGTAGGGGTAGGCGGGGATGCGTTCCGCGAAGCTGTGCACGAATTCCGCCTGTTCGGGCCGCGGGCCGATCAGGCTCATGTCGCCCCGCAGGACGTTCCACAACTGGGGAAGCTCGTCGAGGCGGGTGCGGCGTATGAAGCGACCCACCGGCGTGATGCGATCGTCGTTGGGCTGCGCGAAACGCGCGCCCTGCTCCGCTGGCGCATGGCGCATGCTGCGCAGCTTCCAGATGCAGAACTCGCGCCCGTTGCGGCCCACGCGCAACTGCGAGAAGAGCATGGGGCCCGCGGAATCCAGCTTCACAGCCACGCCCGCGGCCAGGCACAGGGGAAGCCAAAGCGGCAGTGTGGCCAGCGTGACGGCCAGGTCCACCATGCGCTTGATCGTGTCGTAGGCCGGGTTGCCGTCCAGCGTCCACAGATCCTGTGCATGGTTTTCAGGCAGCACCATCCGGCCGCTCAGCAGTTCGGCCACCGCTTCGACACTGTAGAGGCGGATGTGCTGCAGCCGCAAACCGCTGATTTTCCGATCGCGGGCCGCGTGGGAGGGGGCATGCCGGTCCAGCACCACGCCCGCCCAGCCCCAGGCGGTCGCGTCGTCGAGACCCCGTTCCGGCCAGGGTACGAGCATGATGTCCTTTCTGCGAGCTTCGTCTGCGCCGGGACCCAGGAGCGCCTGCAGGCGCTGCGGGACCGTATCGTCCAGACAGATCAGGCACAGTCCGTGCCGGCGCAGGTCGCGCCAATGGCCGGCCAGGAACCAGGCCAGCGACAGCAGGTACGACAGCAACACGGCTCCCCGGGAATAGGGGCGCTGCAGCAGCGCAAAGCCGAGCGGAGCCGCCAGGTACGGCACGGCCGTCGCCACGAAGAGGAAGCTCCTGCCCTCGAAACGCGGGAGGTGGGCGCCGCTGTACAGCCAGTAGGATGCGATGGCGTAGGGGATGGCGCACCACAGGACGGTTGCGGGGAACTGGTAGGTCGCCCAGCCGCGGCGCTGCAGTTCCAGACCGGTCAGATAGGCTGCGAGCAGCATGACCGTTCCCGCCAGCGACCAGCGCAGCACCGCGCCTTGCCTGTGCGCCGTGGAAGATCCGAGTTCGCGGTGGGGAATGCTGTTCATGCGATTCAGGAGCGGGGATGCCGCAGGGCAGCGGCATAGACGTCGCGCACTGCAGACGCCATGCGCTCGGCGGTGTAGTGCCGTTCGTAGCGCTGCCGGGCGGCAGCGCCGAGCCGGGCGCGCAGCGCGGGGGACTCTACCAATTGTCGCAGTGCAGTGGCGAGGGCTTCCGGGTCCGCGGGCACGAGCAGGGCGTGCCCGGGTTCGGGCAGCAGCTCCCGCACGCCGGGCAGATCACTGGCCACGATCGCCATGCCCGCACGCATCGCCTCGATGAGCGAGATGGGCAATCCTTCATGGTCCGACATGAGCACGAATATCCCGTGGCGTGCGAGCTGGTCGGGTACATCGTCCACGTCGCCCTTGAAATCGACCGACGACTGCAGGCCGAGCCGGGCTGCCAGCGCTTCGTGCGCCGGCCTGTCGGGGCCGTCCCCGATGAGGGTGGCGTAGCAGTCCTGTCCGGTCGTGTCCCTCAGCCGGGCCAGGGCATGCAGCAGCAGGTCGTGCCGCTTCGGCGGGGCCATGCGGGCGACCATGGCGATCGAAGTGCTTTCGCGCTTCGATGCCGTGGCATCGGACGGTGCGGCGATGTCGTCAACGCCATTCACGACAGTGTCCAGGCGTCCGACCGGCAGCGGCAGGCTGCGCGCAAGGGCACGCTCGTGCTCCGAGACGCACACCATGCGTCGGGTGAGCGGGGCCAGCAGCGCCTCGGTGGTCCAGGCCATCGCCCGGCGCGGCCAGGCATTGCCGGCCTTGAATGCGAAGCCGTGCACGGTATAGACGACGGGAACACCCGACAGCGCTCCAGCGAGACGCGCTACCACGCCCGCCATGGCGCTGTGGGCGTGCAGCAGGTCCGGGGACTCCGTTCGCACGATGCGGAGCAGATCGCGCGTGGCCCGCAGGAGGCGGACCGGTCGCAACCCGTTGTCCAGCACGGGAATGCCGTGCACCCGCAGGCCCAGCGTTTCCAGATCCCTTCCCAGCGGGGAGCGCGGGCCGGCCCCGCCGATGGCGGCCTGCACGGCCACACCCTGCTTGGAGAGCGCGGCGCACAATGTGCGCACGTGGCTCTGCGCTCCTCCCGTTTCGCCTTTGGTGATGACCTGCAGGGCTTTCACGGCGTGCGCATGCCGGGCGCTGGCCGAATGGCGCGGAGCCTGCTCATGGCGCGATGCCCGTGCGGTCCAGCACGTCGCCCACGAGCTCGAGCCGCAGCAACGGGCTGTCGAGCTGCATGAGCTGCTGCTTCAGGTCGATCGGCACCGGCAGCAGCTCGCACCAGCGGTTGGCCACCCAGCCGCAGTCGTCCAGCTGGGCGGCGCTGGGCAGGGACAGGCTGGCGTCGTCGGGGTTGCGGTCGCGCAGGCGTGCCAGCACCTGTTCCAGGGCCGCCGCGGCCTTGCGCAGGTCCGGTGGCACGGGCACGGCCACGTCCGGCGGCAACTGCTCGATGTCGGCGATCCAGAGACCGTGCGGCAGCAACTGGCGGCGCACGATGCGGAACCGCTCCGACCCCTGGGCTTTCATGGCGATGAGCCCGGGGTGGGAATCGTCGAGTTCCGAGATGGCCGCCAGCGTGCCCACGTCGTGGAATTTCTCGGGCGCCGCGCCGGCCTGGCGCACCTCGTGGCCGTCCGTGAGGGCCACCACGCCGAAGGGTGCGCCGGCCTGGCGGCATTTGCGCACCATGTCCAGGTAGCGCACTTCGAACACCCGCAGGGCCAGCAGGCCGCCCGGGAAGAGCACCGTGCCCAGGGGGAACAGCGGCAGCGAACTGAGCGTGAGCGGCGCCTGGGGCGGGGGCTCGTGGGGAGGTGGGGCGAAGGTCATGGGCGGGGCCTGTACGGCCCGCTATCATCCCACGGCGAACGGGCCCGCGACGGGCCCGCCTATGACGAGGTCCCATGCTCTTCCAGATTGCTTCTTTCCTGCTGGACGTGATCGGCGGCCTGCTCACCGGCGCCTGCCTGCTGCGCCTGTACATGCAGGCGCAGCGCGTTCCCTTTTCCAACCCGGTCGGCCGGCTGGTCTTCGCCCTCAGCGACTGGCTGGTGATGCCGCTGCGCCGCATCATCCCGCCCACCGGCCGCTGGGACTGGTCCAGCTTCGTGGCGGGGCTGTTGATCCAGCTGGCGCAGTACCTGCTGCTGTGGCTGCTGCTCGGCGGCCTGCTGGGCCTGGCCTGGCTGCCCTGGATGGCCCTCTTCGGACTGGCGCGTGTGGCGGTCTCCGGGATGATGGGCCTGCTCATCGTCGGCGCGATCCTTTCCTGGGTGCAGACGCGCTCGCCGATCGCGGATGTCATCGGGCGCCTCTGCGACCCGATCCTGCGGCCCCTGCGCCGCGTGGTTCCCCTGCTGGGCGGGGGGGATCTTTCGCCGCTCGTGGCCATCGTCCTGCTGCAGGTGGTGATGATCGTGCTGGGCCACCTGCAGGGCGCCGTGATGCGATAGGCGCAAAAAAAGCCGCCGCACCCTTTCCGGGGCCGGCGGCTTTTTTTTCGTGTGGCGGTGGCTCAGGCGACCGAGTCGGCCGGCAGGCGCTGCAGCATGGCCAGGCTCTTGGCGACGGTATTGCGCAGTTCGCGGCGGTCGCAGATGAAGTCCACGGCGCCCTTGGTCTGCAGGAACTCGGCCCGCTGGAAGCCTTCTGGAAGCGTCACACGCACGGTGGATTCGATCACGCGCGGGCCCGCGAAGCCGATGAGCGCCTTGGGCTCGGCGATCACGATGTCGCCCACGAAGGCGAAACCGGCCGAAACCCCGCCCATGGTCGGGTCGGTCAGCACGCTGATGTAGGGCAGGCCCTTCTTGGCGAGCCGGGTGAGCGCAGCATTCGTCTTGGCCATCTGCATGAGCGACAGCAGGCCTTCCTGCATGCGCGCGCCGCCGGTGGCGGTGAAGCAGATGAACGGCACCTTCTGCTCGATGGCGGTTTCCACGCCGCGCACGAAGCGCTCGCCCACCACGCTGCCCATGGAGCCGCCCATGAAATCGAACTCGAAGCAGGCCGCGACGACGTTGATGCTCTTGACCGAGCCGCCCATCACGATCAGCGCGTCGGTCTCGCCGGTGTTCTCCAGCGCTTCCTTCAGGCGCTCGGTGTACTTGCGGCTGTCCTTGAACTTGAGCGCATCCACCGGCAGCACTTCCTGGCCGATCTCGTAGCGGCCTTCCGGGTCGAGGAAGGCGTCGAGGCGCGCGCGGGCATTGATGCGGTGGTGGTGGCTGCAATGCGGGCAGACGTTCTGGTTGTGCTCCAGGTCGGTCTTGTAGAGCACGGTCTCGCAGCTCGGGCACTTGATCCACAGCCCCTCGGGCACCTGGCGGCGCTCCGTCGGGTCGGACTGCTGGATCTTGGACGGCAGAAGTTTTTCGAGCCAGGACATGGTGTATTCCTCAAAATGAATGGCAGACCGCAGCGCCACAACGTTCAAAACCGGCGCGGCCCAGGCCAGTGGACGCCGTGGGGCCGGCTCCGCCGGCCCACCGGCGTCGTCCCCCTTCCCGCGCAAAGCGCGAGAAAAGGGGGAAGCGGCAAAGCCGCTCAGGGGGATGATCCCTGGATTCTACGTGTCGAGCGCCTTGCGCACCCCCCGCAGGAAGTCGATGGCCAGGGGCACGACCCGCTCGTGGGGCTGATCGTCCAGCAACTGGATGATGCGGCTGCCGATCACCACGGCATCCGCGACGCGGCCGATGGCCTGCGCGGTGGCCGCATCGCGGATGCCGAAACCCACGCCGACGGGGATGTGCACATGGCGGCGGATCACCGGCAGCATGGCTTCCACGGCCGAGGTGTCGAGGGCGCCCGAGCCGGTCACGCCCTTGAGCGAAACGTAGTACACGTAGCCGCTCGCGACGCGCGCCACCTGCTGCATGCGCTGCTCCGTGCTGGTGGGCGCCAGCAGGAAGATCAGGTCCATGCCATGCGCGCGCAGCCTGGCGGCGAAGTCCTCGCACTCTTCGGGAGGGTAATCCACGATCAGTACCCCGTCCACGCCGGCCTCGGCCGCATCGCGCACGAAGGCGTTGTCTCCGTGGCGCTGGTCGTAGCGTTCCACCGGGTTGGCGTAGCCCATGAGCACCACCGGGGTTTTCGTGTTGCGCTGGCGGAACTCGCGCACGTAGCCGAGCACCTGGGCCATGCCCACGCCCAGGGAGAGGGCCTTCTCCCCGGCCTTCTGGATCACCGGGCCGTCGGCCATGGGGTCGGAGAACGGCACGCCGAGCTCGATCACATCGGCGCCGGCCTCCACCATGCCGTGCATCAGCGCAGGCGTGATGTCCGCGAACGGGAAGCCGGCGGTCACGTAGGGGATAAGGGCCTTGCGGCCGCGGGCCTGCAGTTCGGCGAAGGTCGCCGCGATGCGGCCCTGTGCGGGCTCCATGGCTGCCACGGGCGCGGAGGTCGTCATGTCGGTGCTCATGCTGCGGGTCCTCCCTTGACGGCATGGCCCCGCATGGACGGGCGGTCGTAGAAATCCACCCCCGAGAGATCCGCCACCGTGCCGATGTCCTTGTCGCCACGGCCCGACAGGTTCACGAGGATGGATTGGTCGGTGCGCAGGGTCTTGGCGAGCTGCATCGCGTAGGCCACGGCATGGCTGGATTCCAGCGCCGGGATGATGCCCTCGGTGCGGCAGAGGTAGTGGAAGGCGTCGAGCGCTTCCCTGTCGGTGATGCCCACGTACTCGGCGCGGCCAATCTCCTGCAGCCAGGCATGCTCGGGCCCGACGCCGGGATAGTCCAGGCCGGCGCTGATGCTGTGGGTCTCGGTGATCTGGCCGTTCTCGTCCTGCAGGATGAAGGTGCGGTTCCCGTGCAGCACGCCCGCGCTGCCGCGCTGCAGCGATGCCGAATGCTTGCCGCTGTCCAGCCCCTCGCCGGCAGCCTCCACGCCGATGAGGCGCGTCTTCTCGTGCGGGATGTAGGGATGGAAGATGCCCATGGCATTGCTGCCGCCGCCCACGCAGGCGATCACCGCGTCGGGGTGCTCGGCGGCGATGCGCTGCTCGGCCAGCATGCCGGGCATCTGCGCGAGGCATTCGGTGCCGATCACGCTCTGGAAGTCGCGCACCATCATGGGATAGGGATGCGGCCCTGCCACCGTGCCGATGATGTAGAAGGTGTTGTCCACGTTTGCGACCCAGTCGCGCATGGCCTCGTTGAGCGCGTCCTTGAGCGTGCGGCTGCCCGAATCAACGGGCACCACGGTGGCGCCCAGCAGTTTCATGCGATAGACGTTCGGGCTCTGGCGCTTCACGTCTTCCGCGCCCATGTACACCACGCATTCGAGACCATAGCGCGCGCAGATGGTGGCCGTGGCCACGCCGTGCTGGCCTGCACCGGTCTCGGCGATCACGCGCGGCTTGCCCATGCGGCGGGCGAGCATGGCCTGGCCGATCACGTTGTTGATCTTGTGCGCGCCCGTGTGGTTGAGGTCTTCCCGCTTGAGGAAGATCTGCGCGCCACCCATCTCGCGGCTCATGCGCGCGGCATGGTAGACGGGCGAGGGCCGGCCCACGAAGTGCGCGAGTTCGCTGTGGAATTCCTTCAGGAAGTCCGGGTCGTTCTGGTAGCGCGCATACGCCTCGCGCAGTTCGGTGAGGGCATGCGTGAGCGTCTCGCTCGCGAAACTGCCGCCATAGCGGCCGAAGTGGCCCGAAGCGTCGGGCTGTTGGTAGGAAAGCATCAATCGTTCTTCGCAAAATGCACATCGGCCGCGCGCACGGCGGCGATGAAGCGTTGGATCTTGCCGGCGTCCTTGATGCCCCGCAGCGGACGGCCGTCGGGGTCTTCGGCTTCCACGCCGGAACTGACGTCAACCGCGAGCGAAAGGCCGCGCGGCCGCACCTGCAAGATGCCATCGGTCACGTTTGCAGGCGTGAGTCCACCAGACAAAACGAGGTGAGAGCCGACGCTTGGTGGAAGGAGTGACCAATTGAATGCCTTGCCGCCGCCGCCATAGCCTTCGACGTGGGCGTCGAGCAGGATGGCCTGGGCGCGTGAGTATTGGTGGGCGAATTGTACGAGGTCGAACGCCGGTGCGTGCGCGTCCAGGGGAATGCGGGCCGCGCGCACGAAGGGTCGCCGTCCCGCGCCCGCGGCCTCCTGGCAGGCCTCGGGGCTTTCGTCGCCGTGGAACTGCAGGGTGGCGCCGGGGACCTCGTCGCAGGCGGCCGCCACTTCCGCGGCTTCGGCATTCACGAACAGGAGCACGGGCGTGACGAAGGGAGGCAGGCGGCGCGCGAGCGCGGCGGCCCGCTGCACGGTCACCGCGCGCGGGCTCTTCGGATACATCACGAATCCCACCGCATCGGCCCCGGCCTGAACGGCGGCGTCCAGGTCCTGTTCGCGGGTGATGCCGCAGATCTTGATGCGCGTGCGCGGGGCTGGAGCGTCGCCGCGCCGGCTGTCCGGCAGGGGCGTGTCAGTGGCGGATGAAGGCTTGGGCGAAGACATGGAGGTATGCGGATGGGATGGCTGCAGGCGCATCTTCGGCCCGCTGCGGGGGCGGGCAGCGAAACGGCTCAGCCGCGGGGCGTGCCGTCAGGGCAGCCAATCATACGCAGCGGTGCGATCGGGCAGTCCCCAGGCCGGATCGTAGACCGGACCGAGAAAGTACAGGCCGTCCGGGGAGAAGGTGGGCGCCGCCGCGTCCCGCGAGCGCGCCTGCAGCACGGCGTGCATCCAGTCCGCCGGGTGCTGTCCCTGGCCGACCGCCACGAGGCATCCCATGATGTTGCGCACCATGTGGTGCAGGAAGGCATTGCCCTCGAACTCGAATCGCCAGTAGCAGGTGGGTACGTCGCCACGGTCGCCCGAGGCCTGGCCTGCCGGCACCCCGCCCGTGCCGCGCTGCGTGATCTCGATGCGGCGCAGCGTCTTGACGGGTGACTTCGCCTGGCATGCGGAGGCGCGGAAGGAGGTGAAGTCGTGTTCGCCAAGCAGGTGCCGTGCCGCGGCGCGCATGGCGTCCCCGTCCAGGGCGTGGAAGACCCAGCCCACCCGTCCCGACTCCACGCTCGGGCGCACGGGCGACTGCAGTAGTACGTAGGCGTACCGGCGGGCCGTGGCGCTGGCGCGCGAATGGAAGGCTTCCGGCACGGGGCGCGCCCACTGCACGGCGATGTCCGGCGGCAGGAAGGTGTTGGTGCCGCGCACCCAGGAGAACGGCGTTCGCTCCAGCGGCGTGTCGAAGTGCACCACCTGCATGAGGCCGTGCACCCCGGCATCCGTGCGCCCGGCGCAGATCGTGGAGACCTCGTGCGTGGCGAATCGCGCGAGGGCCGCCTCGAGGCGGTCCTGCACGGTCGTCCCACCGGGCTGGCTCTGCCAGCCGCGGTAGGCGGAACCGTTGTAGCTGACGCCCAGCGCCACCCTCATGGCCGCCCGCCCGTGCGCCGGGCCCGCCCGGTCGCGGACTGCCGGGCCATCAGCCCAGTTCGGCCAGCAGGCGCTGTGCCCGGGCCTTGAGCGGGCCCGAGGATTCCGCGATGACTTCCTCGACCAGGGTGCGCGCGCCTTCGGCGTCCCCGATCGCATTGAACTCTTCGGCCAGCGCCAGCTTGGTGGCCAGCGGGTCGTCCGGCAGCCCGGCGGCGTCGCCCATTGCTTCGCCAGGCTCCGTGGCGGCAGGGGCGGTTTCTGCTGCAGCGGTGGACGGCTCCACGCGGCCGGCGGAGGGCGCATCCAGGTCCAGCGACAGATCGCCCAGGTCGAATTCGAGGGGAACGGGGGCGGAAGCGGGCGCGGCCTCCGGCTCCAGCGAGGCGCGGGCCGAGTCTGCCAGCGACAGATCATCCGGGAAGTCCAGTTCCGGAGCCGGTGCGGACTGCGGGGCGGCGCTGCCGGCCATCGGGAGCGGAGAGGTGGGCGACGGATCGAACTCGAGCACCGGCTCCGCGGCCTCTGCAGGCGCCGCTGCGGTGCTGGCCAGAGGGGCCGTCGTGGCTGCAGCCGTCGCCGCTGCGAAGGCGCCGGGCGCCGCGGGCGGCTGGGCGGGCGCTTCGGTCAGGGCATCGTCCGGCAGGTCGAGATCCAGGTCCAGGTCGAGGTCGGGCGGCATCGCTGACGCGGTGGCTGCCGCTGCCCCGGCTGCCGCTCCGGCGGCAGCGACGCCAGCAGCCGTACGGCCGTCGGTCAGCGTGCTGGGGAATCCTTCGGCGGGCAACGGGTGCGCGTCGCCGTCGTCCAGCACCGGGGGGCGGCCCCCCGGCTGGTACAGCGGATTCTCCGGGTCGATGCTGCGGCCGAGGTCTGCGACACGGTTCCAGTCCATGCCTTGCCCGTCGGTCAGCCGGAACACGTCCTGCGCCACGGCGCCGAGCGCCTTGCGGTCCTGGCGCTTGGCGTAGATCTCTGCCAGTTTCACGTGCACCGCGGTACGGTCGGGGCTGTGGCGCAGGGCCTCCTTGAGGATTTCTTCCGCCTGCAGGTCACGGCCGTAGGCCAGATAGACATCGGCTTCGGCCACGGGGTCCACGTCGCCGCCCGCGTCGAGCTGGCTGGGCGAGTACGCCATGGACGATGCGCCCGTGGTGAGCTGGCTGCTGGCAGTGTCCACCCGCTGCCCGCCGCTCGCGCCGAAGAAGGAGTCCGGCTGCAGCTTGCTTTCGAGGAAGGAGCTGTCCACCGTATTGCGGTTGCGCCGGTTCTGTACCGTCCGGTAGACGCCGTAGCCCAGCAGCAACGCCAGCAGGCCGCCGCCGGCCAGCGGAAGCATCGGGTTCTCCAGCAGGGAATCCAGGAATCCGGGCTCTTCCGGCGGCGCAACCGGGGGAGGCGTTTGCGGGCGTGCAGCCGGAGCGGGGGCGGCCGCTGCAGCGGCCGAGGCTCCGGACGCAGGAGCGCTGGCCGCCGCTGCTGCAGAGGCTGCCGTTTCCTGCGTCGGAGCGGGCGCCGGGGCGGATGCCGTTGCCGACGCCGCAGCGGCAGCCGGTGCCGCGGAGGGGGCGCTGGCCGCCGGCGCTGGCGCAGGGACCGGCGCGGGCGCGGATGCAGCAGGTGCCGGCGCCGAGGCCGGGGGGGCGCCGACCGGCACGGCGATGCGGCCGGGCTGAGCGGCCGAGGCGGCACCGGCCGGCGCGGGTGCGCCCGCCGGTGCGGACGCGGTCCCCAGCTTGTTCAGTTCGGAGATGTTCTTGGACAGCTCGGCCATGCGGGCGGAGTCCGCTCCGGCCTGCTTGTCGCGCGCCAGCTGCTCCTCGGCGGCGCGCTGGCCGCGCATGGCACCCTTGGAGAGCGTGAGCTTGTCGGGCGCAGCGGTTGCTGCCTTGCGGTCTTCGACCTGCGTCTGCACGCGGCCGCTGGCAGAGCGTTCGGCTGCAGCCACCTCGGCGGAAGGGGCCGCACCCGCGAGGCGGCGGCGGAATTCGTTGAAGTCGCGGCTTTGCGCGGCGATGATCTGCCGTGCTTCCGCGGGCGGCGTGGCGCGGGCCTGCGCCTCGCTCGGGATATCCAGCACGGCGCCCGACTTCATGCGGTTCACGTTGCCGCGGATGAAGGCGTCCGGGTTGGCACGCATCATGGCCACCAGCATCTGGTCCAGCGAGACCCCGGCAGGGCGGTAGGCGCCGGCCAGACGGCCGGCCGTGTCGCCGGGGCGCACCACCACGTTCTCGGGAGCTCCCGGGGACGTTGCGGGCGCTGGCGCCGCTGCGGTGGCCGGGCGTTGCGGGCGGGCCGCTGGCGGGGCGGCTGGCGCAGGCGCTGTCGCGGAAGAGGGTGGCGGCACCTCGGCGCGCGGCTGCTGCGCGGGTACTGCCGGGCGGGACGGGGCCGTGGCCTGCGGCACGGGCGAGGGGGCTGCGCCCGCCTGCGCGGTGGCGGTGGGGGCCGGCGCCTCGCGGCGGCTGGCAGGTGGATCGAGCAGCAGAGTGTAGCTGCGCACGAGCTGGCCCGCGTTCCAGCTGGTGTCCAGCACCAGGTCCACGAAGGGGTCGTTGACGGGGCGGCTCGTGGTCAGGCGCAGGACCATGGAGCCGTCGGCCTTGCGCTGCAGCCGCACCTGCAGGTCGTTGAGGGTGGGAGAGAACTCCAGGCCCTGCGCACGGTAGGTCTGCGCGGAGGCCGGGGCGGCGCGCAGGGATTCCGCTTCGGCGGCCGTGATCTGAGGCAGGTCGATTTCGGCCCGCAGCGGCTCGCCCAGGGCCGACTGGACCGACAGGCGCCCGAGGGAAAGGGCACTGGCATCGGAGGTGTAGAAGCCGGTCGAGACGAGGGCCGCCGCGGCCAGAGCAGATAGTTTCCAACGATGCATGTGTGCCATCAGCCGATCAAGTTTGAGCCTTCGCGAAAAGCGCGGAAGCGGGACGAACCCGGTTCCGCGCCTGCGCGTGAAAATATGTAAAAAGCACCATAGCATCAATGTTTTGCAGTGACAAGCGAGGTACCGGGGCCCCCGCGATCACCTCCACGGGAGGCTCGCGAGAGGCCGTTTTTGCATGTTGTCGTAGGACAACGACTCGTAACAAAGCGTGCGTGAATCCCGTATCCCGGTTACGTCCAGCCCGGGGCGGGAAGGCGCCGCGGTCAGGCGTCCAGCAGGATGCGCAGCATGCGGCGCAGCGGCTCGGCGGCGCCCCACAGCAGCTGGTCGCCGATGGTGAAGGCGCCGATGTAGTCCGGGCCCATGGCAAGCTGGCGGATGCGTCCGACCGGGATGGTCATCGTGCCGGTCACGGCGACGGGGGTCAGGTCCTTGAGCGTCGCCTCGCGGGTGTTCGGCACCACCTTCACCCACTCGTTGTCGGCGGCGATCATGGCCTCGATGTCGGCCACGGGCACGTGCTTCTTCAGCTTGAAGGTCAGGGCCTGGCTGTGGCAGCGCATGGCACCCACGCGCACGCAGAAGCCGTCCACCGGCACGGCCTGGGTGCCGAAGCCTTCGCCCTGGCCGAGGATCTTGTTGGTCTCGGCCATGCCCTTCCACTCTTCCTTCGACATGCCGTTGCCCAGGTCCTTGTCGATCCAGGGAATCAGGCTGCCGCCCAGCGGCACGCCGAAGTTGGCGGTCTCGGCCTCGGAGAGGCTGCGCTGCCTGGCGATGACCTTGCGGTCGATCTCCAGGATGGCGCTCTTCGGATCGTCCAGCAGTGAGCGCACTTCGGCATTCAGCGTGCCGTACTGCGTGAGCAGTTCGCGCATGTGCTGCGCGCCGCCGCCGCTGGCCGCCTGGTAGGTCTGGGTGCTCATCCATTCGACGAGGCCGGCCTTGTACAGCGCGCCCACGCCCATGAGCATGCAGCTGACCGTGCAGTTGCCGCCGATCCAGTTCCTGCCGCCCCTGGCGAGCGAATCCTTGATGACGGGCATGTTGACCGGATCGAGCACGATCACGGCGTCGTCCTTCATGCGCAGCGTGGAGGCGGCATCGATCCAGTGGCCCTTCCAGCCGGCGTCGCGCAGCTTGGTGAAGACTTCCGTGGTGTAGTCGCCGCCCTGGGCGGTGAGGATGATGTCGCAGCGCTTGAGGGCGTTGATGTCGAACGCATCCTGCAGCGTGGTTTCGTTCTTCGCCTGCGCCGGGGCCTTGCCGCCCGCGTTCGAGGTGGAGAAGAAAAGCGGCTCGATGAGGCCGAAATCGCCCTCGGCTTCCATGCGTTCCATCAGGACCGAGCCGACCATGCCGCGCCAGCCGACCAACCCTACCAACTTGCTCATTTCAACGCCCTTTCGGTTTAAGAAAACAGTACCCGACCGGGACTGCTCGCCTGGCTCGTCAAGGCCAGGAAGGGCGCACGACGAACCAGGCTGGATCAGCCCTTAATGGTGGTCGTGGTTTTGGTGGTGATTGCGCGCGTGGCCACGCCTGCCAGGGCGGCAGAGGCGGTGTTCAGGGCGAACGGGCGGGCGGCAAACATGAAGAGCGATTTTAGCGGATGCACGGGGGAGCGGCGTACGCGGAGTTACGCATGCAGGCGGCAGGAGCCCGGTCCGCGTCGCGGCAGCGCCACACGTGGCCGCGCTGTTCACCCTCGCAGGACCGAGATGCCCCCGTCCACCAGCATCGCGGTGCCTGTGACGAAAGACGATGCGTCCGACGCCAGGTAGAGCGCCGCCTGCGCGATTTCCTCGGGGCGCGCCAGCCGCCGCAGGGCGTGCAGCCGGGCCACCTGGGCCAGGGCCTCGGGGCTGCCGTTCATCTCGCGTGCCATGGGGGTGTCGGTGCCGCCGGGCAGCAGGGCATTGACGCGTATTCCTTCGCCGCCATATTCGGCCGCCAGGGCCTGCGCCAGCCCGATGAGGCCGGACTTGCTGGCTGCGTACGCCGCCACGCCCGCGAACCCGGCGGTGTAGCCGACGAAGGTGGAAGTGAAGATGACGGAGCCGCCGCCGCGCTCCCGCATGGCCGGGATCTGCTGCCGCGCGCCGAGGAATGCGCTGCCGAGATTGGTGTCCAGCGTGTGGCGCCAGTCGTCCGGATGGATGTCGGTCGTGGGGCCGAGGGGCCCGAGCGTGCCGGCGTTGTTGAAGGCGATGTCCAGCCCGCCGAACCGTCCGACCGCCTCCTGCACCAGGGCCTCGGCATATGCCGCATCGCAGACGTCGCCGGCCAGTGCGGTGGCCTGCCCGCCGGCGTCCCGGATCTCCGCCACGAGCCGGTCCAGTTCTGCCTGCCGCCGCGCTCCGGCCACGACGCGTGCGCCCTGCTGCGCGAAGAGCAGGGCGGCAGCCCGGCCGATGCCCGAGCTGGCGCCCGTGACGATGGCGATGCGGTGGTCGAGGGAAGGCATGCTGCGGACTCCGGCGCGGTGGTGGAACATGCACGGAAGTCTGCGCTTGGCTGCGCCGGCCGTCTGGCCGCATCCGGACCCATGATGCGCCGGGCGGCAGCCGAAAAAAAGCGGCCCTTGTGGGCCGCTGGTCGGGAAGTGGAACGGGTAGGTGTCAGCGCGCCAGGGCCTTCACCACTGCATCGCCCATCTGCGCCGTGCCGACCTTGGTCGTGCCCTCGCTCCAGATGTCGGGCGTGCGCAGCCCCTGGGCCAGCACGTTCTGCACGGCGGCTTCGATGCGCTGGGCGGCGGCTTCCTGGTTCAGGCTGAAGCGCAGCATCATCGCGGCCGACAGGATCGTGGCCAGCGGATTGGCCACGCCCTGGCCGGCGATGTCGGGTGCGCTACCGTGGCTGGGCTCGTACAGGCCCTGGTTCTTCGCGTTCAGGCTGGCCGAGGGCAGCATGCCGATCGAGCCGGTGAGCATCGAAGCCTCGTCCGAGAGGATGTCGCCGAACATGTTGCCGGTGACCACCACGTCGAAGGCCTTGGGCGCCTTCACCAGTTGCATGGCGGCGTTGTCCACGTACATGTGCTGCAGCTCCACATCCGGGTATTGCTGGCCCACTTCGGTGACCACGTCCTTCCAGAACTGGAAGGTCTCCAGCACGTTGGCCTTGTCCACGCTCGTGACCTTCTTGCTGCGCTTGCGCGCGGCCTGGAAGGCGACGTGGGCGATGCGCTCGATCTCGGGTTTCGAGTAGCGCATGGTGTCGAAGGCTTCCTCGGCACCGGGGAAGTGGCCGTCCACTGCCGTGCGGCGGCCGCGCGGCTGGCCGAAGTAGATGTCGCCCGTCAGCTCGCGGATGATGAGGATGTCCAGGCCCGCGATCAGCTCGGGCTTGAGGCTGGAGGCGCCCACCAGCTGCTCGTAGCAGATGGCCGGACGGAAGTTGGCGAACAGGCCCAGGTTCTTGCGCAGGCCGAGGATGGCCTGCTCGGGGCGCAGCGGGCGGTCGAGCTTGTCGTACTTCCAGTCGCCCACGGCGCCGAACAGCGTGGCGTCGGCCTCCTGGGCGAGCTTCAGCGTGGCCTCGGGCAGGGGATGGCCGTGCGCCTCGTAGGCCGCGCCGCCGACCAGCGCCGACTCCATCTCGAACGGCAGGTCGAGCGCGTCGAGCACTTTCACGGCCTCGGCCACGATTTCCGGTCCGATGCCGTCGCCCGGCAGAACTGCGATTTTCATTGGGATGTCTCTTGGTAGGGAAAAAGGGGGCAGGGAGGGCCGGGGCTCAGCCTGGCATGGTGTGCGCGAGCCACGGCTTGGTGGCGAGCCGCTCGGCCTCGAAGGCGCGGATCTTGTCGGACTGGCGCAGCGTGAGGCCGATGTCGTCGAAGCCGTTGAGCAGGCAGTACTTGCGGAAGGCGTTCACCTCGAACGGGATCTCCTCGCCCTGGGGGCGCACGATGACCTGGCGCTCCAGGTCCACCGTCAGTTCGTAGCCGGGGAAGGCGTGCACCGCGTCGAACAGCTGGGCGACGGTGTCTTCCGGCAGCACGATCGGCAGCAGGCCGTTCTTGAAGCTGTTGTTGAAGAAGATGTCGGCGAAGCTCGGCGCGATGATGGCGCGAAAGCCGTACTGGTCCAGCGCCCAGGGCGCATGCTCGCGGCTCGACCCGCAGCCGAAGTTCTTGCGCGCCAGCAGGATGGAGGCGCCCGCATAGCGCGGCTGGTTCAGCACGAAGTCGGGGTTGGGCTTGCGGGCCGATTCCGGCACGCCGGGCTGGCCCGGCTGGTCCAGGTAGCGCCATTCGTCGAACAGGTTGGGGCCGAAGCCCGTCTTCTTGATCGACTTCAGGAACTGCTTGGGGATGATGGCGTCGGTATCGACGTTTTCGCGGTCCATGGGGGCCACGAGGCCTTTGTGGAGGGTGAATTTCTGCATGGCAGGTGTCCGTTGCGGTTCGGTTCGGATTACTTGGCGGCGCGCTCGATGGCGCTGCCGGCGCGCTGCACGTCCTGGCCCATGCCCTTGACGGTGTTGCAGCCGGCCAGCAGCAGGCCCAGGGCCAGCGCGATCAGGGCGGTGAAGGTTTTCATGGCGGATTCCTGGAAGGGCCGGCGGCGGTCAGGCGAACTTGCGGATGTCCACGAAGTGCCCGTGCACGGCCGCGGCGGCCGCCATGGCGGGGCTGACCAGGTGGGTGCGTCCGCCCGCGCCCTGGCGGCCTTCGAAGTTGCGGTTGCTGGTGGACGCGCAGCGCTCGCCCGGCTCCAGGCGGTCGGCGTTCATGGCCAGGCACATGGAGCAGCCGGGCTCGCGCCACTCGAAGCCCGCGGCCTTGAAGACCTGGTCCAGGCCCTCGCGCTCGGCCTGTTCCTTCACCAGGCCCGAGCCGGGAACCACCATCGCCACCTTGATGTTCCGTGCCACTTTCCGGCCCAGCTTCTTCACCACGGCGGCGGCCTCGCGCATGTCCTCGATGCGGCTGTTGGTGCAGCTGCCGATGAACACCTTGTCCACGAAGATGTCGTTCAGCGGCTTGCCGGGCTCCAGTGCCATGTAGGTGAGCGCACGCTCGATGGCGCTGCGCTTGTTCGGGTCCTTTTCCTTGTCCGGATCGGGCACGCTGGCGTCCACGCCCAGCACCATCTCGGGCGAGGTGCCCCAGGTGACCTGCGGAACGATGTCGGCGCCGTTCAAGGTGACGACAGTGTCGAAATGGGCGTCGGCATCCGAATGCAGCGTCTTCCAGTAGGCGACGGCCTGGTCCCATTCCACGCCGGTGGGGGAGAGCGGCCGGTTCTTCACGTAATCGATGGTCTTGTCGTCCACCGCCACCAGGCCCGCGCGGGCGCCGGCCTCGATGGCCATGTTGCAGACCGTCATGCGGCCTTCCATGCTGAGCGCGCGGATGGCGGGGCCCGCGAACTCGATGGTGTAGCCCGTGCCGCCGGCCGTGCCGATCCTGCCGATGATGGCCAGCACGATGTCCTTGGCCGTCACGCCGGGGGCGACCTGGCCCTCCACGCGGATCAGCATGTTCTTCGCCTTCTTGGCCAGCAGGGTCTGCGTGGCCATCACGTGCTCGACCTCGCTGGTGCCGATGCCGTGCGCCAGGGCACCGAACGCGCCGTGCGTGCTGGTATGGCTGTCGCCGCAGACCACGGTCATGCCGGGCAGGGTGGCGCCGTTCTCGGGACCGATCACGTGCACGATGCCCTGGCGCTTGCTCATGAACGGGAAGAAGGCGGCAGCGCCCACTTCGGCGATGTTCTTGTCCAGCGTGGTGATCTGTTCCTTGCTGATCGGGTCCTCGATGCCGTCGTAGCCGCGCTCCCAGCCGGTGGTGGGCGTGTTGTGGTCGGCCGTGGCGACGATGGAGCTGACGCGCCAGACCTTGCGGCCGGCCTGGCGGATGCCCTCGAACGCCTGCGGGCTGGTCACTTCATGCACCAGGTGGCGGTCGATGTAGAGGATGGCCGTGCCGTCCTCTTCGGTATGGACGACATGCTCGTCCCAGATCTTGTCGTAGAGGGTGCGTCCCATGGTGTGTTCTCTCGTGGGCTGGTTCAGGGTGGGGATGGGTGGGTGGATTCTAGGAAGAGGCCTTGCGTTCCGGCGGCGCCAGATGGTCGGCCAGCAGCCGCGCCGTCACGGGCAGGCTGCCGAAGTCGCGCGCGACGAGCCGCAGCGAGCGTTCCGCCCAGGGCTCGTCCAGGGCGACCGGCTGCAGCCGCCCCACGCCGCGCATCAGCGCGAAGGCCCGGTCGGGGAGCAGCCCGATGCCGAGGCCGTTGTCGATCATGCGGCACATGGCGTCCAGGCCCGTGACCTGGATGCGCTGGCGCAGGGGGCGTCCGGCGCGCGCCGCACCGCGCCGCATGGCGAGGCTGATGCTGCTGTTGGCCTGCAGGCCGACGATGTCCCAGTCGAGCACGTCCTCGAACGGGACTGCGGACCGCCCCGCCAGCGGATGCCCCTCGGGCACCACGAGCACCAGCCTGTCGCTGCGGTAGGGGCGGCTCTGCAGTTCCTGCGGCTCGGCGCCGTTGCCGGTATGGCACAGGCCCATATCGGCCGCGCCTTCGCGCACCGCATGCAGGATGTCGGGACTCAAATGCTCCTGCAGGTCGATCTTGACCTGGGCGTGTTCCCTGGCGAAGGCCCCGAGATCCTCGGGCAGGAACTGCACGATGGCGGAAATGTTGGCGTGCACCCGCACATGGCCGCGCACACCGTCGGCGTATTCGCTCAGTTCGCCCTGCATGCGCTCCAGCCCGAAAAGCACGGTGCGCGCGTGGTGCAGCAGGCTTTCCCCTGCCGGCGTCAGCGTCACGCCGCGGCTGTGCCGGTACAGCAGCGCGGAGCCCACGGCCGCTTCGAGGTCCGACAGGCGCTTGCTGACCGCGGACGCCGCGATGAATTCCCGCTCTGCGGCGCGCCCGATGCTGCCCAGCTCGCAGACGGCCACGAACAGCTGCAGCGAGGTCAGGTCGATGCGGCGCGCGAAGTGGCGGTCTGGGCTTTTCATGGGGCAGGGTGTTCGGCTTCTTATAAAGAGAAGCCTGGGCGGGATTGTCCTCTGGATGGTGGGGTCTTGCCATCGCGAAACGCGACGTCGCACATCGCGATGGCGGACGCCGGGGGGCGTGAAAAAGCCGCCCGGCGCGGTGCGCGGGGCGGCCTGCAATGGATGCGCCGGCGATCAGGTGAAGAGATTCTTCAGCCGGTCGGTCCAGCTCTCGCCGCTGGGCGAGTGCTTGGCGCCACCCTTCTTGAGGGATTCGTCCAGCTCGCGCAGCAGCTTGCGCTGGTGTTCCGTGAGCTTGACCGGCGTCTCGACCACGATGTGGCAGTACAGGTCGCCCGGGTAGCTCGAGCGCACGCCCTTGATCCCCTTGCCGCGCAGCCGGAACTGCTTGCCGGCCTGGGTGCCTTCCGGGATGTCGATGGCTGCCTTGCCCTGCAGCGTGGGCACTTCGATCTCGCCGCCCAGGGCCGCGGTGATGAAGCTCACCGGCACCTGGCAATGCAGGTCGTCGCCGTCGCGCTCGAAGATCTCGTGCTTCTTCAGGCGGATCTCGATGTAGAGGTCGCCCGGAGGCCCGCCGTTGGTGCCCGGCTCGCCGTTGCCGACGCTGCGGATGCGCATGCCGTCATCGATGCCGGCGGGAATCTTCACTTCCAGCGTCTTCTGCTTCTTGACCTTGCCCTGGCCGTGGCAGGTGGCGCATGGCTCGGGAATGATCTTGCCCGTGCCGCGGCAGTGCGGGCAGGTCTGCTGCACGCTGAAGAAGCCCTGGCGCATCTGCACCGTGCCCGTGCCCGAGCAGGTCGTGCAGGTCTTGGCGCTGGTGCCGGGCTTGGCGCCGCTGCCGTGGCAGGTTTCGCAGTTCTCCCAGGACGGGATGCGGATCTGCGCTTCCTTGCCCTTGGCGGCTTCCTCCAGCGTGATCTCCATCGCGTAGCTGAGGTCGTTGCCGCGATAGACCTGCCGCCCGCCGCCGGCACCCCGGCGGCCGCCGAACATGTCGCCGAAGATGTCGCCGAACGCTTCCGCGAAACCGCCGAAGCCTTCCGCACCCGCGCCGCCGGGACCGCGCATGTTGGGATCGACGCCGGCATGGCCGAACTGGTCGTAGGCCGCGCGCTTCTGCGGATCGGAGAGCATCTCGTAGGCCTCCTTGGCCTCCTTGAACTTCTCCTCGGCCGGCTTGGCGGCATCACCCTGGTTGCGGTCCGGGTGGTGCTTCATCGCCAGCTTGCGATAGGCCTTCTTGATCTCTTCGTCCGAGGCGTTCTTGGGAACGCCCAGGACTTCGTAAAAGTCTCTTTTGGACATGGTGTTTCCGGGTCCTGTGGGAACACGAACGCCGCGCAGGCCCTCGGGGGAAGGGCGCGGCGCGGCGGCTAGGGAAGGCACGCGCGCCCGGTGGGTGCGCGCGGCGTCGTCAGCCCTTCTTGACTTCCTTCACTTCGGCGTCCACCACGTTGTCGTCGTGCGGTGCGGAGGATGCGCCACCCGCGGAGGATGCGGCCTGGCCAGCGGCCGGGCCGGCTTCCGCACCGGCACCCGCTGCGGCGGCGGCGGCCTGCGCATCGGCGTACATCTTCTCGCCGAGCTTCTGGCTCGCCGCCATCAGGGCGTTGGTCTTTTCCTCGATCGCGGCCTTGTCCTCGCCCTTGAGCGCGGCCTCGAGGTCCTTCACCGCGGCCTCGATCTTCTCCTTCTCGCCGGCCTCGAGCTTGTCGCCGTGCTCGGACAGGCTCTTGGTCACGCTGTGGACCGCGGCCTCGCCCTGGTTGCGGGCCTGCACCAGTTCCAGCTTCTTCTTGTCGTCGGCGGCGTTCAGTTCGGCGTCCTTCACCATCTTCTGGATCTCGTCCTCGGACAGGCCCGAGTTCGCCTTGATGGTGATCTTGTTCTCCTTGCCCGTGCCCTTGTCCTTGGCGCTCACGTGCAGGATGCCGTTGGCGTCGATGTCGAAGGTCACCTCGATCTGCGGCACGCCGCGGCCGGCCGGCGGAATGCCTTCCAGGTTGAACTCGCCCAGCAGCTTGTTGGCGCTGGCGATTTCACGCTCGCCCTGGAACACCTTGATCGTCACCGCCGGCTGGTTGTCGTCGGCCGTGGAGAAGGTCTGCGCGAACTTCGTCGGGATCGTGGTGTTCTTCGTGATCATCTTGGTCATCACGCCACCCAGGGTCTCGATGCCCAGCGACAGCGGGGTCACGTCCAGCAGCAGCACGTCCTTGCGGTCGCCCGAGAGCACCTGGCCCTGGATGGCGGCACCGACGGCCACGGCCTCGTCAGGGTTCACGTCCTTGCGCGGCTCCTTGCCGAAGAATTCCTTGACCTTCTCCTGCACCTTGGGCATACGGGTCATGCCGCCGACCAGGATCACGTCATGGATGTCCGACACGCTGATGCCGGCGTCCTTGATGGCCGTGCGGCAGGGAGCGATGGTGCGCTCGATCAGCTCTTCCACCAGGCTCTCCAGCTTGGCGCGGGTCAGCTTGATGTTCAGGTGCTTCGGGCCCGAGGCGTCGGCCGTGATGTAGGGCAGGTTGATGTCGGTCGCGGCGGAGGAGGACAGCTCGATCTTGGCCTTCTCGGCGGCTTCCTTCAGGCGCTGCAGGGCCAGCACGTCCTTGGACAGGTCCACGCCTTGCTCTTTCTTGAACTCGGCAATGATGTAGTCGATGATGCGCTGGTCGAAGTCCTCGCCGCCCAGGAAAGTGTCGCCGTTGGTGGACAGCACTTCGAACTGCTTTTCGCCATCGACATCGGCGATCTCGATGATGGACACGTCGAACGTGCCGCCGCCCAGGTCATAGACGGCGATCTTGCGGTCGCCCTTTTCCTGCTTGTCCAGGCCGAAGGCCAGCGCCGCAGCCGTCGGCTCGTTGATGATGCGCTTGACGTCCAGGCCCGCGATGCGGCCGGCGTCCTTGGTGGCCTGGCGCTGGGCGTCGTTGAAGTACGCCGGCACCGTGATCACGGCCTCGGTGACGGGCTCGCCCAGGTAGTCCTCGGCGGTCTTCTTCATCTTGCGCAGCACTTCGGCGCTGATCTGCGGCGGGGCCAGCTTGTTGCCGCGCACTTCCACCCAGGCGTCGCCGTTGTCGGCCTTGGCGATCGTGTAGGGCATGAGGTCGATGTCCTTCTGGACCTCTTTTTCCTCGAACTTGCGGCCGATCAGGCGCTTGGCGGCGTAGATGGTGTTCTTGGGGTTCGTCACGGCCTGGCGCTTGGCCGAGGCGCCGACGAGGATCTCGCCGTCTTCCTGGTAGGCGATGATGGACGGGGTGGTGCGGGCACCTTCGCTGTTCTCGATCACGCGGGTCGTATTGCCCTCCATGATGGCGACGCAGCTATTCGTGGTGCCCAGGTCGATACCGATGATTTTTCCCATGTTTTTCTCCGCGATTCTTGAAGGATTTGGATAGCCAGTAACTTGTGGATAACTTGTCCGGCTTCAAGCCGTCGGCCCGGGGAATTTCTTTCCGCGGCGCACCGGGCGGCGGGGGCCGGAGGGGCACGTCACTTCGGTGCCGCCACCGTGACCAGGGCCGGGCGCAGCACCCGGTCGGCGATGACGTAGCCTTTCTGCAGCACGGACACGATGGTGTTGGGCTCCTGCTCGGCGGGCACCATGCTGATGGCCTGGTGCTGGTGGGGGTCGAACTTCTCGCCGGTGCCCGGCTGGATCGCCAGCACCTTGTTGCGCTCGAGGGCGGAGGTGAGCTGGCGCAGCGTGGCGTCGGTACCCTCGCGCAGCTGCTCGATGGTGGCGTCCTTGATGGCGAGCGCCGCCGTCAGGCTGTCGGCCACGGGCAGCAGGCTCTCGGCGAAGCTCTCGATGCCGAACTTGCGGGCCTTGGAGACTTCCTCGTCCGCGCGGCGGCGGGCGTTCTCGGCTTCGGCCTTGGCGCGCAGGAACTGGTCGGCGAGGTCGGCGCTCTTGGCCTTGAGCTCGGCCAGTTCGTTCTGCAGGCGGCCCAGCTCGTCCGCCGCATGCGCGGCCATGGTCGCCTCCACGGCTTCGGGGCTGTCGGACGGAGACGCCGTCGTCGCGGCGTTCTGGGGGGCTGGATGCTGTTGATCGGACATGTCGGTTGTTCTGGTGTAGGTGAATGAACGATGGACGCACGGCACCTGGGTGCAAAGGGAGGGATTTCAAGCGAAATCCCGCCAAATTCCGGCATCTGTTGCCCGGGCGGGGCGCGAAGTGCATATGCCGGCGCAAGGAGTGTACAAGCCGGCGACGCTAGGGCTATAATCGCCGGCTTTGCCTTGCCACACTGCTTCACATGACGCGGCGGGTGGCTCATCCCAGAAGGAGATTGCATGCGTCACTACGAAATCATCTTGCTGATCCATCCGGATCAAAGCGAACAGGTTCCAGCCATGCTGGAGCGCTACAAGGGCATGATCACCGCCGGCGGCGGCAAGATCCACCGCGTGGAAGACTGGGGCCGCCGCCAGCTGGCCTACATGATCAACAAGCTCGCCAAGGCCCATTACCTGTGCGTGAACATCGAGGCCGACCAGGCCGTGATGGCTGAACTGGAGCATGCCTTCAAGTTCAACGACGCCGTGCTGCGCCACCTGACCGTGGTGAAGAAGAAGGCCGAGACCGGCGCTTCCTCGATGATGAAGACCGTCGAGCGCGAAGAGGCACGCAAGGCCAGCCAGGCCGAGTTCGCCGCCGCCAACGAGCGCTGATCCGACCGCTTCCCCGGGAGCCGTGGAACCCCGCAACAGCGTGACGCTGACGGCCTGCATCGCGGAGACCAAGCCTCTGCGGTACACCCCGGCCGGTCTGCCCGCCCTGGACCTGAAGCTCGAGCACGGCTCGAAGCAGTCCGAGGCTGGCGTGCAGCGAGACGTTGCGGCGGTCGTGAAGGCGGTGGCCTTCGGCGCATTGGCCGAACGCCTCGCCCGGCAGGCACTGGGCAGCCTCTGGACCTTCCAGGGCTTCCTCGCCACGCCGCGCAACGCCAAGGGTCTGGTGTTCCACATCCAGGACATTCAACAAGATTAATTTTCAAGAGGCTTACAAATGGCCACGTTCAAGAAGTTCAACAAGGACAAGCGTCCGAAGCGCAACACCCAGTCGCTGCTGTTCAAGCGCAAGCGTTTCTGCCGTTTCACGGTCGCTGGCGTCGAAGAGATCGACTACAAGGATGTCGACACGCTGCGTGACTTCATCGCCGAAAACGGCAAGATCATCCCCGCGCGCCTGACCGGTACGCGCGCCATCTACCAGCGTCAGCTGAACACCGCCATCAAGCGCGCGCGCTTCCTGGCCCTGGTGCCCTACAGCGACCAGCACAAGATCTGAGGAGCAAGAGCCATGCAAATCATCCTGCTCGACAAAGTGGTCAACCTCGGCAACCTGGGCGAAATCGTCAAGGTCAAGGACGGCTACGCACGCAACTTCCTGATCCCCTCGGGCCGCGCACGCCGCGCCACCGAAGCCAACAAGGCCGAATTCGAAGCCAAGCGCGCCGAACTCGAAAAGGCTGCAGCCGCCAAGCTGGCTGAAGCCCAGGGCCAGGGCGAAAAGCTCGGCGGCACGACCGTCAAGCTGACGCAGAAGGCTGGCGTGGACGGTCGCCTGTTCGGCTCCGTCACCAACCACGACATCGCCGAAGAGCTGAACAAGCAAGGCTACAAGATCGCCAAGTCGCAGGTCCGCCTGCCGAACGGCCCGATCAAGACCGTGGGCGACTCCACGGTGAGCGTGGCCCTGCACACCGACGTGGTGGTGGAAGTCACCGTGTCCGTGTACGGCGAAACCGCCTGATCGGCCAGAAAGCCGGAGCGCTTTCCACCCCGGCAAAAGCCGCCTCCCGAGGCGGCTTTTGCGTTTTCTGGCGCCGCATCCATGCACCGCCAGCCCACCGGCTGTGAACGGCTTTTCCACAGACTTGTCCACTGACCGACAGTTTCCGGCCCCGCCGCGGTACCGGAAGCGCAAGGATCGATTGCCATGAGTTCCGACTTCCCTCCGCTGCACGAATCCGATTTCGCGTCTGCCGCCCCGGCGGACCAGGAGGTGGCCCGGCTGCGCATGCCACCGCATTCGCTGGAGGCCGAGTCCAGCGTGCTGGGCGGGCTGCTGCTCGACAACATGGCCTGGGACCGTGTGGGCGACCTGCTGGTGGATGGGGATTTCTACCGGCACGAGCACCAGCTCATCTATTCGGCCATCGGCAAGCTGGTGAATGCCAGCAAGCCGGCGGACGTGATCACGGTCTTCGGGGAACTGCAGAGCCTGGGCAAGGCCGAGGAGGTGGGCGGGCTGGCCTATCTCAACAACCTGGCGCAGTACGTTCCCAGCGCCACCAACATCCGCCGCTACGCGGAGATCGTGCGCGAGCGCTCCATCCTGCGCAAGCTGGTCACGGCGAGCGACGAAATTTCCACGACGGCCTTCAATCCGAAGGGAAAGACGGTCGAGAAGATCCTGGACGAGGCCGAATCCAAGATCTTCGCCATCGGCGAGGAGGGCTCGCGCAACAAGCAGGGCTTCCAGTCGCTCGACACCCTCGTGGTGGACCTGCTGGACCAGGTGCAGGAGATGGCGGACAACCCGATGGACGTGACCGGCGTGCCGACGGGTTTCGCCGACCTGGACCGCATGACCTCGGGGCTGCAGGCCGGCGACATGATCGTTCTGGCTGCGCGTCCTTCGATGGGCAAGACCTCGTTCGCCGTGAACATTGCGGAGCACGTGGCGCTCAACGAAGGCCTTCCCGTGGCCATCTTCTCGATGGAAATGGGTGCCGCCCAGCTCGCCGTGCGTATCGTGGGCTCGATCGGCCGCGTGAACCAGGGAAACCTGCGGACCGGCAAGCTGACCGACGAGGAATGGCCGCGCCTGACCGAAGCGATCGAGCGCCTGCGTACCGTGTCGCTGCACATCGACGAAACGCCGGGCCTCACCCCGGGCGAGCTGCGGGCCAACGCCCGCCGCCTGGCCCGCCAGTGCGGAAAGCTCGGCCTGATCGTGGTGGACTACCTGCAGCTCATGAGCGGCTCGGGCGCGGGCAGCGCCGACAACCGGGCGACCGAGCTGGGCGAGATCTCGCGGGGGCTGAAGATGCTGGCCAAGGAACTGCAGTGCCCGGTGATCGCGCTCTCCCAGCTCAACCGCTCGGTGGAGCAGCGCACCGACAAGCGCCCCATGATGTCCGACCTGCGCGAATCGGGCGCCATCGAGCAGGATGCGGACATCATCATGTTCATCTACCGGGACGACTACTACAACAAGGACTCCAAGGAGCCCAACGTGGCCGAGGTCATCATCGGCAAGCAGCGGAACGGCCCGACAGGCACGGTGAAGCTGTTCTTCCAGAAGAACCAGACGCGGTTCGAGAACCTGGCCATGGGGTCGGGCGACGATTTCTGACGCCGGGCAGGGCGGGCCTGCGCCGCCCTACGCCCTGGCGACGGTGTAGACCACCATCCCCAGCAGCACCACGCCCAGCACCCCGCAGGCCACCACCAGGCGCTGCGCGCCGGTGCGCAATGCGCTCACGGTGGCGACGAGCTGGGCGTTCTGCTGGGCCAGCTGCTCGATGACTTCCAGGGCCTGGCGTTGCGACTGCTCCAGCGCCTGCACCTGGTCCTCCAGGGCGCCGATGCGCTGCAGGGCCAGTTCCTGGGGCGACGGGGCGGTGGATGCCGCCAGGCGTGCGGCTTCCTCGTCCGCCTGTGCCTGTTCGGCCTCC
Organism: Paracidovorax avenae; assembly: GCF_040892545.1. Classification (NCBI taxonomy): domain Bacteria; kingdom Pseudomonadati; phylum Pseudomonadota; class Betaproteobacteria; order Burkholderiales; family Comamonadaceae; genus Paracidovorax; species Paracidovorax avenae. The sequence continues at coordinate 1,392,580 of NZ_CP156079.1, forward strand.
CGGGCGCTCCGGCTGCGCAGCAGCCCCTTCGCGGCCTTGATGAGCTGCGGAGAGGCCTCGATCACCTTGTCCCATGGGACCAGCTGCAGGGCGGTGATCCAGCTGATGGCCATGCGTCAGAGCACTTCGCTGGCGAAATCCGCGAGGCGCGAGCGCTCGCCGCGCGCCAGGGTGATGTGCCCGCTGTGCGGCCAGCCCTTGAAGCGGTCCACCGCGTAGGTGAGGCCGGAGGAGCCTTCGGTCAGGTAGGGCGTGTCGATCTGCGCGAGGTTGCCCATGCAGATGATCTTGGTGCCCGGGCCCGCGCGCGTGATCAGCGTCTTCATCTGCTTGGGCGTCAGGTTCTGTGCCTCGTCGATGATGACGTACTTGTTGAGGAAGGTGCGGCCGCGCATGAAGTTCATGCTCTTGATCTTGATGCGGCTGCGGATCAGCTCGTTGGTGGCCGCGCGGCCCCACTCGCCGGCGTTGCCGCCGTCGCCCTTGGCGAGGAATTCGAGGTTGTCGTCCAGGGCGCCCATCCACGGACCCATCTTCTCCTCCTCGGTGCCGGGCAGGAAGCCGATGTCCTCGCCCACGCTCACGGTGGCGCGGGTCATGATGATCTCGGTGTAGCGGCGCTCGTCCAGCACCTGCGTGAGTCCGGCGGCGAGCGCCATCAGGGTCTTGCCGGTGCCGGCCGTGCCGGCGAGCGTGACGAAATCGACCTCCGGGTCCATGAGCAGGTTCATCGCGAAGTTCTGCTCGCGGTTGCGCGTGTTCACGCCCCAGACGGTGTTCTTGGCCGAGCCGTAGTCCTTGAGGGTCTGCAGCACGGCGGTCTTGTCGCGGATCTCGGTCACCCGCGCGAACAGGCTGGGCTCGCCGGGGGCCTCGAAATAGACGAACTGGTTGATCATGAGCTGCGGCACGATCGGCCCGCCGATGCGGTAGTAGGTGTGCGCGCCGCTCTGCCAGCTCTCGACGTTCTTGCCGGTCTTCGTCCAGAAGTCGGCCGGCAGGGCCAGCACGCCGGAGTACAGCAGGTCGCCGTCTTCCAGGGCCTTGTCGTTCTGGTAGTCCTCGGCGGTGAGGCCGAGCGCGCGTGCCTTGACGCGCATGTTGATGTCCTTGGACACCAGAACGACCTCGCGCGGTGCGTACTTGTGGCGCAGCGCTTCCACCACGCCCAGGATCTGGTTGTCGGCCTTGCCGGGGGGCAGGCTGGTGGGCAACTGGTAGTCCAGCGGTTCGGTCTGGAAGTACAGGCAGCCGCCGGCGGCGCGCTGGCCCGTGGCATCCAGCTTGAGGCCGCGGGCGATGTCGGCGCCCTGGGTGGCGGCGAGCTGGTCGAGCGTGCGGCTCGCCTGCCGGCCGTTGCGCGCCACCTCGGTCATGCCCTTCTTGTGGCCGTCGAGTTCCTCCAGCACGATCATGGGCAGGAAGATGTCGTGCTCTTCGAAGCGGAAGAGGCTGGTCGGGTCGTGCAGCAGGACGTTGGTGTCCAGCACGAACATCTTCGTGGGGCCGGTGCCGCGGCCCTTGCGGGGACGGGCTGCTGCCTCGGGCGCGGGTGCGGCCGCGCGGACGGCAGGCAACTCGCGCCGGGCTTCAGGCGCCACGGCCTGGATGGGGGCGGGCGCCGTGGCCGGGGCGGTGCGCCTGCCGGTGCGCCGGGATGCTCCGGGCGCCGTGGCGGGGGGCGCAGCCGTCGGCGCCGGGGCCTGTTCCACGGCGGCAGGCGCCTCGGCGGTGCGTGAGCGGCCCGTGCTGGCGGCGGTAGTGCCGCGGGCGGGTTTCCTGGCCGCCTTGCGTGGAGCGGAGGTATGGCCGTCCGTCAGCACTGCCGGGCTGGCTGTTTCCAGGGATTCCTCGGTCTGCGGATCTTCCATGCGGGATTTGGCGGTGGCGCGGAAGGCATCCGGAGAAAGCAGGGCGGCGCGTTTCGTCGGTGCGGGGGGCAGGGGCATGGTGCGGGCCTTGGGATGAGGACGGGAGGGAGTCAGAAAGCAAAAAGCCGCCTGGAGACCGAGGCGGCTTTGTGGGGGTGGGGGAGCGTTGCGTCGTGCAGCAGCATTGAAACCATTATGCACGGTTGCCGTGGCACTCCCCGCATGCCGCGCGCAGCGCGGCTGTAGGCGCTTACGCCGCCTTTTTGAGGGCCTTGATGGACTTCACGGCCTTGAGGACCTCGTCCACGTGGCCGGGCACCTTGAGGCCGCGCCATTCCTGGACCAGCACGCCATCGGGGCCGATGAGGAAGGTGCTGCGCTCGATGCCCTTGACCTTCTTGCCGTACATGATCTTGTTCTTGACCACGCCGAACATGTGGCACATCTTCTCTTCGGTATCGGCGATGAGCTCGAAGGGCAGTTCCAGCTTTTCCTTGAAGTCGTCGTGGGACTTCATGTTGTCCCGCGACACGCCGAACACGGCAGCGCCGGCCTGGGCGAAATCCTCGTACTTGTCGCGGAACTGCATGGCCTCGGTGGTGCAGCCGGGGGTGTTGTCCTTGGGGTAGAAGTACAGGATCAGGATCTGGCCGAGGTGCGATGTGTTGGAGACCTTGATGCCACCGGTCGCGTTGGCTTCGAATTCGGGGAGGGGTTTGTTGACAACGATCGCCATGGCACTTCAATCTTTGATGTAGTCGTTGAAAAGCCGGAGGAGTTGTGTGTTATTGCTCTTGGAAGGCCTCCGACCGCAACCCGTAATTTTACCTTGAAACGGACTCTTTCGCGAATCGCAGGTCTGTAACCAAGATCCACGCGCGTTTCACGCCTTGGGTTCCAGCAGCAGCGCGGCGACCACGTGGCGGCCTTCCCCCGCCAGGATGTTGTAAGTCCGGCAGGCGGCCTGGGTGTCCATGGTTTCCAGGCCGATGCGCCGCGCCATGAGGGGGCGCAGCCATGCCGGCGGCGGGAAACGGTTGCGCTGGCCGCTGCCGAAGATGACCACTTCTGCGTCGAGTTCCGCGAGCAGCGCGAAATGCTCGGCGGTGAGGTCCTCGAAGCGGTTGCACTGCCATTCCCGCCGCTCGCCCCGGGAGCCGATCACCACGCTGCCGGTGAGCTTTTCCCCGTCGACCGCGATCCAGTCCGGGCCGTAGGCGCTGATGGTCTGGGCTTCGGAACGGTCGGGCTGGAATTTCATGGGAAGGGCGCCTTCGGGAGTGCGTTGCGGGCCGGCACGGCACCCGGCGGAGCGGGGCGGGGATCCACCGTGGAACTGTGGTCAAATTATAGGTTTCGCCAGAGGCTGCGCCGCCTGGCGGGGTATCGGAGCGTTCTCCGGCGCCTTACCGTTCACTCTTCCTGGCCCCGCGGCGTGCGCCCCGGGCTTTTCGCATGATGAAGACGATCCACAAGTCCGCGAAGCTGAATAACGTTCTCTACGATGTGCGGGGCCCGATCGTGGATGCGGCCAAGCAGATGGAGGACGAGGGCCAGAAGATCATCAAGCTCAACATCGGCAACCTGGCGCCGTTCGGCTTCGATGCTCCTGAAGAGATCCAGCAGGACATGATCCGCAACCTGCCGAACTCGGCGGGCTATTCGGACAGCAAGGGCATCTTCGCGGCACGCAAGGCCGTGATGCACTACAGCCAGCAGCAGGGCGTGAAGGGCGTGACGCTCGACGACATCTACCTGGGCAATGGCGCGAGCGACCTGATCACCATGGCCACCAACGCGCTGCTCGACGACGGCGACGAGTTGCTGGTGCCCGCGCCCGACTATCCGCTCTGGACCGCCGCGGCGAGCCTGTCGGGCGGCCGGCCTGTGCACTATCTCTGCGACGAGGCGAACGGCTGGATGCCGAACCTCGACGACATCCGCGCCAAGATCACCCCCCGCACCAAGGGCCTGGTGGTGATCAACCCGAACAACCCCACGGGCGCGCTCTATTCCGACGAGTTGCTGCGCGCACTGGTGAAGATCGCGCGCGAGCACGGCCTCGTGCTGCTGGCCGACGAGGTGTACGACAAGGTGCTCTACGACGGCGAGCGCCACACGGCCATGGCGAGCCTCTCGACCGACGTGCTCACGCTCACCTTCAATTCGCTCTCCAAGGCCTACCGCTCGTGCGGCTACCGTGCCGGCTGGATGGTGGTGTCGGGCAACAAGGCCGTGGCCCGCGACTACATCGAGGGCATCAACATGCTCGCCAACATCAAGCTGGGCTCCAACGTGCCCGGGCAGTGGGCGATCCAGACCGCGCTGGGTGGCTACCAGAGCATCCATGACCTGGTTCGCGAAGGCGGGCGCCTCTGCCGGCAGCGCGACCTGGCCTACGAACTCATCTCGGCGATCCCGGGCGTGAGCTGCGTGAAGCCCAAGGCGGCCCTCTACATGTTCCCTCGCCTCGACCCGGCCATGTACCCGATCGCCGACGACCGCCAGTTCTTCATGGAAGTGCTGCGCGCCACCCGCGTGATGCTGGTGCAGGGATCGGGCTTCAACTATCCCGACCAGCAGCATTTCCGCATCGTGTTCCTCCCGCACGAGGACGACCTGCGCGAGGCCATCGGCCGCCTGGCGGACTTCCTGGCGCTCTACCGCCAGAAGCACGCGGCCGCCTGACGCGCGGCAGCACCCTGTTCCTTCCGAGTTCCAACCATTGCCGGCAGCGCAACACATCCCGCGCCGCGGCACCTTCTGACTGAGATTTCCGACCATGAAACCGATCCAAGTGGGCCTGCTGGGCATTGGCACCGTCGGCAGCGGCGTGTTCAACGTGCTGCGACGCAACCAGGAGGAGATCCGCCGCCGCGCGGGCCGCGGCATCGAGATCGCCATGGTGGCGGACCTCGACGTGGAGCGCGCCCGCTCCGTCGCGGGCAGCAGCGTGCAGGTGGTGAACGACGCGCGCGCCGTGATCGCCAACCCCGACATCGACATCGTCGTGGAGCTGATCGGCGGCTACGGCGTGGCCAAGGCGCTGGTGATGGAAGCCATCGCGGCCGGCAAGCACGTGGTCACGGCCAACAAGGCCCTGCTGGCGGTGCATGGCACGGAGATCTTCGCGGCGGCATCGGCCAAGGGCGTGATGGTGGCCTTCGAGGCCGCAGTGGCCGGCGGCATCCCGATCATCAAGGCGCTGCGCGAGGGCCTGACGGCCAACCGCATCCAGTGGATCGCGGGCATCATCAACGGCACGACGAACTTCATCCTCTCGGAGATGCGCGACAAGGGTCTCGACTTCGACGTGGTGCTCAAGGAGGCGCAGCGACTGGGCTACGCCGAGGCCGACCCGACCTTCGACATCGAGGGCGTGGATGCGGCGCACAAGGCCACGATCATGAGCGCGATCGCCTTCGGCATCCCGGTGCAGTTCGACAAGGCCTACGTGGAAGGCATCACCAAGCTCGCCGCGGCGGACATCCGCTATGCCGAGCAGCTGGGCTACCGCATCAAGCTGCTGGGCATCGCCAAGCGGCGCGAGGGCGGTGTGGAACTGCGCGTACACCCGAGCCTGGTGCCGTCCAAGCGGCTGATCGCCAACGTCGAGGGCGCGATGAACGCCGTCGTGGTGCAGGCCGATGCGGTGGGCACCACGCTCTACTACGGCAAGGGTGCGGGCAGCGAGCCCACGGCCAGCGCCGTGATCGCCGACCTGGTGGACATCGCCCGCCTGGCGGCGGCCGATCCTGAACACCGCGTGCCCCACCTGGCCTTCCAGGCGAACACGCTCGACGAGGCGCGCGAGGCGCTGCCCGTGCTGCCCATGGCCGAGGTGGTCACCAGCTACTATCTGCGCCTGCGCGTGGCCGACGAGGCCGGCGTTCTGGCCAAGGTGACCGGGCTGCTGGCCGGTGCCGGCATCAGCATCGACGCCGTGCTGCAGCGCGAGGCCGACGAGGTGGGCGGCGAGGGCGCCACGCACACCGACCTGATCATCCTCACGCACGACACGCGCGAGGGTACGATGAACGAAGCGATCGCGCAGATGCAGGCCCTGCCCACGGTGCTGGGGCCGATCGTGCGTGTCCGCAAGGAGGAGCTGAACTGATGCGATACCTCTCCACCCGCGGCCACGCGGACCGCAAGCGCTTCTGCGAGATCCTGCTCGAAGGCCTGGCGCCCGACGGCGGCCTGTACCTGCCCGAGCGCTACCCGCAGATCGACGACGCGGCGCTGACGCGGCTGCGCGCGGCCTACCACGAGCAGGGCTATGCGGAGCTGGCATTCCAGATCCTCTCGCTCTACATCGACGACATTCCGGCGGCCGACCTGAAACGCCTGTGCGAGAAGACGTACACGGCCGAGGTGTTCGGCACGGGCGAGATCGTGCCGCTGCGCCACCTGGAGAACAGCCTGTGGCTGGAGGCCCTGTCCAACGGCCCCACGCTCGCGTTCAAGGACATGGCGATGCAGCTGCTCGGCAACCTGTTCGAGTACGAGCTGGGCCGGCGCGGCGAGGAGCTGAACATCCTGGGCGCGACCAGCGGCGACACGGGCAGCGCGGCCGAGTACGCGATGCGCGGCAAGCGCGGCATCCGCGTGTTCATGACGAGCCCGCACGGCCGCATGAGCGCCTTCCAGCAGGCGCAGATGTTCAGCCTGCAGGACGCGAACATCTTCAACATCGCCATCGAAGGCGTGTTCGACGACTGCCAGGACATCGTCAAGGCCGTGAGCAACGACCTGGAGTTCAAGCGCCGCTTCAAGATCGGCACGGTGAACTCGATCAACTGGGCGCGGCTGCTCGCCCAGGTGGTGTATTACTTCGCGGGCTACGTGCAGGCCACCGAGTCGAACGACCAGAAGGTCAGCTTCACGGTGCCGTCGGGCAACTTCGGCAACGTCTGCGCGGGCCACGTGGCCCGCATGATGGGCCTGCCCATCGACAAGCTCGTGGTGGCGACCAACGAGAACGACGTGCTCGACGAGTTCTTCCGCACGGGCATCTACCGCGTGCGCGGCAGTGCCGACACGCACGAGACTTCCAGCCCGTCGATGGACATCAGCAAGGCCAGCAATTTCGAGCGCTTCGTGTTCGACCTGCTGGGCCGCGACGCGCAGGCCACGCGCCAGCTGTTCGGCGAAGCCGTCGTGCGCGAGGGCCGGTTCGACCTGAGCCGGGATCCACGCTTCGCCGAGGCCGCGTCGCGCTATGGGTTCGTGAGCGGGCGCAGCACGCACGCGGACCGCATCGCGACCATCCGCGACACCTTCCAGCGCTTCGGCATCACGATCGACACGCACACCGCCGATGGCGTGAAGGTGGCTCGCGAGCACACCGAGCCGGGCGTGCCCATGCTGGTGCTGGAAACCGCCCTGCCCATCAAGTTCGCCGAGACGATCCGGGAGGCGCTGGGCCATGCGCCCGAGCGCCCCGCGAAGTTCGATGGCATCGAGAGCCTGCCCAAGCGCGTGCAGGTGATGCCGGCCGACGTGGATCTGGTGAAGGCCTATATCACGCGCCACTGCGACGGGACGGCCACGGCGGCCTGACCGCCGGGCATGGCCCGGGTGGCGCGCTTCCGGCCTCGGCACATCCACGGAGGGCATGCATGAAAGTCGTCGGCTTCGCCGGTTTCTCCAACAGTGGCAAGACCACGCTCGTCGAGCGGCTCATTCCGCTCATGCGCGCGTACGGGCTGCGGGTGTCGGTGGTCAAGCATGCCCACCACCGGTTCGACATCGACCAGCCCGGCAAGGACACGTGGCGGCACCGCACGGCGGGCGCCTACGAGGTGGTGGCCTCGTCCGACCTGCGCATGGCGCTCATGCGTGAATACGAACAGCCGGCGGAGCCGGTGGTGCACGACCTGATCGCCCGCCTGGATGCCTCCGTGGACTGGGTGTTCGTCGAAGGCTTCAAGGAGAGCGACCTGCCCAAGATCGAAGTGTGGCGTTCGCCGTCCGGCGACTATCCTGACCAGCCCCTGCGGTTCCCCCACGATCCCCGCATCGTGGCCGTGGCGGCCGATGTGCCGGGCGAGCGCCTGCCGGTGCCGCCCGGCGCGTTGCCGGTCTTTGACGTGAATGCGCCGGCCGTGCTGGCCGACTGGCTGTGCGCCAGCGGCGAGCGCTGGGCGTATTGCGGCCCGGAGGCCCGGGCATGAACGCCGCGGCCACACCCTCCCGGCCGCCGCTCAAGCCACTGGAGGATGCGCTGGCGGAACTGCTCGCCCAGGCCAGCCCGCTTGAAGGTTCGGACGAGGTGGACACCTTCGAGGCCGATGGCCGTGTGCTGGCGGCCGATGCGGTGTCGCCGCTGCGGGTGCCGCCCCACGACAACAGCGCCATGGACGGCTATGCCGTGCGCCGGGCGGACGTTGCTGCAGCGGGTGCATCCCTTTCCATCGAACTGCCGGTGTCCCAACGCATCGCGGCGGGCTCCGCGCCTCAGCCGCTGGAGCCGGGCACGGCCGCGCGCATCTTCACGGGCGCGCCCCTGCCGCCCGGCGCGGATGCCGTGTGCATGCAGGAGGACTGCGAGGCGCTCGATGGCGGCGTGCGCGTGCGCATCCAGGCCGTGCCCCAGCCGGGCCAGTGGGTGCGCCGTGCGGGCGAGGACATCGAAACCGGCGCGACGGTGCTCGCGGCCGGTACGCGGCTCACTCCGGCCGCGCTGGGGCTGGCAGCCAGCATCGGCCTGGCCCGGTTGCGCGTGGCGCGCCGGCCCCGCGTCGCGCTGTTTTCCACGGGCGACGAACTGGTGATGCCGGGCGAGGTGCCGCCGGAGCACATGCCGCCGGGCGCCATCTACAACAGCAACCGCTTCTTCCTGCGTGCGATGCTGCTGCGGCTGGGCTGCGAGGTGTCGGATTTCGGCATCGTGCCCGACCGGCGCGATGCCACGCAGCAGGCGCTGACCGACGCCGCTGCGGCGCATGACCTGGTGCTCACCAGCGGCGGCGTGTCGGTGGGCGAGGAAGACCATGTGAAGCCCGCCGTGGCCGCGCTCGGGCGCATCGACCTCTGGCAGGTGGCGCTCAAGCCGGGCAAGCCGTTCGCCTATGGCCGCATCGGCGAGCGCGTGCATTTCATGGGACTGCCGGGCAATCCGGTGTCCAGCCTCGCCACCTTCGCGATCCTCGTGCGGCCGTTCCTGCTGCGCCTGCAGGGCGTGCAGGACGTCACGCCGCGCGCCGTGGATGCGAGGGCGAATTTCCACTGGCTGCGGGCCGACAGGCGGCGCGAGTTCCTGCGCGTGCGCCGCGGTGCCGATGGTGGGTTGGAGTTGTTCCCGAACCAGGGTTCGGGGGTGCTGACCTCCGCGGCCTGGTGCGATGGACTGGTGGACAACCCGCCGGGCCGCACCATCGCCCGTGGCGACACGGTGCGCTTCATCCCCCTGTCCGACCTGCTCGCATGACCTCCGGCACGACCCCTTCATCCTCTCCCGCCGTGACGGTCACCGTGCGTTACTTCGCGTCCATCCGCGAGGCGGTGGGGCAGGGCAGCGAGACCCTGTCCACGCAGGCCGGCACGGTGGGTGCGCTGCGCGATGCGCTGATCGCGCGCGGCGGGCCGTGGGCGGAAAGCCTGGCGCGCGGACGCGCTGTGCGCACGGCACTGGACCAGGTGCTGTGTGCCGAGGACGCCCTGCTGCCGGACGGTGCCGAGGTCGCGTTCTTCCCCCCTGTGACGGGCGGCTGAGTCCGACGTATCAGGCCATGGCCTGGTCCAGCGCCTGCAACTGGCGGGCCTGGGCGCGCGCCGCCTCCTGCAGGCGCAGGGCGAGCGCGGCGGAGGCCGGTGCCATGGGCGCGCGCAGGGCGCCGTCGATCCATCCCTCCGCTGCGAGGAGGGCCTTGACCGGGGCAGGATTGGGCTCCGCGAAGAAGGCCTCGATCAGCGGCAGGAGGGCGCGCCAGAGCTCCCGTGCCCGGCCGAGGTCGCCGCGCTCGATGGCTTCCAGGCATTGCACGAGGCGCGCGGGCTGCCAGTGGGCGCTGGCCGCGATGGCCCCGGCCCCGCCCAGCGCGGCGGTGGTGAAGATATGTGCGTCCTCGCCTGCCAGCACCTGCAGCGCCCCATCGGCGATCAGTGCCTGTGTCTTGGAGGCATTGCCGCCACAGTCCTTGAGGGCCCGGATGTGGGGATGGGCCGCCAGGGTGCGCAGCGTGCCCAGTTCCAGCGTGGCGCCCGTGCGGTACGGAATGTCGTACAGGATGAGCGGCACGGCGCTCGCGTCGGCGATCGCGTGGAACCACTGCAGCAGCCCTTGCTGGGACGGCCGGATGTAGTGCGGCGCGGGCACGAGCAGCCCGGCCAGCGGCAATGCGCCGAGGCGGCGGGCGCGGTGCACCGCGTGGTCCAGGTGGTGGCCCGACAGGCCCATCACCACCGGGAGGCCGCCGGCCGCGTCCAGGATGGTGGCCAGTACCGCGTCCTGCTCTTGCTCGTCCAGCGCCGCGGCTTCACCGGTGGATCCGCAGGCCACGAAGCCCGCGATGCCTTCGCCCCCGAGCCGGCGGACCATCGCGTCCAGCCCGGCATGGTCCACCGCGTCGCCGGACGGGCTGAAGGGCGTCACCAGGGGGATCCACAGGCCGGAGAAATCGCCGCGGGCGCGCTGCGGCCGCGGCATTGAGGGAGGAGACAGCGCTGGGTCGAGGGGCATGCGCCGCAGTGTATCGACGGCGCCGTAAAAGCGTTGTCAATAAGTGCCGTGGCGCGTTTCAAAGTGCGCCCGCCGGGCGTGCAGCCCGTGAGGGGACACACTGCCCGGCGAGGGACAGGTTTCAACGCGAATTGTGAAATGGGTACGTCGGGCTCATGTGGCCGGAAGCATCGCTGTCGCTTCCATCGTCGCTCCGGATGTCGTCGGATATCGGGATGTTGTTCCAGGACGGCTGCGCCGTTGCGGCCTGCCGGGGCGTTTGATAGACCACCTCGGGTTCCGTGAAGGGCTGGGCGCCTTGCAGCTGCTGCCTCAAAGCGTTCAGCCGTGTGTCGAGCCGCTCGACCTGATCTCCCAGCGGCAGGGCTATTGCGATTTCCTCCTGCAGTCGGCGGAGCTCCTCTTGCTGCGCTTGGAAGGCCGGGTCGTTGACCGTCCGGTTCAGCATATCGCTCACCTCGACGTAGGCATGCTGGAGTTGCGCGGGCGTCTGCTGCGGCTGCGCGCTACGGCGCCGCAAACCGCCCAGCGCTCCTCCACCAGAGAATACGGAGGAGTTGCGCGGGGTCTGCGCCTCTGGTGCAGCTTGCGTGTGCGGGCGGCGAGAAGGGCTGCTGGTGGAGGAGGAGCCTCTGATGCAGTTATTTCCCATGGTGGATATCTCCAAAATCCATGAGGATCGTCCTCCAGTGGCCTGGGCGGTGCTTTGGGTGCGAAGACAGCCTGCCTGGAACGAAAACCCGGACGGCGCACGCCTGTTGGTACTAACCGGAAGACAAAGGCACCTCGGGCAGTTCGGGGCTGCGCCAGTTCAGCAGCTCCGCCAGGCGCAGCGTGATCCACCGTGCCTCGATGAGTGACACGCCGGCACCCGGGGTGCACAGGCCGGCGTGGATGCGCGAGAGGATTTCCGCCTCCGAGGGAGCCTGCACGTGGTAGAGCGTCTGCGCCTGCTCCACGAGGTGGTTGGCGAGGTCCTCGCACAGTTCGTAGCGTTCGCGTATTTCGGCTGCGGGCGCGGTCAGGCGCTGGCGCGCGTCGCTGTAGAGCGCGGTGAAGGAGGGCGGGACGTGGATCTGGTTGTCGTCGTGCATGGGCAGTGCTGGGCAGGGGCGGCCGGCCGCGGTTCAGTCGGGGGTGAAGAGCCGCTCGAAGCGCCGGGCGTCGTCCGCCTGCTCGAAGGTGACCAGCTGCCCCATCTTGTTGTCCTCGCGGCGGCACGCGGCGAACAGGCTGGCCGGGCCGGCCAGGCCGTAGTCCGGCAGGTGGATGAGCGCATACGGATGCGGCACGAAGACCTGGTGTGCATATACGCCGCGGTGCTGGTTGCGCGGCGAAGGGAACAGGACGTAGAGTTCGGTGGTGATGGTCTGCGTGGCCATGGGCGGCCACTGTAGCAAACCGGTCGCGCGGCAGCCGTTCCCGTGGACAATCCGGCCTGGACATCACGCACACGAGCACGAGGAAGACCGCATGGCACGCCAGGACAAGAACGCATGGGCCGCGAAAGTGTTCGCCCTGATCCGGGGCGGGCAGACGCAGGCCGCCATGGCGCAGATCAAGGTCGCGCCCTCGGCGGGCGACGTCGCGCGGCTGCAGGCGCTGCTGGCGGGCGTGCCGTCCGATACCGCGGTGCGCCGCCAGCTCGATGCTTTCATCGAGGAGGAGCGCGCGCTGCTTGCCGCGCCCCGCCTGCACCGGGCGCCGTGATCGCCATGGCCGGGACGCTGTCCTCCCTTCCTCCGGCCTGCGCGGAAGGCTGCGCCCGGGTCTCCATCCAGCCGCAGGACTTCGATGTCTCGGCCGAACTGGCGGCGCTGCGTGCGCAGGACGGACGCGTGGGCGCCGTCTGCTGCTTCGTGGGCACGGTGCGCGACCGCAGCGACGGCGACGCCGTGGCGGCGATGGAGCTGGAGCACTATCCCGGCATGACGGAGAAATCCATCGAGGCCATGGTGGACGAGGCCCTGCGGCGCTTCGACATCTTCGGCGCGCGCGTGGTGCACCGGGTGGGCCTGCTGGCGCCGCAGGACCAGATCGTGCTGGTGGCCGTCACCTCGGCCCACCGCGGGCAGAGCTTCCAGGCCTGCGAATTCCTCATGGACTACCTCAAGACCCAGGCGCCCTTCTGGAAGAAGGAAGCCACTGCGCAGGGTGCGCGCTGGGTGGACGCACGCGTCAGCGACGACGCGGCGCTGGCCCGCTGGGGCATCGTGTCGGGCCACAACGCCTGATCGGCCTGTGCCGGTCGCGACGGCCGGCACGCGAAATCCCTGCGCCGTCTCGCCGTCACGAGCATGGGCGCTCCTCTTTTGGTAGCAAAAATGCTGCGCGTGGGTTGCGTGGGCCGCGCTGGCGGCTTGAAAACTGCGGGCAGGCCCCCCAATTGCCCACTAGTTCCGGAGGACCACAGACCATGCGTCTCGACAAACTCACCACCAAGTTCCAGGAAGCCCTCGGCGATGCGCAATCGCTCGCGCTGGGCAACGACAACGCCTACATCGAACCCGTGCACCTGCTGGCCGCCATGCTGCGGCAGCAGGAGGGCCCGCGCGCGCTGCTGCAGCGCGCCGGCGCCAACGTGTCCGCCCTGCAGACTGCGGCCGAGAACGCCATCAAGCGCCTGCCCCAGGTGCAGGGCCAGGACCAGGTGCAGGTCGGCCCCGAGCTGGGCCGCCTGCTGCAGGCCACCGAGAAGGAAGCGATCAAGCGCGGCGACCAGTTCATCGCGAGCGAGCTCTTCCTGCTCGCGCTCGTGGACGGCAAGGGCGACACCGCCCAGCTGGCGCGCGAGCACGGCCTGACGCGCAAGAGCCTCGAAGCCGCGATCGACGCGGTGCGTGGCGGCGCCCAGGTCAACAGCGCGGAGGCCGAAGGCCAGCGCGAAGCGCTCAAGAAGTACACGCTCGACCTCACCGAGCGCGCCCGGGCCGGCAAGCTCGACCCGGTGATCGGCCGCGACGACGAGATCCGCCGCGCCATCCAGGTGCTGCAGCGCCGCAGCAAGAACAACCCCGTGCTGATCGGCGAGCCCGGCGTGGGCAAGACCGCCATCGTGGAAGGCCTGGCGCAGCGCATCGTCGCGGGCGAGGTGCCCGAGAGCCTGAAGGGCAAGCGCGTGCTGTCGCTGGACATGGCCGCGCTGCTGGCGGGTGCCAAGTACCGCGGCGAGTTCGAGGAACGGCTCAAGGCCGTGCTCAACGAACTGGCCAAGGACGAGGGCCAGACCATCGTCTTCATCGACGAGCTGCACACCATGGTGGGCGCGGGCAAGGCCGAGGGCGCCATGGACGCGGGCAACATGCTCAAGCCGGCCCTGGCGCGCGGCGAGCTGCACTGCGTGGGCGCGACCACGCTCGACGAATACCGCAAGTACATCGAGAAGGACGCCGCGCTGGAGCGGCGCTTCCAGAAGATCCTCGTGGGCGAGCCCAGCGTGGAGGCGACCATCGCCATCCTGCGCGGCCTGCAGGAGCGCTACGAACTGCACCACGGCGTGGAGATCACCGATCCGGCCATCGTGGCCGCGGCCGAGCTCTCCCACCGCTACATCACCGACCGCTTCCTGCCCGACAAGGCGATCGACCTCATCGACGAAGCCGCTGCCAAGATCAAGATCGAGATCGACTCCAAGCCCGAGGCCATCGACAAGCTCGACCGCCGTCTGATCCAGCTGCAGATCGAGCGAGAGGCCGTGAAGAAGGAAAAGGACGAAGCCTCGCAGAAGCGCCTGGCGCTGCTGGAGGAGGAGATCGGCAAGCTGCAGAAGGAAATCGCCGACCTGGAGGACATCTGGACCTCCGAGAAGGCGCAGGCCCAGGGCAGCCAGCAGGTCCGCGAGCAGGTCGAGAAGGTGAAGCTGCAGATCGAGGAGCTCAAGCGCAAGGGCGACTTCAACAAGGTCGCGGAACTGCAGTACGGCAAGCTGCCCGACCTGGAGCGCCAGCTCAAGGAAGCCCAGGCCAAGGAAGAGGGCACCGATGGCACCGCCACGCCCAACCGGCTGCTGCGCACCCAGGTGGGCGCGGAGGAGATCGCCGAGGTCGTCAGCCGCGCCACGGGCATCCCTGTCTCGAAGATGATGCAGGGCGAGAAGGACAAGCTGCTGCAGATGGAAGACAAGCTGCACGAGCGCGTCGTGGGCCAGGACGAGGCCATCGCGGCCGTGGCCAACGCCATCCGCCGCTCGCGTTCGGGCCTTGCCGATCCGAACCGGCCGATGGGCTCGTTCCTGTTCCTCGGCCCCACGGGCGTGGGCAAGACCGAGCTGTGCAAGGCGCTGGCGGGCTTCCTGTTCGACAGCGAGGAGCACCTCGTGCGCATCGACATGAGCGAGTTCATGGAAAAGCATTCCGTGGCCCGCCTGATCGGCGCGCCGCCCGGCTACGTGGGCTACGAAGAGGGCGGCTACCTCACCGAGGCCGTGCGCCGCAAGCCCTACAGCGTGCTGCTGCTCGACGAGGTCGAGAAGGCGCACCCGGACGTGTTCAACGTGCTGCTGCAGGTGCTCGACGACGGCCGCCTGACCGATGGCCAGGGCCGTACCGTGGACTTCAAGAACACGGTGATCGTGATGACGAGCAACATCGGCTCGCACCTGATCCAGGCGATGGTCGGCCAGGACGCGGAGGACGTGAAGGAAGCGGTCTGGGGGGAACTCAAGAACCATTTCCGGCCCGAATTCCTCAACCGGATCGACGAAACGGTGGTGTTCCATGCGCTCGACGCGAAGAACATCGAAGCGATCGCACGCATCCAGTTGCAACTCCTGGAAGCGCGTCTGGCGAAAATGGACCTGCACCTGCAGGTGTCCCCCGGCGCGTTGTCCGAGCTGGCCAAGGTGGGATTCGATCCGGTGTTCGGCGCCCGCCCCCTCAAGCGCGCGATCCAGCAGCGCATCGAGAATCCGCTCTCGAAGCTGCTGCTGGAAGGCCGCTATCCGCCCAAGAGCGTGATCCCGGTGAACGTGGATCCCGTACAGGACCCTGGGGTCTTCCATTTCGGCGAAGCAGCTGCAGTGGGGTAAGTTCGATGTCGTGTGAAAGGATGTGCCTTGAATGATTTCCTGGCCGGCGTGATCCGGTGGATCGTGCGCCTCGCGGTCGTGGCCGTGGGGGCGGTGTTTTTCCTGAGCCTGCTCATCGCCGTGGCGCTGCTCGCGGTGGTGTGGGGCGTGCGCTCCCTCTGGGCGCGGCTCACGGGCCAGCCCGCCACGCCGTGGACCATGCGGATGGACCCGCGCGAAGGCTGGAGCACGGTGTACCGCAGCACCGCGCGCTGGTCGGCCGCCGGCCGGCGGGGCCAGGCCGCCGATGGGGAGCCGGGTTCGCTGCGCTCGGCCGAACTGCCGGGTGCGCGCGCCGACGTCGTGGACGTGCAGCCGCGCGACCTGCCCGGCAAGGTGTGATGTGACCGGCCGGCGCCGCCAGGTCAGGCCGGCGCCCCGCCCGCATGGGCTCCCCCTGGCTTTTGGAGACGCCCGTTTACATGGCGTTGCGAGGGCCCTCCCTATGATTGCCGCATGACGCCAGACGACATCCGCCACCACTTTCAACTCCAGCGGCAGGCCAGCCGGGAACAGCCCGAAACGCCGCTGCTGGTGCGGCGGGAACGCCTGCTGCGCATGCGCAAGCTGCTCGACGAGCACGGGCCGGCGCTCGCGGCGGCCGTGCAGGCCGACTTCGGCATCCGCTCGCCGCGCCTGACCGAGGTGGCCGACCTGTTGGTGCTGCGCACCCAGCTCGCTCACACGCTGCGGCACCTGGCGCGCTGGAGCAAGCCACGGCGCGTGCATACCCCGCTGCACCTGCAGCCCGCGCACGCCTTCATCCAGCGCCAGCCGCTGGGCGTGGTGGGGGTGATCGCCCCCTGGAACTACCCCGTGCAGCTCGCGCTCGGGCCTGCCATCTGCGCGCTCGCGGCGGGCAACCGGGTGATGCTCAAGCCCAGCGAACTCACCCCGCATACCTCCGCCCAGCTCGCATCGCTGGTGGCGCAATTCTTCTCGCCCGACGAGTTCTGCGTGGTCCAGGGCGATGCGGCCGTGGCCGCGCTGGTGGCTTCGCTGCCCTTCGATCATCTCGTCTTCACGGGGTCCACGGCGGTGGGGCGCAAGGTGGCGCAGGCCGCCGCCGCGCACCTGACGCCCACCACGCTGGAGCTGGGCGGCAAGTCGCCCTGCATCATCGATGCGGACTGCGACCTTCAGGATGCCGCGCTCAAGATCGCGCACGGCAAGCTGTTCAACGCCGGGCAGACCTGCGTGGCGCCCGACTACGTGCTGCTGCCGCGTGGCAGCGAGGGGGCGTTCGCCGAGGCGTACCGCGCCGCCGTGGCGAAGCTGTTCCCGTACTTCGAAGGCAATCCCGACTACGCTTCCATCATCCATTCGCGGCACCTCGCGCGCCTGCGCACCATGCTGCAGCAGGCCCAGACCCAGGGCGCGGAAGTGCACGTGCTCGAACCCGTGCCGGGTTCGCCGCCACCGCCTCCGCAGGGCATCGGCGATGGCGTGGCGCGGCAAATGCCGCCGGTACTGGTGTTCCATGCCACGCTGCAGATGCAGATCATGCAGGAGGAGATCTTCGGGCCGGTGCTGCCCGTGCTCGGCTACGACCGCCTGCAGGACGCCATCGACCACATCAACTCCGGGCCGCGTCCGCTGGCACTCTACTGGTTCGGCCGCAGCGAGGCGGCGCGCGACGACGTGCTGCGCCGCACCGTGAGCGGCGGCGTCACCGTGAACGACACGCTGCTGCATGTCGCGCACGACAACCTGCCGTTCGGCGGCGTGGGCGACAGCGGCTGGGGGGCCTACCACGGGGAGCACGGATTCCTGCGCTTTTGCCACCAGAAATCCGTGCTGGTGCAGTCCCGCTGGTCGCTCGGCAAGCTGCTGCATCCGCCGTACGGCGCGCGTTTCGACCGGGCTCTCGAGTTGCTGCGGCGCTGGTTCTGACAGCTTTTTCGCCCCGCGGCGGCCCCTGCGCCGAGCACCTTGTGGCGGGCTTTGCGGCCGCCGCCCAAGGGCTCGTACAGGGGTCTGTACCACCCGGGGTCTGGAGCCCGAAAACCAATTGCGCGACAATCGTGGGTTTTGCGTTCCGCACCTCTTTTTTCTTCTTCTGTTCCGTTCGTTCCCAATGTCCAGTATTCAGGCCAGTATTCAGGTCCGTCCCGCCACGCTCCGCGATGCCAAAGCCATCGCCCAGATCCATACGCAGTCCGCGATGGAAGCGTACCGCGGCCTTGTTCCCGACGACCAATTGAAAGCCATGTCTTCGGTCGAGAAACGCCAGGCGTACTGGCGTGAAGCCATCGAGTACTGCGAGCCCCAGGTGCAGGTGGCGGTGGAAGGCGACAAGATCGTCGGCTTCGTCGGTTTCGACCGTTCGCGCGATGCCAAGTCCCGCCCCACCACCGGCGAGATCTGGGCCATCTATGCCGCGCCGTCCCACTGGGACCAGGGCGTGGGCGTGGCCCTCTGGGATGCCGCGCGCGAAGGCCTGCAGCAGGAAGGCTGCACCAACGTGACCGCGTGGGTGCCCATGCGCAACGAGCGCGCGCTGCGCTTCCACGAGCTCGCGGGTTTCAAGCGCGAAATGTCCACCGCCAAGACCGCCGTCATCGGCGGGGTGAAGATCGAGGAAGTGCGCCTGCAGCGCCCCCTCAACTGATCCGCCAGAGCCCTTGCCCGGCATGATCCACTGGAACCACGGCGGCCAGGACCGCAGCGCGCAATGGCACTCGGAGGCCGGCGTCGCCGTGCCGCGCCGCGTGGTGGTGGCCGACGACACGCTGCCCGCCGATGCGGCCTACCGCATGGCCTGCGAAGGCACGGCGCTGTTGTGGCAGGGGGATTTCCAGAATGCCCGGCACCTGCTGCAGGCGCTGATGCGCCGGGCCGACGGCCGGGGCCGGCCGCGCGGCGGCGCGAAGGGCCGCGGCAAGGCGGCTGCCACGCCGGCCACCGCACCGGCCCAGGCCTTCCACCTGCACCGCCAGGCCCAGGCCCAGCGGGCGCGGGTGCTGGGCATGCTGCTCATTCCCGTGGAAGGTGACCATGGCATCGCGCTGCGGCGTGCACCCGACTGGCGGCCGGCGCTGGCCGAGGCCTGGGGCGCTCCCGACGGTACGCCCCGCGTGGCCTCGCTGCGCGAGCTGCTGGGCCTCGTGGGTGCGCACGAGTGGCGCAAGAAGGGTGTGGAGATTCCCGCCCTGGGGGCGCCGCCGGACAACCGCATTCATCCGCACTACGGGGTGTTCTCGCCCGTGCGCGGCGAATACATCGATCTCGTGGCGCAGGTGCCGCTGCCCGCGGGCGCGGCTGCGCTGGCCTTCGATATCGGCACCGGCACCGGCGTGCTCGCGGCCGTGCTTGCGCGGCGCGGCGTGCGCCGTGTCGTCGCCACCGACCAGGATCCCCGGGCCCTGGCCTGCGCGCAGGAAAACCTGCAGCGCCTGCGCGTGCTGCCGGCCGTGGACATCCTCCAGGCCGATCTCTTTCCCCCGGGCCGTGCGCTCCTGGTGGTGTGCAATCCGCCGTGGGTGCCGGCGCGTGCTGCCGCTCCCGTCGAGCGTGCGGTCTATGACGAGGACAGCCGCATGCTGCGAGGCTTCCTCGGCGGCCTGGCAGAGCACCTGGAGCCGGGCGGGGAGGGGTGGCTGATCCTCTCGGACCTGGCGGAGCACCTGGAACTGCGCCCGCGCGCCCAGTTGCTCGGCTGGATCGAGGCTGCGGGCCTGCGGATGCTGGGCCGGCACGACGTCCGGCCGCGGCACGGGAAAGCCGCCGATGCGTCCGATCCGCTGCATGCGGCGCGAGCGGCGGAGGTCACCTCGCTCTGGCGGCTCGGCGCCGCCTGACGCCCGCCGGGCTTTCCGGCGCGCCGTGTCAGGCCGGCATGGGCAGCAACTGCTCCATGCGCTGGCGCACGATGGCGGCCCGCTCCGGGCCGGCCAGCAGTTCGATTTCTTCCAGCAATGCCTCGCTGACATCCATCATGCTGTCGCGGTCGCGCGCGCCGCGCAGCGCCTCGAGGAAGTTCTGGGCCAGCGCGGGGTTGCGTCTCGCGAACATGCGCTCGCAGATGTCGAACAGGTACATGCGAGCGCCCGCGAGCGAGCGCAGCGCGTTGGACGGTGCGGGCGGGGCTTCCGGCTGGGCCCCGGATGGCGCCTGGCGCGGCACGGCGGCTGCGGGCGGCGTGGCGGCAGGGGACGGGGCTGCCGCGCCGCCGGCCTGTGCGAGGTAGCCGTCCGCCAGCAGGCGGGCCACGATGTCCTTGCCGGCGCCGTGGTAGAGCGCTTCCAGCTCGGCCGCGGGCCGGCCGTCGGCCAGCAGCAGCAACGAGCGTTCGCGCAGGCTGAGGGTGCGCACGCCCGGGGAGAGTTCCAGGCGGGCCTTGTCGGTCTTCAAGAGCAGCATGGAGTGTGGAGAGGGCGAGACATTGGCGACAATGGAAGGCTGCATTCCACCGCATTCCGATGACGCCGCGATGACGCGGCCTCCGGTGCGGCTCCCCTGCCCCGATGTCCCATCCTCCCCTGCTGCTGCTCGCCCCCATGGAGGGGCTTCTCGACTTCGTCCTGCGCGACGTGCTGACGCGCGTGGGTGGCGTGGACCGCTGCGTCTCCGAGTTCATCCGCGTGACCGGCACGCTGCTGCCGGACAAGGTGTTCCTGCGCTACATCCCCGAGCTGCGCAACGGCGGGCGCACGGCGGCGGGAGTGCCGGTGCGTGCCCAGTTGCTGGGGTCGGACCCTTCCAGCATGGCCGAGAACGCGGCGCGGCTGGCCGCGCTGGGACCGGAGGGCATCGACCTGAATTTCGGCTGTCCGGCCAATGTGGTGAACCGCCACGGCGGCGGTGCCGCGCTGCTGCGCGAGCCCGAGCGCATTGCTGCCGTGGTGGCCGCGGTGCGCCGCGCGGTGCCGGCGGAGATGCCGGTGTCGGCCAAGATGCGGCTGGGCTACGACGACACCTCGCTGGCCCGGGCGTGCGCCCAGGCGGCGGAGGCCGGCGGAGCCTGCGAACTGGTGGTGCATGCCCGCACCAAGGCCGACGGCTACCGGCCGCCCGCCTACTGGGAACTCGTCGCGCCGCTGCGCGCGGCCGTGCGCATTCCCGTGATCGCGAACGGCGAGATCTGGACGGTGGCGGATGCGATGCGCTGCCGGGCGCTCTCGGGCGGCGATGCCCTGATGCTGGGCCGCGGCATCGTGGCGGACCCGGGCCTGGCCCTCGCCATCCGCGCGGCCGATGCGGGCCGTGCCGATGTCCCTGCGCTTGCCTGGGAGGCGCTGCTCCCGCAACTGGGCGTGTTCTGGCGCACGGTCTGCGACGACCTGGAGCCGCGCCAGCGCGCGGGGCGGCTCAAGCAATGGCTCAATCTGCTGCGCCGGCGGTTTCCCGAGGCGGAGGCCGCCTACCAGCATGTGCGCACCGTCACCGACCAGCGCACCATCACCGCCTGGGTGGAGACGCAGACCGGCGGTGCCTGAGGCCCTGCGCGCCGGCAGAGGGCCTGCCTACAGCAGGTGGTCCGGCGCCAGCGGCCCCAGCAGCCGCAGCAGCATCCTCAGGCCCAGGCTGGCGTCGGGTTCGTGCGTGGCGTCCGGCAGTCCGCTGCCCTGCGGGGCCCGCCAGACGAGGCTGCCGTCCGGCAGGCGCTCGACGTGCCAGGCATCCTCCCGCAGGGCGGTCTCGATCTGCGCCGAAGCCATGCGCGACAGGCCGCGGCTCTGGATCAGCAGGGCGATCTCGGTGTTCTGCAGCTGCGAGCGCATGTCCAGGTTCATGGAGCCCACGACGATCAGCCGCCCGTCCAGCACCAGCACCTTGGAATGGAGCATCGCGCGGGATTTGCCGGTGGCGTTGGCGCCGGAGTCGCCGAACGCGGATTTCACGCCGGCCTGCTCGCTGCGCAGTTCGTAGAGCTCCAGGCCCATCGCCAGCAGTTCCTCGCGGTGCCGCGCGTAGCCCACGTGGGCGATCGGTGCATCGTTGGAGGCCAGCGAGTTGGTGAGCACGCGGATGCGCACGCCCCGGGCACGGGCTTCCGAGAACGCGCGCTTCATGTCGTCGCCGGGCACGAAGTAGGGCGAGATGACCAGCAGGTCCTGGCGCGCCTGGCCGAGCAGGTGGAGCAGGCCGTCCACGACGGTGTCGCCCGCGGCCGGCGGGGGCGCGGCGGGCACGGCACGGCCGGAGCCATCGTCCCGGGACCCCGGTGCGCCGAGCACGTCCAGTGCGGTGCCGGGCGGGGTGCTCCGGGTGCTGGCAGGTTCCCCCTCGGCGGCGATCTTGGCCGGGCGGTCCGCGAGGAGGACCGCCGGCGCCCAGACGAAGGCGGCTGCGCCCAGGTCCATAGGCTGCTCGTTCCAGATGCGCGCGCGCTTTTCGGCGGAGGGGCCGCCGGGTGCGGGACGCGGTTCCCCGTCGGGTGGCCGCGGGCCGTCGCCGGCCGGAGCTTGGGCAGGGGCTTCGTCGTCGCCGGGCACCCGGTCGTCGGGAGCGTTGCCGGAGTCGCCCCCGGAGGTGTTGCGCTCCGGATAGCGGTCGAGCGTCTGCTGCCGCAGGCGCTGCAGTTCCTCGCGCGTGATGAGCGACTGCACCGGGTAGGCGCGCGGGTTGTTCCAGTAGGCGTCGAAACTGCGCGACATCTCCGTGACGATGGGGCCGGCGGCGAGCACGTCCAGATCGACGAAGTTGCCGGAGTCGGCCTGCCCGAAGTAGGCGTCGCCCAGGTTGCGCCCGCCGGTCACCCCCATGGTGTTGTCGGCGATGAAGAGCTTGTTGTGCATGCGCTGCTGCACGCGCGAGAAGTCGGTGAGCGACCCCCACAGCCGGCCCACCATGGAGCCGCGCGGGCCGGCGACGGGGTTGAACATGCGCATCTCGATGTTCGGCTGGAACGCCAGGCCCATCACGAGCGCATTGCGCCCGGTGCTGTGGAAGTCGTCGAGCAGCACCCGCACGCGCACTCCCCGCCGCGCCGCCGCGACGACGCCGCGCAGCAGCCGCTCGCTGCTGGCGTCCGCGTGGATGGCGTAGTACTGCAGGTCCAGTGTCTTGCGGGCCGCCTCCACCAGCGCCAGGCGGCTGCCGTAGGCATCCTGCGGCCCGCTCAGCAGCAGGAAGCCCGAGGCATGGCGGCCGCCGGCCGCCTGCCTGCGCTCGTCCACGATGCGCGCGAGCGGGGTGTCCGCCGCGGCCGTGGCGGGCAGGGCACTGGATTCCGGACGCTCCACGTTCTGTGGCAGGCCGCTGCAGGCGGCAGTGGCCAGGGCGAGGGCCAGGATGGCACCCCAGCGCCCGAAGGCAGCGCGGGCGCGCGGAAAAAGGGCGGCGGAGCCGTCGGGCATGGGAATCCTGCGGTGCATGGAGGGCGGGGTGCCCGAGGTATAGCGCGGCCCCTGCCGCCGAGCTGTCGGACAACGCCCCGGCGGTGGCGTCGATCGCCATGGCGTGGCCGAGGCGCCCGCAAGAAACCGTGCTCAGCGGCGGGCGTAGCCGAGGCAGGCCCCCGCGTTGGGCAGCCCCCTGCATTCCCGGATCAGCCGGCGTTCCCGCTGGGCGGGCGTCTCGGCAGAGGACGAGGGCGGGCTGCTGCGCACGCGCGGTGCCTTGGCCCGCGCCCGGGATCGGGCTCCGGCCTGACGCGGGGACGTGGCTGACGGATCGTTGGCGCCCAGGGGAGCCGGCGCGCTGCCGCTGGCCGCGGCCGCGGTGCCCACGGCCAGGACGCCCGCGAGCAGCACCACGGCGGCGCGGGCAGGGTTTTTCTTCGATTGCATGGGAGTTCCTCCGGCTCGACAATGTAACGTTTCGCCGCCCTGACATTCCATGCGCCATACCCTCGCCCACCTCGAAGAATCCAAGATCCGTGAAGTCGCCAATGCCGGGATGGGGCGGCCCGATGTACTCGCATTCTGGTTCGGCGAAAGCGACGAGGCCACCCCGGACGTGGTGAACGAGGCCGCGATCGCCTCGCTGCGTGCCGGCGAAACCTTCTATTCCCACAACCTCGGCCTGCCCGCGCTGCGCGAGGCGATCGCCGCCTACATGGCACGCCTGCACGGCCCGGCCATCGACGCCGGGCGCATCGCCGTCACGTCCGGCGGCGTCAGCGGCCTCATGCTGGCGGTGCAGGCCCTGGTGGACCCGGGCGACGAGGTGGTCGCCGTCACGCCCGTCTGGCCCAACCTCGTGGCGCAGCCGCGCATCCTGGGGGCGCGCCTGCAGTGCCTGCCGCTGCGCCCGCGCGAGGACGGCGCCTGGGCGCTGGACATGGACGCCCTGAAGCGCGCCGTGACGCCGGCCACGCGGCTGCTGGTGGTGAACGCCCCGAACAATCCGACGGGCTGGACGCTGTCGGCGGCCGAGCAGCGCGAGATCCTGGAGCACTGCCGCGCCACGGGCACCTGGATCCTGGCCGACGAGGTCTATGAGCGCCTGTATTACGAACCGACGCCCACCGGCTGCGCGCCGAGCTTCCTCGACCTCGCCGCGCCGCAGGACCGCCTGGTGGTGGTGCACAGCTTCTCCAAGAGCTTCCTGATGACGGGCTGGCGGCTGGGCTGGCTCGTCCTGCCGCCGGCGCTGGCGGCCCACATGGGCAAGCTGATCGAGTTCAACACCTCGTGCGTGAGCGTCTTCACGCAGCGCGGCGGCATCGCGGCGCTGCAGCACGAGGCGGAGATCGTACCGCGCGTCACCGCCCACATGCGCCTGTGCCGCGACACCCTGCTGCCGCTGCTGCAGGCGGTGCCCGGCGTGCATGCCCATGCGGCCAGCGGTGGCATGTACGCCTTCTTCCGCATGGATGGCCACGGCGACGCGACGGCCACCGCCAAGCGCCTCGTGGCGGAGGCAGGCCTGGGCCTGGCGCCCGGCAGTGCCTTCGGCCCGGAAGGGGAGGGCTGGCTGCGCTGGTGCTTCGCCTCGCGCGACCCCGCGCGGCTGGTGGAAGGGGTGGCGCGCCTGCGGAAATGGCTCGAAAAGGCCGGCGCGGTATAATCCGGGGGTTTTGCATGGTGCAAGACGCACGCCGCCGGCCGTTCCAGCCCGCGGCGCAAGTCAAAACCTGGGGCCGCAGCCTTGCCACACGCGAGGCCCGCCGGCTCCGACACTCAAGGAAAAACCAATGATCGCATCCTCCGTCAAGGCCGAAGTCATCAAGGACAACGCCCGCGCCGCCAACGATACCGGCAGCCCCGAAGTGCAGGTGGCCCTGCTCACGGCCCGCATCAACGAGCTGACCCCCCACTTCAAGCAGCACGCCAAGGACCACCACGGCCGCCGCGGCCTGCTGCGCATGGTGAGCCGCCGCCGCAAGCTGCTGGACTACCTCAAGGCCAAGGACGCCGACCGCTACACGGCCCTGATCGCCAAGCTCGGCCTGCGCAAGTAAGCGCATTCGCATGCAGGAACGCCTGGGTTAGCACGCTGACTCAGGCGTTTTCTACTTCGGAGCCGCAATAGCAGAGCGAAGCTGTGTCATTCCAATGGCCCTGGGGCTGCCCGCCCGGGTCCCAGGTCCACTGGAATGGCATCGTGTTCTGAATTGCCCTCCGGCCCCCGCCGGCCTCGCGTGGCCGGCATCCACACCGAAGCACAGGAAACACGCATGTCCATCTTCAACAAAGTCACCAAGTCCTTCCAGTGGGGCGACAAGACCGTCGTCATGGAAACGGGCGAGATCGCCCGCCAGGCCAACGGCGCCGTGCTGGTCGAGATCGACGGCACCGTCATCCTCGCCACCGTGGCGGCCTCCAAGTCGGCCAAGCCCGGCCAGGACTTCTTCCCCCTGACGGTGGACTACATCGAGAAGACGTACGCCGCCGGCAAGATCCCCGGCAGCTTCTTCAAGCGCGAAGCCAAGCCCAGCGAACATGAAACGCTGACCAGCCGCCTGATCGACCGCCCGATCCGCCCGCTGTTCCCCGAAGGCTTCCTGAACGAAGTGCACGTGGTCGTCCACACCGTGTCGCTCAACCCCGAGGTCGATGCCGACATCGCCGCCATGATCGGCGTGAGCGCTGCGCTGGCCATCTCCGGCATCCCGTTCAGCGGCCCCATCGGCGCCGCCCGCGTGGGATACATCAACGGCGAATACGTGCTGAACCCGGGCCAGACCGCCCGCAAGAATTCGCAGATGGACCTCGTCGTCGCAGGCACCGAAGCCGCCGTGCTGATGGTCGAATCCGAAGCCCAGCAGCTCAGCGAGGAAGTCATGCTGGGTGGCGTGGTGTTCGGCCACGAGCAGGCCAACATCGCCATCAACGCCATCCATGACCTGGTGCGCGAAGCCGGCAAGCCCGTGTGGGACTGGCAGGCGCCCGCCGAAGACGAAGCCTTCGTCGCCAAGGTCAAGGGCCTGGCCGAAGAGAAGCTGCGCGCCGCCTACCAGATCCGCAGCAAGCAGGCTCGCACGCAGGCCCTGCGCGAAGCCAACGCCAGCGTGATGGAAGCCCTCAAGGCCGGCGGCGAGCCCTTCGACGCCGGCAAGGTCGGCGACCTGCTGTTCTCCATCGAATCGAAGATCGTGCGCAGCCAGATCCTGGCCGGCGAGCCCCGCATCGACGGCCGCGACACGCGCACCGTGCGTCCCATCGAGATCCGCAGCTCCGTGCTGCCCCGCACGCACGGCTCCGCGCTGTTCACGCGCGGCGAGACGCAGGCGCTGGTAGTCTCCACGCTGGGCACCGAGCGCGACGCGCAGCGCATCGACGCGCTGGCCGGCGAGTTCGAGGACCGCTTCATGTTCCACTACAACATGCCTCCCTTCGCCACCGGCGAAGTGGGCCGCATGGGCTCCACGAAGCGCCGCGAGATCGGCCACGGCCGCCTGGCCAAGCGCGCGCTCGTCGCCGTGCTGCCGACCAAGGAAGAGTTCCCCTACACGATCCGCGTGGTGTCCGAGATCACCGAGTCCAACGGCTCGTCCTCGATGGCTTCCGTCTGCGGCGGCTGCCTGTCGATGATGGACGCCGGCGTGCCGATGAAGGCCCACGTGGCCGGCATCGCCATGGGCCTGATCAAGGAAGACAACCGCTTCGCGGTGCTGACCGACATCCTGGGCGATGAAGATCACCTGGGCGACATGGACTTCAAGGTGGCCGGCACCACGGCCGGCATCACCGCCCTGCAGATGGACATCAAGATCCAGGGCATCACCAAGGAAATCATGCAGGTCGCCCTGGCCCAGGCCAAGGAAGCCCGCCTGCACATCCTCGGCAAGATGCAGGAAGCGATGGGCGAGGCCAAGACCGAGGTCTCCAGCTTCGCGCCCAAGCTCTACACGATGAAGATCAACCCCGAGAAGATCCGCGACGTGATCGGCAAGGGCGGCGCGGTGATCCGCGCGCTGACGGAAGAGACCGGCACGCAGATCAACATCGACGAAGACGGCACGATCACCATCGCCTCCACCGACAGCGCCAAGGCCGACGAGGCCAAGCGCCGCATCGAGCAGATCACGGCCGAGGTCGAGATCGGCAAGATCTACGAAGGCCCCGTGGTCAAGATCCTGGACTTCGGCGCACTGATCAACCTGCTGCCCGGCAAGGATGGCCTGCTGCACATCAGCCAGATCGCCCACGAGCGCGTGGAAAAGGTGACCGACTACCTGACCGAAGGCCAGGTCGTGAAGGTCAAGGTGCTCGAGACCGACGAGAAGGGCCGCGTGAAGCTGTCCATGCGTGCGCTGCTGGACCGCCCGATGGGCGACAGCGGCCGTCCGGCGCCCGCCGAGCGCGGCGACCGGGGTGATCGCGGCGACCGTGGCGACCGCCCGGAACGCGGCGAGCGCCGCGAGCGCCGCGAACCTGCCGGCGCCGACCAGCAGCAGCAACAGCAGCAATCCACCGGCACGGGCGAGCACTCCGGCCAGATGGATGCCTGAGCTCCAGCGCCGCCTCTGGCGGCGGTGACCGCCGGTCCGGCCCTGGCGCCGGCCCGGCCTTCTTTTTGAAACCTGACATCCCTGGGGATCCAGTATGGCGACCACCATGCGCGCCGTGGAAATCGCGGGCTCCGGCGGCCCGGAAGTACTGCGCCTCGCCGAGCGGCCCGCGCCGCGGCCGGGTGCCGGCGAGCTGCTGATCCGCGTCGCGGCCAGCGGCATCAACCGGCCCGACGTGCTGCAGCGCAAGGGGCACTATGCGCCCCCGCCGGGCGCCTCCGACCTGCCCGGGCTCGAAGTGGCGGGCACCATCGCGGAAGGCGACGAGTCGGCGATGGCCGCGGCCGGCCTGAAGGTGGGCGACCGCGTGTGCGCGCTGGTCGCGGGCGGCGGCTATGCCGAATGGTGCGTGGCACCCGTCGCGCAGTGCCTGCCCGTGCCGGAGGGCTGGAGCGACGTCGAGGCCGCCTCGCTGCCCGAGACCTTCTTCACGGTGTGGAGCAACGTGTTCGACCGCGGCCGCCTCGCGGCCGGCGAAACCCTGCTGGTGCAGGGCGGCAGCAGCGGCATCGGCGTCACGGCCATCCAGCTCGGCCGCGCTTTCGGCGCCACCGTGATCGTGACGGCGGGCTCGGACGAGAAGTGCCGTACCTGCCTGGAGCTCGGCGCGCACCATGCCATCAACTACAAGACTCAGGACTTCGTGGCCGAGGCCCGGCGCATCACCGATGGCCGTGGCGTGGACGTGGTCCTCGACATGGTAGCGGGTGACTATGTGGCGCGCGAGGTCGAGTGCCTGGCCGAGGATGGCCGCCTGGTCATCATCGCCGTGCAGGGCGGGGTGCAGTCCTCCTTCGATGCAGGGCTCGTGCTGCGCCGCCGCCTCACGGTGACGGGCTCGACGCTGCGCCCCCGCTCGGTCGCTTTCAAGGGCGCCATCGCGGCCGCCCTGCGCGAGCGGGTGTGGCCGCTGCTGGCGGCGCGCACCGTGCGGCCGGTGGTGCACAGCACCTTCCCGGCGGCCGAGGCGTCCCGGGCCCATGCGCTCATGGAATCGAGCCAGCATGCCGGCAAGATCGTTTTGACGTGGACAGCATGACAAAGAAGAAACTCATCGCGGGCAACTGGAAGATGAATGGCTCCCTGGGAGCCAATGCCGCGCTGCTGCAGGCGCTGCGCGGCGGCCTTGAGGCTGGCGCGCACCAGAACGTGGATGTGGCCGTGGCGGTGCCGGCGGCCTACCTCGCGCAGGTGCAGGGCCTGGCCGAAGGTTCGGCCATCGCGCTGGCGGCGCAGGATGTGTCGCGGCACGAGGCGGGTGCCTACACGGGCGAGGTCTCCGCGGCGATGCTGCAGGAATTCGGCGTGCGCTACGTGCTGGTCGGGCATTCCGAGCGCCGCCAGTACCACGGCGAGACCGACGAGCAGGTGGCCGAGAAGGCGCAGCGCGCGCTGGCCGCCGGCATCACGCCGGTGGTGTGCGTGGGCGAGACGCTGGCCGAGCGCGATGCCGGGCAGACCGAAGCCGTGGTCAAGCGCCAGCTGGCCGCGGTCATCCACCTGAACGGCCATTGCATCAGCGAGACCGTGGTGGCCTATGAACCCGTCTGGGCCATCGGCACCGGCCGCACCGCCACGCCCGAGCAGGCGCAGCAGGTGCATGCCGTGCTGCGCGCGCAGCTGGCCGCGGCCAGCGGGCATGCGGACCGCATCCGCCTGCTCTACGGCGGCAGCATGAACGCCGCGAACGCGGCCGCATTGCTGGCCCAGCCCGACATCGACGGCGGCCTCGTGGGCGGCGCATCGCTCAAGGCCCAGGACTTTTTGCAGATCATCGCAGCGGCCGCCTGAACGGCACCGCGCGACCCAACCGGAGTAGAGAAGAAATGAATGTGCTCGTGAATGTGATCCTGGCCGTGCAGATGCTGGCCGCGCTGGCAATGATCGGCCTCGTGCTCATCCAGCACGGCAAGGGTGCCGACATGGGGGCCGCGTTCGGCAGCGGCAGCTCGGGCAGCCTGTTCGGCGCCAGCGGCAGCGCGAACTTCCTGTCGCGTTCGACGGCGGTGCTGGCCGGCGTGTTCTTCGCGGCCACGCTCGCGCTGGCCTATTTCGGCAACGTCCGCCCGGCCGGCGTCGGCAGCGTGCTGGAGACCCCGGCGGCCGCACCTGCCGCCGTGCAGCCCGTGTCGCCTTCGTCCACGCCGGCCGCTCCGGCGTCCGCCGTGCCGCCCGCGGCACCGGCTTCTGGCGCAGCGCAGATCCCGACAAAATAATTGTCGGAAAAGTAACCGATTCATAGAGAGTCGGGTTTTTCCGGAGTAGAATCCCGGATTGTCTGGAAAGCCAAAAAGCCCTTCGGGTTCCTCATGCCATCCAGATGCAGACATCAGCCGTCGTGGTGAAATTGGTAGACACGCTATCTTGAGGGGGTAGTGGCGAAAGCTGTGCGAGTTCGAGTCTCGCCGACGGCACCAACACACAAGCAAGCCCGCCCGGCCATTCCTCATCGCAGGAATGGGGGTGCGGCCCCAGCGGTGAGTACCCCTCCAGATGAACCTCGATCAATACCTCCCCGTTCTTCTGTTCATCCTGGTCGGCATCGGAGTGGGGGTGGTGCCCCTGGTCCTGGGCTACGTGCTGGGTCCCAATCGGCCCGACGCGGCCAAGAATTCCCCCTACGAGTGTGGCTTCGAGGCCTTCGAAGATGCGCGCATGAAGTTCGACGTGCGCTACTACCTCGTCGCCATCCTCTTCATTCTTTTCGATCTGGAAATCGCATTCCTCTTCCCGTGGGCGGTCACGCTGCACGAGGTCGGGGTGACCGGTTTCGTCGCCGTCATCGTCTTCCTGGCCATCCTGGTCGTGGGCTTTGCCTACGAGTGGAAAAAGGGTGCCCTGGATTGGGAATGACGGGGCTTCACAAGGAACGACACGATGATTGAAGGCGTGATGAAGGAAGGCTTCATCACCACGAGCTATGACTCCGTGGTGAACTGGGCCAAGACCGGATCGCTGTGGCCCATGACCTTCGGTCTGGCCTGCTGCGCCGTCGAGATGATGCATGCCGCCGCGGCGCGCTACGACATCGGCCGCTTCGGCGCCGAGGTGTTCCGCGCCAGTCCCCGGCAGTCCGATCTGATGATCGTGGCCGGCACGCTCTGCAACAAGATGGCCCCGGCCCTGCGCAAGGTGTACGACCAGATGTCGGAGCCGCGCTGGGTGATCTCCATGGGCTCCTGCGCCAACGGCGGCGGCTACTACCACTACAGCTACTCGGTGGTGCGCGGCTGTGACCGCATCGTGCCGGTGGACGTGTACGTGCCGGGCTGCCCCCCGACCGCCGAGGCGCTCATCTACGGGATCATCCAGCTCCAGCAGAAGATCCGCCGCACCCATACCATCGCCCGCGTCTGAAGGGTTCTCCAGCATGACAGCCATTGCCATCCGACCCGAGGCTCTGCGGGACGCGGTCACCGCTGCGCTCGGCGACAAGGCGCGCGACATCGTGCTCGCGCTCGACGAACTCACGGTGACCGTCTCGGCCGCCGACTACCTGGCCGCGATGCAGCTGCTGCGCGATGCGCCCGGCTGTCGGTTCGAGCAGCTCGTGGACCTCTGCGGCATCGACTACTCCACCTATGGCGACGTGGGCACGGAAGGCCCGCGCTATGCCGTGGTGTCGCACCTGCTGTCCGTGAGCCTCAACCAGCGCGTGCGCGTGAAGGTGTTCTGCCCGGACGACGACTTCCCCGTGGTGGCGTCGGTGTCCGGCATCTGGAACTCCGCCAACTGGTACGAGCGCGAGGCCTTCGACCTCTACGGCATCGTGTTCGACGGCCATGACGACCTGCGCCGCATCCTGACCGACTACGGCTTCATCGGCCATCCCTTCCGCAAGGATTTCCCGCTGTCGGGCCACGTCGAGATGCGTTACGACACCGAGGCGCGCCGCGTGGTGTACGAGCCGGTGACGATCGAGCCGCGCGAGATCACGCCCCGCATCATCCGCGAAGAAAAGTATGGAGGCCTGCACTGAGGCGCCCAGCGCATTCAGGTGATCCACGATGGCTGAAATCAAGAACTACTCCCTGAACTTTGGTCCGCAGCACCCGGCCGCGCACGGCGTGCTGCGCCTGGTGCTCGAGCTCGACGGCGAAGTCGTGCAGCGCGCCGACCCCCACATCGGCCTGCTGCACCGCGCCACCGAGAAGCTGGCCGAGCACAAGACCTTCATCCAGTCGCTGCCCTACATGGACCGGCTGGACTATGTCTCGATGATGTGCAACGAGCACGCCTACTGCCTGGCCATCGAGAAGCTGCTGGGCATCGACGTGCCGCTGCGCGCGCAGTACATCCGCGTGATGTTCTCCGAGATCACGCGCCTGCTGAACCACCTGATGTGGCTGGGCTCGCACGGAAACGATTGCGGCAGCTCCACGATCCTGATCTACACGTTCCGCGAGCGTGAAGACCTGTTCGACATGTACGAGGCGGTGTCGGGCGCGCGCATGCACGCGGCCTACTTCCGTCCGGGCGGCGTCTATCGCGACCTGCCGGACACGATGCCGCAGTACACGGCGAACAAGGTCCGCAACGCCAAGGCGATCGAGGTGCTGAACCAGAACCGCCGCGGCTCGCTGCTGGACTTCATCGACGACTTCACGCAGCGCTTCCCCAAGTGCGTGGACGAATACGAAACGCTGCTGACGGACAACCGCATCTGGAAGCAGCGCACCGTGGACATCGGCATCGTGACGCAGGAGCGCGCGCTGAACCTCGGCATGACCGGCCCCATGCTGCGCGGCTCGGGCATCGCCTGGGACCTGCGCAAGAAGCAGCCCTACGACGCCTACGACCGCGTGGAGTTCGACATCCCCGTGGGCAAGACGGGCGACTGCTACGACCGCTACCTCGTGCGCGTGCAGGAGATGCGCCAGTCCAACCGCATCATCAAGCAGTGCGTGGACTGGCTCCGTGCCAACCCGGGCCCCGTCATCACCGACAACCACAAGGTGGCGCCGCCGTCGCGCGAGTCGATGAAGTCGAACATGGAAGAGCTGATCCACCATTTCAAGCTCTTCACCGAAGGCTTCCGCGTGCCCGAGGGCGAGGCCTATGCCGCCGTCGAGCACCCGAAGGGCGAGTTCGGCATCTACCTCGTGAGCGACGGTGCCAACAAGCCGTACCGGCTCAAGATCCGCGCACCGGGCTTCGCCCACCTCGCGACCCTCGACGAGATGGCGCGCGGGCACATGATCGCCGATGCCGTGGCCATCATTGGCACGATGGATATCGTGTTCGGAGAGATTGACCGATGAGTACCGAAACGAAGCAAGCCGCCGGCGCATCGCCGGTGACCGAGGCGACGCGCGCGCGCTTCGCCCGCGAGGTGGCCAAGTACCCGCCGGAGCAGAAGCAGTCCGCCGTGATGGCCTGCCTGTCCATCGTGCAGCAGGAGCAGGGCTGGGTCAGCGCCGAGAGCGAGGCCGTGATCGCCGAGGTCCTGGGCATGCCCCAGATCGCCGTGCATGAAGTCACGACCTTCTACAACATGTACAACCAGCAGCCGCTGGGCAAGTACAAGCTCAACGTCTGCACCAACCTGCCGTGCCAGCTGCGCGACGGCCAGAAGGCGCTGCACCACCTCGAGAAGAAGCTCGGCATCGCCATGGGCGAGACCACGCCCGACGGGCTGTTCACGCTGCAGCAGTGCGAATGCCTGGGTGCCTGCGCCGACGCGCCCGTGATGCTGGTGAACGACCGCACGATGTGCAGCTTCATGGACAACGAGAAGCTCGACCAGCTCGTGGACGGCCTGCGCCAGGCGGAGGGACAGGCATGACCACCGCAGCACAGATCCTCTCGCAGTTCCAGGCCACGGGCGTCCAGACCTGCTTCCACGACCGCCACATCGAGCCGCAGATCTATGCGGGCCTCGACGGCACGAACTGGAGCATCAAGGACTACGAGGCGCGCGGCGGCTACCAGGCCCTGCGCAAGATCCTGGGCACCGATGGCGGCGAGCCGATGACCCAGGACCAGGTCATCGCCACCGTCAAGGAATCCGGCCTGCGCGGCCGCGGCGGCGCGGGCTTCCCGACGGGCCTGAAGTGGAGCTTCATGCCCCGCTCGTTCCCGGGCCAGAAGTACCTCGTCTGCAACTCCGACGAAGGCGAGCCGGGCACCTGCAAGGACCGCGACATCCTGCAGTTCAACCCGCACATCGTCATCGAGGGCATGATCATCGCGGCCTTCGCGATGGGCATCTCGGTGGGCTACAACTACATCCACGGCGAGATCTTCCAGACCTACGAGCGTTTCGAGGCCGCGCTGGAAGAGGCGCGCGCCGCGGGCTACCTGGGCGACAACATCCTGGGCAGCAGCTTCAGCTTCCAGCTGCATGCCGCCCACGGCTTCGGTGCCTACATCTGCGGCGAGGAAACCGCGCTGCTGGAATCGCTGGAAGGCAAGAAGGGCCAGCCGCGCTTCAAGCCGCCGTTCCCGGCCAGCTTCGGCCTGTACGGCAAGCCCACCACGATCAACAACACCGAGACCTTCGCGGCGGTGCCCTGGATCATCCGCAACGGCGGCGCGGCCTACCTGGCCTGCGGCAAGCCGAACAACGGCGGCACCAAGATCTTCTCGGTGTCCGGCGACGTGGAGAAGCCCGGCAACTACGAGATCCCGCTGGGCACGCCGTTCAGCAAGCTGCTGGAACTGGCCGGCGGCGTGCGCAAGGGCCGCCAGCTCAAGGCCGTGATCCCGGGCGGTTCGTCCGCCCCGGTGCTGCCCGCGTCCATCATCATGGAATGCACGATGGACTACGACTCCATCGCCAAGGCCGGCTCGATGCTGGGCTCGGGTGCCGTGATCGTCATGGACGACTCTCGCAGCATGGTCGAGAGCCTGCTGCGCCTGTCGTACTTCTATTCGCACGAGTCCTGCGGCCAGTGCACGCCCTGCCGCGAAGGCACGGGCTGGATGTGGCGCGTGATCGACCGCATCCAGCACGGCCAGGGCCGCGAAGGCGACCTGGACCTGCTCAATTCGGTGGCGGACAACATCCAGGGGCGCACCATCTGCGCCCTGGGCGACGCGGCGGCCATGCCGGTGCGCGCGATGATCAAGCACTTCCGTCCGGAATTCGAGGCGCTGATCCGCAACAAGACGAGCCCCCAGGCTCCGGCCTCCGCCTGATCGCGAGAAACGCATATGGTTGAAATCGAACTCGACGGGAAGAAGGTGGAAGTCGCCGAAGGCTGCATGGTGATGCATGCGGCCGAGAAGGCGGGCACCTACATCCCTCATTTCTGCTATCACAAGAAGCTCTCCATCGCCGCCAACTGCCGCATGTGCCTGGTGGACGTGGAGAAGGCTCCCAAGCCGATGCCTGCCTGCGCCACGCCCGTGACGCAGGGCATGATCGTGCGCACCAAGAGCGACAAGGCCATCAAGGCCCAGCAGTCGGTCATGGAGTTCCTGCTGATCAACCACCCGCTGGACTGCCCGATCTGCGACCAGGGCGGCGAGTGCCAGCTGCAGGACCTGGCCGTGGGCTACGGCGGCTCCTCCTCGCGCTACGAGGAAGAAAAGCGCGTGGTCTTCCACAAGGACGTCGGCCCGCTGATCTCCATGGAGGAGATGAGCCGCTGCATCCACTGCACCCGCTGCGTGCGCTTCGGCCAGGAAGTGGCCGGCGTGATGGAGCTGGGCATGATCCACCGCGGCGAGCATTCCGAGATCACCACCGTGGTGGGCGATACCGTGGATTCCGAGCTGTCGGGCAACATGATCGACATCTGCCCCGTGGGCGCGCTCACGAGCAAGCCGTTCCGCTACAGCGCCCGCACGTGGGAGCTGTCGCGCCGCAAGTCGGTCAGCCCGCATGATTCCACGGGTGCCAACCTGATCGTCCAGGTGAAGAACCACAAGGTCATGCGCGTCGTCCCGTTCGAGAACGAGGACGTGAACGAGTGCTGGATCGCCGACCGCGACCGCTTCTCGTACGAAGCGTTGAACGGCCCGGACCGCCTCACCAGGCCCATGCTCAAGCAGGGCGGCCAGTGGAAGGAAGTGGACTGGCAGACGGCCCTGGAATACGTGGCCAACGGCCTGCGCGGCATCCAGTCCGAGCACGGTGCCCAGAGCATCGGCGCGCTCGTCAGCCCGCACAGCACGCTGGAAGAGCTGCACCTGGCCACGCTGCTGGTGCGGGGCCTGGGCAGCGACAACATCGACTACCGCCTGCGCAACGCGGAATTCACCGCGGCGGAAGGCGTTCGCTGGCTGGGCATGCCGATCGCGGCGCTGTCCACGCTGCAGTCCGTGCTGGTCGTGGGCTCCAACCTGCGCAAGGAACATCCGCTGTTCGCACAGCGCATCCGCCAGGCGGCCCGCAAGGGCTGCGCCGTGAGCGCGCTGAATGCCGTGGCCCACGACTGGGCCATGCCGATGGCGCAATCCATCGTGGCGCCTGCCGGTGAGTGGACTGCTGCGCTGGCCGACATCGCCGCCGCCGTGGCCCAGGAGCGCGGCGTGGCCGCGCCCGTGGCCTCCGGCCGTGTGACCGATGCGGCGCTGGCCGTGGCGCGTTCGCTCGCGTCCGGCGAAGGCCGTGCCGTGCTGCTCGGCAATGCCGCGGCCCACCATGCCCAGGCATCGTCGCTGCTGGCGCTGGCCCAGTGGATCGGAGCGCAGACCGGCGCCGTGGTCGGCTACCTGACCGAAGCCGCCAACACCGTCGGCGCGCAGTTCGTGGGGGCGCAGCCCCGGCAGGGCGGGCTCGATGCCGGCCGCATGCTGGCTGGCGGCCTGAAGGCCGCGCTGCTGCTGAACACCGAGCCGGTGCACGACTCCGCTGCCGGTGCGCGCGCCGCAGAGGCGCTCGCACAGGCCGAGATGGTCGTGACGCTGAGCCCGTTCAAGACCAACCTGGAATTCAGCGACGTGCTGCTGCCCATCGCCCCGTTCACCGAAACCTCCGGCAGCTTCGTGAATGCCGAAGGCCGCCTGCAGGGCTTCCATGCCGTGGTCAAGCCGCTGGGCGATGCGCGTCCGGCCTGGAAGGTGCTGCGCGTGCTCGGCAACCTGCTGGGCGTGCAGGGCATCGGCTTCGAGACCTCGCAGGAGGTGCTGGCCCACGCGGTGGGTGCCACCGGCGCCGAGCTGCCGACGCACCTGCCGGCCGCCCGCCTGTCCAACACGACGTCCGCGGCACCCGCCGTGCCGGCCATCGCGGCCGGTGCGCCGGAGCCCGTGGTCGCCGCCATCTACCAGCTCGACGGCCTCGTGCGCCGCGCGCCCTCGCTGCAGCTGACGGCCGACGGCCGCCAGGCTGCCGCCACCATCGCCGTGGAAGGAGCCGCAGCATGATCGACGCGCTCTACAACGGCGGGCTGAACCTCGTCGCCCAGTCCTGGTGGACGGGCGCCGTGTGGCCCGTGCTCTGGAACCTGCTCAAGATCGTCGCCATCGTGGCGCCGCTCATGGGCGCGGTGGCCTACCTCACGCTCTGGGAGCGCAAGCTGCTGGGCTTCATGCAGGTGCGCCACGGCCCCAACCGCGTGGGCCCGTTCGGCCTGCTGCAGCCGCTGGCCGACGGCCTGAAGCTGCTCACCAAGGAAATCATCCAGCCCGCGGCGGCCAGCAAGGGCCTGTTCATTCTGGGTCCGGTGATGGCCATCATGCCCGCGCTCGCGGCCTGGGTGGCGATCCCCTTCGGCCCCGACGTGGCGCTGGCCAACGTGAACGCCGGCCTGCTGCTGATCATGGCGATCACCTCGATCGAGGTGTACGGCGTGATCATCGCCGGCTGGGCCTCGAACTCGAAGTACGCCTTCCTGGGCGCGCTGCGCGCGTCGGCCCAGATGGTGAGCTACGAGATCGCCATGGGCTTCTGCTTCCTCGTGGTCATCATGGTCTCGGGCAGCATGAACCTCACGCAGATCGTGCTGAGCCAGGGGCAGGGCACGATGGCGAACGCAGGGCTGTCCTTCCTGTCCTGGAACTGGCTGCCGCTGCTGCCGATCTTCATCGTCTACCTGATCTCCGGCGTCGCCGAGACCAACCGCCACCCGTTCGACGTGGTGGAAGGCGAGGCGGAAATCGTGGCCGGCCACATGGTCGAATACTCGGGCATGGGCTTCGCGATCTTCTTCCTGGCCGAGTACGCCAGCATGTGGCTCGTGTCCATCCTGGGCGTGACCATGTTCCTGGGCGGCTGGCTGTCGCCGGTGGCGGCCCTGGACTTCATCCCGGGCTGGATCTGGCTGGGCCTCAAGACCTTCCTCGTGGTGTCCATGTTCATCTGGATCCGCGCGACCTTCCCGCGCTTCCGGTATGACCAGATCATGCGCCTGGGCTGGAAGATCTTCATTCCGGTCACCCTCGTGTGGCTGCTGATCGTGGGCGCTTGGCTGCTGTCGCCCTGGAACATCTGGAAATAAGCGGGACACCACATCATGGCTGCTGTTGCTGCTGCTACCACATCTTTTTCCTTCAAGGACTTTTTCAAGAGCTTCATGCTCGTGGAACTGGTCAAGGGCATGGCCCTGACCGGCCGCTACGCGTTCCGCCGCAAGGTGACGGTGCAGTTCCCCGAAGAGAAGACTCCGCTGTCGCCGCGCTTCCGCGGGCTGCACGCGCTGCGCCGCTACGAGAACGGCGAGGAGCGCTGCATCGCCTGCAAGCTCTGCGAGGCAGTCTGCCCGGCGCTCGCGATCACGATCGAGTCGGACGTGCGGGCCGATGGCTCGCGCCGCACGACGCGCTACGACATCGACCTCACGAAATGCATCTTCTGCGGCTTCTGCGAAGAGAGCTGCCCGGTCGATTCGATCGTCGAGACGCAGATCCTGGAATACCACGGCGAGAAGCGGGGCGACCTGTACTTCACCAAGGACATGCTCCTGGCGGTCGGCGACCGCTACGAGGCCGAGATCGCCGCTGCCAAGGCGGCCGACGCCAAGTACCGCTGACCGGCGGCTCCTGAACCACTTTTCACAAGATCCGATTCATGGACGCCAAGACTGGTTTCTTCTATCTGTTCTCGGTCGTGCTGCTGTATGCGGCCTTCCGGGTCATCACCGCGCGCAACCCCGTGCATGCGGTGCTCCACCTGATCCTCGCGTTCTCGCAGGCCGCCGCCATCTGGCTGCTGCTGAAGGCCGAATTCCTGGCCATCGCGCTCGTGCTGGTCTACCTGGGCGCCGTCATGGTGCTGTTCCTGTTCGTCGTGATGATGCTGGACATCCACATCGACACCGTGCGGCAGGGCTTCTGGCGGCACTTCCCGCTCGCGGCCTTCATCGGCGCGCTGATCGCCCTGGAAATGGCGGCGGTGCTGATGGGCGGCTTCCGCGGCATGGATGAACCCAAGGCCGTGGCGGCCATGGTGGACGCTGCCGGCAACGTGGTGCAGTACTCCAACACCAAGGCGCTGGGCAAGCTGCTCTACACCGAATACCTGTACCCGGTGGAAATCGCCGCGGTGATCCTGCTGGTGGCCATGATCGCCGCCATCGCCCTGACCCTGCGCCAGCGCAAGGACACCAAGGTGACCAAGGTCTCGGAGCAGGTGCGCGTGCGCGCCGCCGACCGCGTCGCGCTGGTGAAGGTCGCCGCGACGCAGAAGCCCGCGGAAGAAGCGGCGGCGCCCGCAGCCGCCGAGGAGAAGAAGGCATGACGTTGACCCTGGGCCATTTTCTGTCGCTGGGCGCGATGCTGTTCGCGCTGTCGGTGATCGGCATCTTCCTGAACCGCAAGAACCTCATCGTGCTGCTCATGGCCATCGAGCTGATGCTCCTGGCCGTGAACATGAACTTCGTCGCGTTCTCCCACTACCTGGGCGACATGCACGGGCAGGTGTTCGTGTTCTTCATCCTGACGGTGGCCGCGGCCGAATCCGCCATCGGCCTCGCGATCCTGGTGCTGCTGTTCCGCAACAAGTCCAGCATCGACGCGGAAGATCTCAACACCCTCAAGGGCTGATCCGCCGGTACTTGCAAGGTCTTCAAGAATGAGTCAAACCCTCTCAGCTTCGATGCTCCTCGCGGTGCCGCTGGCGCCGCTGGCGGGCTCCGCGCTCGCCGGCATCCTCGGCACGGCCTTCGGCGGCAACCGCATCGGACGCCGCGCGAGCCACACCCTCACGATCCTCGGCGTGTTCGTCGCGTTCGTGCTCTCGGCCCTGACGTTCAAGAGCGTGGCGCTCGACGGCGCCCGCTTCAACGAGACGCTCTACACCTGGATGGTGGTGGGCGGCCTCAAGATGGAAGTCGGCTTCCTCATCGACACGCTCACCGCCATGATGATGTGCGTGGTGACCTTCGTGTCGCTGATGGTGCACATCTACACCATCGGCTACATGGAAGAGG
Organism: Paracidovorax avenae; assembly: GCF_040892545.1. Classification (NCBI taxonomy): domain Bacteria; kingdom Pseudomonadati; phylum Pseudomonadota; class Betaproteobacteria; order Burkholderiales; family Comamonadaceae; genus Paracidovorax; species Paracidovorax avenae. The sequence continues at coordinate 1,432,418 of NZ_CP156079.1, forward strand.
ACGACGGCTACAACCGCTTCTTCTCGTACATCTCGCTGTTCACGTTCTCGATGCTCATGCTGGTCATGAGCAACAACCTGCTGCAGCTGTTCTTCGGCTGGGAAGCGGTGGGCCTCGTGTCGTACCTGCTGATCGGCTTCTGGTTCAACAAGCCCACGGCCATCTTCGCCAACATGAAGGCGTTCCTCGTGAACCGCGTCGGCGACTTCGGCTTCATCCTGGGCATCGGCCTGATCGCCGCCTATACCGGCACGCTGAACTACGGCGAGATCTTCGCCAAGTCTGGCGAACTGGGCACCCTCGGCTTCCCGGGCACCAACTGGATGCTCATCACCGTGATCTGCATCTGCCTGTTCATCGGCGCGATGGGCAAGAGCGCGCAGTTCCCGCTGCACGTGTGGCTGCCCGACTCGATGGAAGGCCCGACCCCGATCTCCGCGCTGATCCACGCGGCCACCATGGTGACCGCCGGCATCTTCATGGTGTCGCGCATGTCGCCGCTGTTCGAGCTGTCGGACACGGCCCTCAACTTCATCCTGGTGATCGGTGCCATCACGGCCCTGTTCATGGGCTTCCTGGGCATGATCCAGAACGACATCAAGCGTGTCGTGGCCTATTCCACGCTGTCGCAGCTGGGCTACATGACCGTGGCGCTGGGCGCCTCCGCCTACTCGGTGGCCGTGTTCCACCTGATGACCCACGCGTTCTTCAAGGCGCTGCTGTTCCTCGGCGCGGGTTCGGTGATCATGGGCATGCACCACAACCAGGACATCCGCTGGATGGGCGCCGTGCGCAAGTACATGCCCATCACCTGGATCACCTCGCTGCTGGGCTCCCTGGCGCTGATCGGCATGCCGCTGTTCTCGGGCTTCTATTCCAAGGACAGCATCATCGAGGCCGTGCATGCCAGCACGCTGCCGGCCGCAGGCTTCGCGCACTTCGCCGTGCTGGCCGGCGTGTTCGTCACCGCGTTCTATTCGTTCCGCATGTACTTCCTGGTCTTCCACGGCAAGGAGCGCTACGACCAGAACCCGGATGCGCACCACGACGACCACCATGCGCACGATGACCACGGCCATGGCCATGGCCACGATGCCAAGCCGCACGAGTCGCCCTGGGTGGTGACGGTGCCCCTGGTGCTGCTGGCGATCCCCTCGGTGGTGATCGGCTTCCTGGCCATCCAGCCCATGCTGTTCGGCGACTTCTTCAAGGACGTGATCTTCGTGGACGCCGCCAGGCACCCCGCGATGGCCGAGCTGGCCGAGATGTTCCACGGCCCGGTGGCGATGGCCCTGCACGGCCTGCAGGCGGCCCCGTTCTGGCTGGCCCTGGCCGGCGTCGCGCTCTCCTACTACATGTACATGGTGAACCCGGCCCTGCCGGCAGCGATCAAGCGCACCTGCATGCCGATCTACACCCTGTTCGAGAACAAGTACTACCTCGACTGGATCAACGAGAACATCATCGCCCGCGGTGCCCGCGCACTGGGCACGGGCCTGTGGAAGGGCGGCGACCAGGCCGTGATCGACGGCGCCGTGGTGAACGGTTCCTGGAAGCTCGTCGGCTGGGTCGCCGGCATCGTGCGCTGGGTGCAGTCGGGCTACATCTACCACTATGCGCTGGTCATGATCCTGGGCGTGTTCGGGCTCATGACGTACTTCGTGTGGCTCAACAAGTAGAGGAACAAGAAAAATGGGTTTGTTGAGTCTTGCCATCTGGACGCCGATCGCCTTCGGTGCCCTGCTGCTGGCCTTCGGGCGCGACGATCAGGCGCGCGCCGTCCGCTGGATCGCGCTGATCGGCTCGCTGATCGGCCTCGCCGTGACACTGCCGCTGCTCAGCGGTTTCGACAACGGCACGGCCGCCGCGCAGTTCGTCGAGAAGCTGCTCTGGATCGAGCGCTTCAACGTGCACTACCACCTGGGCCTGGACGGCATCTCGTTCTGGTTCGTGCCGCTGACGGCCTTCATCACGGTGATCGTGGTGATCGCGTCGTGGGAGTCGATCACCGAGCGCGTGAACCAGTACATGGGCGCGTTCCTGATCCTCTCGGGCCTCATGATCGGCGTGTTCAGCGCCCTCGACGGCCTGCTGTTCTACGTGTTCTTCGAGGCCACGCTGATCCCGATGTACCTCATCATCGGCATCTGGGGCGGCCCGAACAAGATCTACGCGGCGTTCAAGTTCTTCCTCTACACGCTGCTCGGCTCGCTGCTGATGCTGATCGCGCTGGTGTACCTGTACAACCAGTCCGGCGGCAGCTTCGACATCGCCACCTGGCACCAGCTGCCGCTGTCGGCCCGCGCGCAGACGCTGCTGTTCTTCGCCTTCTTCGCGGCCTTCGCCGTGAAGGTGCCGATGTGGCCGGTGCACACCTGGCTGCCGGACGTGCACGTGGAGGCGCCCACGGGCGGCTCCGCCGTGCTGGCGGCGATCATGCTGAAGCTGGGCGCCTACGGCTTCCTGCGCTTCTCGATGCCCATCGCGCCTGATGCCGCACGCCACTGGGCGTGGCTGATGATCGCGCTGTCGCTGATCGCGGTGATCTACGTGGGCCTCGTGGCCATGGTGCAGAAGGACATGAAGAAGCTGGTGGCGTACTCGTCCGTTGCGCACATGGGCTTCGTGACGCTGGGCTTCTTCATCTTCAACGACCTGGGCGTCTCGGGCGGCCTGGTGCAGATGATCGCCCACGGCTTCGTGTCGGGCGCGATGTTCCTCTCGATCGGCGTGCTGTACGACCGCGTGCACTCGCGGGAGATCGCGGCCTACGGCGGCGTGGTGAACACCATGCCCAAGTTCGCGGCCTTCGCGCTGCTGTTCGCGATGGCCAACTGCGGCCTTCCGGGCACCGCCGGCTTCGTGGGCGAGTGGATGGTGATCCTGGGCGCCGTGAAGGCGAACTTCTGGATCGGCCTCCTGGCCGCCACCGCGCTGATCTTCGGCGCCGCCTACACGCTGTGGATGTTCAAGCGCGTCTATCTCGGCCCGGTGGGCAACGACAACGTGCGCGGCCTGCTGGACATCAGCGCCCGCGAATTCCTGGTGCTGGGCGTGCTGGCCGTGGCCGTGCTGTACATGGGCCTGTATCCGCGCCCCTTCACCGACGTGATGGACGTGTCGGTGGCCGAGCTGCTCAAGCACGTGGCGCAGACCAAGCTCCATTGAACCGACTGACAACGAGAGACCGAGATGATTGACAACATCAGCTGGCTGGCGGTGTACCCGGAGATCGTGCTCCTGGTGATGGCCTGCGTGATCGCCCTGGTGGACCTGGGCGTGACGAGCCCCCGTCGCACCGGCACCTACGTGCTCACCATGCTCACCCTGGCCGTGGTGGCCGTGCTGCAGGGCATGTACGCGAGCAGCGGCAACACGTTCTACGGCTTCGGCAACATGGTGGTGAGCGACGCCATGGGCAACTGGCTCAAGTGCTTCGCGACCATCGCCGTGATGGTGACGCTGGTCTATGGCCGGCCCTACGCCGCGGACCGCGGCATGCTGCGCGGCGGCGAGCTGTTCACGCTCTCGATGTTCATGCTGCTGGGCGTGTTCGTCATGGTGTCGGGCAACAACTTCCTCGTGATCTACCTGGGCCTGGAACTGCTCACGCTCTCCAGCTACGCGCTGGTGGCGCTGCGCCGCGACCACACGACCGCCACGGAAGCCGCCATGAAGTACTTCGTGCTCGGCGCGATGGCGAGCGGCTTCCTGCTCTACGGCCTCTCGATGCTGTACGGTGCCACCGGCTCGCTCGACATCGGCCAGGTCTTCAAGGCCGTGAATTCGGGCCAGATCCGCCACCAGGTGCTGGTGTTCGGCCTCGTGTTCGTCGTGGCCGGCCTCGCTTTCAAGATCGGCGCCGTGCCGTTCCACATGTGGATTCCGGACGTGTACCAGGGCGCCCCGACGGCAGTGACGGTCATCATCGGCAGCGCGCCCAAGCTGGCCGCCTTCGCGATCATGATCCGCCTGCTGGTGGACGGCCTGCTGCCGCTGGCCATCGACTGGCAGCAGATGCTGGCCGTGCTGGCGATCGGATCGCTGCTCGTGGGCAACCTGGCGGCCATCGCGCAGACCAACCTGAAGCGCATGCTGGCGTACTCGACCATCGCCCAGATGGGCTTCGTGCTGCTGGGCCTGCTGTCGGGCGTGATCAACGGCAACGTGGATGCGAATGCGGTCGAGAATGCCTACAGCTCGGCGATGTTCTACATCCTGACCTACGTGCTGACCACGCTGGCGAGCTTCGGCATCATCCTGCTGCTGGCGCGCGAAGGTTTCGAAAGCGAAGAGATCTCCGACCTGGCCGGCCTGAACCAGCGCAGCCCGCTCTATGCCGGCGTGATGGCCATCTGCCTGTTCTCGCTGGCGGGCATCCCCCCGATGGTGGGCTTCTACGCCAAGCTCGCCGTGCTGCAGGCCCTGGTGGCATCGGGCCAGGCCCCGTACATCGCGCTGGCCGTGTTCGCCGTCGTGATGTCGCTGATCGGCGCGTTCTACTACCTGCGCGTCGTGAAGGTGATGTACTTCGATGCACCGCTGACGGCCACCAGCGTGTCCGCGCCGCTCGACGTGCGCATGGTGCTGACGGTGAACGGTGCCCTGGTGCTGGTCCTCGGCCTCGTGCCGGGTGGCCTGATGGCACTGTGTGCCGATGCCGTGGTGCGCGCGCTGGCCACCTGAACGGCCGTTGCTGAGGCCGGCGGCCATTCCCGCTCCATCGCGCTCCGCCACCACGCGGGCGCGGCGGTGGAGAGAAGGGAAGGGCGCTGCCTCCGGACCTGTTGCGATCGCTCCCCGTGTCATCCTCCGCATCCATCTGGCTCGTGATCGTGGCGGCCCTCGTGGCCGCCAACCTGCCTTTCTGCAACCACCGCTGGCTGGTGGTCGGGCCCCGCGCGGTGCCTTCCAAGCCCCTGGCGGCGCGCCTGGGAGAGTGGCTGCTGTGCTATTTCCTGGTGGGCGGGATGGCCCTGCTGCTGGAAAAGCGTGCCGGCCAGATCGCCCCGCAGGGTTGGGAGTTCTATGCCATCACGGTCGCGCTCTTCGCGACGCTGGCCTTTCCCGGTTTCGTCTATCGCTACCTGCTGCGCCGCAGGGGCTGACGGCGGCCCGCAGGCGCCCGTGCCGTCGCCCCGCGCATGTGAACGTACACGCCACGGACTTCGTTTCATCATCATGAAGGTGCTTGACCTGCATTGCGCACTCGACCATGCCTTCGAGGGATGGTTCGCATCGGAAGCGGATTTCCAGGACCAGCTCGTCCGCGGCCTGGTGGAGTGCCCCCTGTGCGGCAGCCGGGAAATCCGCAAAGTGCTCAGCGCGCCCCGCCTGAACCTGAAGTCTTCCGCCGGATCGTCCGTGGCGGTGCCCGGCACTCCCGCGCACGCGGGCCAGGCGATGCCGTCCGGCCCGTCCGCTTCCGGAGGCGACGGGCCCACGCCCCAGGCCCTGCAGGCTGCGTGGCTGCGGCTGGCGCGCCATGTGATGGCCCATACCGAAGATGTGGGAAGCCGGTTCGCCCAGGAGGCGCGCCGCATCCATGAGGGCGACGCCGAGGACCGGCCCATCCGCGGCCAGGCCAGCGTGCAGGAGACGGTGCAGCTGCTGGAGGAGGGCATCGCGGTGCTGCCGCTGCCCCTGCCGGCGGCCGCCAAGGAAACCCTGCAATAGCCCGAGAGGCCACACCGGGGGCGGCGCCGGCCGGTCCTTCCGCTCAGGCCGTGAACTGGAGCGCCGCGAGGCGCGCGTACGGGCCGCCGCGCAGCATCAGCTCGGCGTGCCGTCCCTGCTCGACCACCCGTCCCTGTTCCATCACGACGATCCGGTCCGCGTTCTGGACCGTGGCCAGGCGGTGGGCGATCACCAGCGTGGTGCGGCGCCGGCCCTGCGAATGCAGCGCGGCATCCAGGGCGGCCTGCACCATGCGTTCGCTTTCGGCATCCAGCGCGCTGGTGGCTTCGTCGAGCAGCAGCAGCGGCGCGTCCTTGAGCAGGGCGCGTGCGATGGCGATGCGCTGGCGCTGCCCGCCCGAAAGGCGCACGCCGCGCTCCCCCAGGAACGTGCCGTAGCCTTCCGGCAGGGCGGCGATGAAGTCGTGGGCGAATGCGGCGCGGGCGGCAGCCTCCACCTCGGCGTCGCTGGCATCGGGCCGGCCATAGCGGATGTTCTCGCGGGCCGAGGCCGAGAAGACCACGGCGTCCTGCGGCACCACGGCGATGCGGGAGCGGAAGTCGTCCAGCGCCAGGGTGCGCAGGTCCTTCCCGTCCAGCAGGATGCGGCCGCCGTCCGGTGCCGGATCCACATCGTAGAAGCGCTGCAGCACCTGGAAGACGGTGGTCTTGCCGGCGCCGCTCGCACCCACCAGCGCCACGGTCTCGCCGGGCTGGATGTGCAGGTCGAAGTCCCGCAGCGCGGGCTGCCCTGGCCGGGAGGGATAGTGGAACCCGACATGCTCGAAATCCACGCGCAGGCCCTGGCTGCCCGCGGGCAGGGGCTCGGGGGCCGGGGGCGAGGCGATCCCGGGGCGGGACGCCAGCAGTTCCATCAGCCGCTCGGTCGCGCCGGCCGCGCGCAGCAGGTCGCCATAGACCTCGCCCAGGACCGCGACCGCGCCGGCCAGCAGCATGACGTAGATCACCGTCTCGCCGAGTTGCCCGGCCGACATGTCTCCGGCCAGCACGGCCTGCGTGCCCCGGTACAGGCCCCACAGCAGCAATCCCGCATTGGCGACGATGATGAACGCCACCAGGGCGGCGCGCGCGCGGCTGCGGCGCACGGCGGCGTCGAAGGCGTGCGCGGTGGCGGCCTGGAAGCGCGCGCTCTCACGGGCCTCCGCCGTATGGCTCTGCACCACGGGAATCGCGTTCAGCACTTCGCCCGCGAGCGCGCTGGCGTCCGCCACGCGGTCCTGGCTGTCGCGCGACAGCCGCCGCACCCGGCGCCCGATCCAGGCCGTGGGAGCGACCACCAGCACGATGCCCAGCAGCACCACGGCCATCAGGCGCGGATGGCTCCAGACCAGCATGCCCAGCGCGCCCAGCCCCATCACCGCGTTGCGCAGGCCCATGGACAGGGAGGATCCCACCACGGTCTGCACCAGCGTGGTGTCGGTGGTCAGGCGCGAGAGGACCTCGCCCGTCTGCGTGGTTTCGAAGAAGGCCGGGCTTTGGCGCAGCACGTGCGCGTACACGGCGTTGCGCAGGTCGGCGGTGACCCGCTCGCCGAGCCAGCTGACCAGGTAGAAGCGCGCTGCCGAGAACACGCCCAGCGCCACGGCCACGCCGAACAGCAGCCCGAAGTGCTCCCGCAGCGCCATGGCCTGCGCGCCACGGTCGCCGGGCAGCAGGCCGCCGTCGATCAGCGAGCGCAGGGCCACGGGAAAGGCCAGCGTGGCAGCCGCTGCCAGCACCAGGAACACCAGCGCGAGGGCAATGCGGCCCGCGTACGGCCGCAGGAAGGGGACCAGGCCCGCCAGTGCGCGCGTCGGTGGGCGCGAGGGGTTTCCCGGAGGCGTGGCGGATTGGTGGTGCGGTGCGGCGGCGGATGGCATGGTGACGCCAGTGTAGGGAGGTGGCGGGCTGCGGGAGGAATGCCCTTGCCGCGTCGCAAAATTGCTATCGAATGGGTAGCGTGATGTGAAGGCCCTGCAATGTCTCCCGGGCGGTCATGGCCCTGAAAGCCCGTGGGCTGCCCGAGGAGATCCCGCCCGCGCTGGGCGGCCCCGGCGGCGGGGTGGGGGGTGTTTGCTTAGGCGTTTATACATAGGCATTTGTCCCAGTTCCTGGCCTTCGGCAGGGCGGCATACGATGCACCGCAACCCTGCCCCCCGGCATGCGCCGCCGTCCCTCGCGCGGCGTGCCGGAGGGGCCCACCACGGAGCGGCTCCTGCCCCATGAGCGACGACGTCATCCTCGAAACCCGCCATCTCACCAAGGAATTCAAGGGCTTCACCGCGGTCAGCGATGTGAACCTGTCGGTGCGCCGCGGTTCCATCCATGCGTTGATCGGCCCCAATGGCGCTGGCAAGACCACCTGCTTCAACCTGCTGACCAAGTTTCTGGAGCCCACGTCCGGCACCATCACCTTCAACGGCGCGGACATCACCCGCGAGGCGCCCGCGCAGATCGCCCGGCGCGGGGTGATCCGCTCCTTCCAGATCTCGGCCGTGTTCCCGCACCTGACGCTCACCGAGAACGTGCGGCTCGGCCTGCAGCGCCGGCTGGGCACGTCGTTCCATTTCTGGAAAAGCGAGCGCAGCCTGGCGCACCTCGACAGCCGGGCGCGCGAACTGCTCGCGGAAGTGGGCCTCGCCGACCTGGCCGACGAGGTCACCGTCAACCTGCCCTACGGCCGCAAGCGCGCGCTGGAGATCGCCACGACGCTCGCGATGGAGCCCGAACTGATGCTGCTCGACGAGCCCACGCAGGGCATGGGCCACGAGGATGTGGACCGCGTCACGCAGCTCATCAAGAAGGTGTCGGCCGGCCGCACGATCCTCATGGTCGAGCACAACATGAAAGTCATCTCCACCATCGCGGACCGCATCACGGTGCTGCAGCGCGGGGCCGTTCTGGCCGAGGGGCCGTACGAGGAGGTCTCGCGCAACCCGCAGGTCATGGAGGCCTACATGGGCACGACCGACGGCCAGCTTCAGGGAGCCCACTGATGGCCGCCCCCGCTCTCGAAATCCGCGGCCTGGAGGCCTGGTACGGCGAATCGCACGTGTTGCACGGCGTGGACATGGTCGTGCAGCCCGGCGAGGTGGTCACGCTGCTGGGCCGCAACGGCGCGGGCCGCACCTCCACGCTGCGTGCGGTGATGGGCCTGACGGGCGCGCGCAAGGGATCGGTGAAGATCAACGGACAGGAAACCATCCAGATGCCCACGCACCGCATCGCGCACCTGGGCGTGGGCTACTGCCCCGAGGAGCGCGGCATCTTCTCCAGCCTGTCCTGCGAGGAGAACCTGCTGCTGCCGCCCGTGCTCAAGACCGGCCGCGCCGGTATGCCGCTGGACGAGATCTATGCGATGTTCCCCAACCTCGCGGAGCGCCGCCACAGCCAGGGCACGCGCCTGTCGGGCGGGGAGCAGCAGATGCTGGCCGTGGCGCGCATCCTGCGCACGGGTGCCCAGTTGCTGCTGCTCGACGAGATCTCGGAAGGGCTCGCGCCCGTGATCGTGCAGGCCCTGGCACGCATGATCACCACGTTGCGCCAGAAGGGCTACACGGTGGTGATGGTGGAGCAGAACTTCCGCTTCGCCGCGCCGCTCGCCGACCGCTTCTACGTGATGGAGCACGGCAGCATCGCCCTGCAGTTCGGCGCCGACGAACTGGAGCAGCGCATGCCCGTGCTGAACGAATTGCTGGGCGTGTGAGCCGCCGGCCCTGCCTGCTCCGCGCCGAACCCGACCCGAACGACCACCCAGCCTCAGGAGACGACGACATGAAGAAACACCCACGCACCACCGCGACCTTCAGAACCCTCGCCGTGGCGCTCGGCCTCGCGGGCCTGTGCGCCGCCCCGGCCGTGCAGGCGCAGGACGGCAAGGTGAAGATCGGCTTCATTACCGACATGTCGAGCCTGTATGCGGACGTGGAGGGCAAGAACGGCGCGGTGGCGATCCAGATGGCGATCGACGACTTCGGCGGCAAGGTGCTGGGCATGCCGATCGAGCTGGTCTCCGCCGACCACCAGAACAAGGCCGACATCGCGGCCAGCAAGGCGCGCGAGTGGATCGACACGCAGGGGCTGACGATGCTCTTCGGCGGCACGAACTCCGGCACCGGGCTGGCGATGGCCAAGGTGGCGCAGGAGAAGAAGCGTGTCTTCATCGTCAACGGCGCGGGCACGTCGGCGCTCACCAACGAACAGTGCAGCCCCTATACCGTGCACTACGCCTACGACACCGTGGCCCTGGCCAAGGGCACGGGCGGTGCCGTGGTGCAGCAGGGCGGCAAGGACTGGTTCTTCCTCACGGCCGACTATGCCTTCGGCGCCGCGCTGGAGGCCGACACGGCCAAGGTGGTGAAGGAAAAGGGCGGCCGCGTGCTGGGCAGCGTGAAGCATCCGCTCAATGCGTCGGACTTCTCCTCGTTCCTGCTGCAGGCGCAGAACTCCAAGGCGCAGATCCTGGGCCTGGCGAACGCGGGCGGCGACACGATCAACGCGATCAAGGCCGCGCGCGAGTTCGGCATCAACAAGAGCATGAAGATGGCGGGCCTGCTGGTGTTCCTCACCGACATCCACAGCCTTGGCCTGAAGAACACGGAAGGCCTGCTGCTCACCACCAGCTGGGACTGGAACCTCGACGACAAGACGCGCGCCTTCGGCCGCAAGTTCTTCGCCAAGACCAAGCGCATGCCCACGGACATCCAGGCGGCCGACTACTCGGCCACGATGAACTACCTCAAGGCGGTGGAGGCCGCCAAGAGCACGGACGCCGACAAGGTGATGGAAAAGCTCAAGTCCACGCCCATCGACGACTTCTATGCCAAAGGCAGCATCCGCCCCGACGGCCGCTTCGCGCACGACATGTACCTGATGCAGGTGAAGTCGCCCGCCGAATCCAAGGAGCCATGGGACTACTACAAGGTGGTCGCCAAGCTCCCCGCCGACCAGGTGTGGACCACCAAGGCCGAGAGCAAGTGCACGCTCTGGAAGTGACGCGCTGGGCCTGACAGCCGCTTTCCCGCGATGGACGAACGACAACAGAAGGAGACAAGGACCATGGCACACGGAATCACGAAACTGGCAATGGCGCTCGGCGCCGCAGGACTCTTCGCCGCCTCGGCCGCGCATGCGCAGCAGGACGCTCCGGTGAAGATCGGCTTCATCACCGACATGTCGAGCCTGTATGCCGACGTGGAAGGCAAGAACGGCGCGGTGGCGATCCAGATGGCCATCGACGACTTCGGCGGCAAGGTGCTCGGCCGCCCGATCGAACTGCTCACGGCGGACCACCAGAACAAGGCGGACATCGCGGCCAGCAAGGCACGCGAATGGATCGACACGCAGGGCCTGACCATGGTCTTCGGCGGTACCAACTCGGGCACGGCGCTGGCGATGGCCAAGGTGGCGCAGGAGAAGAAGCGCGTCTTCATCAACAACGGCGCGGCGACCTCGGCTCTGACCAACGAGCAGTGCAGCCCCTACACCGTGCACTACGCCTACGACACCGTGGCGCTCGCCAAGGGCACGGGCGCGGCCATCGTGGACGCGGGCGGCAAGAGCTGGTTCTTCCTCACGGCTGATTACGCGTTCGGCCATGCGCTAGAGGCCGACACCTCCCGCGTGGTGAAGGAAAAGGGCGGCACCGTGGTCGGCTCCGTGCGGCACCCGCTCAATGCGTCGGACTTCTCGTCCTTCCTGCTGCAGGCGCAGAACTCGAAGGCGCAGATCCTGGGCCTGGCGAACGCGGGCGGCGACACGATCAACTCGATCAAGGCCGCCAAGGAATTCGGCATCGGCAAGAACATGAAGCTCGCCGGCCTGCTGATCTTCTTCAGCGACATCCACAGCCTGGGCCTGAAGACCACGGAGGGCCTGCAGTTCACCACCAGCTGGTACTGGGACCTGAACGACGAGACCCGCAAGTTCGCCGACCGCTTCATGGAGAAGACCAAGCGCCGCCCGACCGAGATCCAGGCGGCCGACTACTCGGCCACCATGAACTACCTCAAGGCCGTGGAAGCCGCCAAGAGCATCGAGGCCGACCAGGTGATGGAGGCCTGGCGCGGCATGAAGATGGACGACTTCTTCAACAGCGGCACGCTGCGCCCGGATGGCCGCTACGTGCACGACATGTACCTCATGCAGGTGAAGACGCCCGCGGAATCCAAGGGCACCTGGGACTACTACAAGCTCGTGAAGAAGCTGCCGGGCGACCAGGTCTTCGCCACCAAGGCCGAAAGCAAGTGCGCGCTCTGGAAGTGATCCGCATTGCCTGAGCGCCATCTATACATCCCCCTAGCCGCCTCCCATGGAAATCTTCGGTGTCTCCCTGCCGGCCCTGCTGAGCCAGCTCCTGCTGGGGCTGGTCAACGGTTCGTTCTACGCCATCCTCAGCCTGGGGCTGGCGGTGATCTTCGGCCTGCTGAACGTCATCAACTTCGCGCATGGCGCGCTGTTCATGCTGGGGGCGCTGCTCACCTGGATGGCGGGTTCGTATTTCGGCATCAACTACTGGGTGATGCTGATCGCGGCGCCGCTCGTCGTCGGCCTCTTCGGCGTGGCGATCGAGCGGCTGCTGCTGCGCTGGATCTACAAGCTCGACCACCTCTACGGCCTGCTGCTCACGCTGGGGCTCACGCTGTTGATCGAAGGCGTGTTCCGCTCCATCTACGGTGTCTCGGGCCTGGGGTACGACACGCCCGAGCTGCTGGAAGGCGCCACCAACCTGGGCTTCATGATCCTGCCCAACTACCGCGCGTGGGTGGTGGTGGCGTCCATCGTGGTCTGTGTCGGCACGTGGTATGTCATCGAGAAGACCAAGCTTGGCGCCTACCTGCGCGCCGGCACCGAGAACCCGCGCCTGGTGGAGGCCTTCGGCATCAACGTGCCGGTGATGATCACGCTCACCTACGCCTTCGGTGCGGCGCTGGCCGCCTTCGCGGGCGTGCTGGCCGCGCCGGTGTACCAGGTCACGCCGCTCATGGGCCAGAACCTCATCATCGTGGTGTTCGCGGTGGTGGTGATCGGCGGCATGGGCTCGATCATGGGTTCCATCCTCACGGGGCTGGGCCTGGGCGTCGTCGAAGGCTTCACCAAGGTGTTCTATCCCGAGGCATCGTCCACCGTGGTGTTCGTCATCATGGTGGTGGTGCTGCTCATCCGCCCCGCCGGCCTGTTCGGCAAGGAAAAGTGACCAGGACGGGGCCGCGCACATGCACCACAAGAATCTCGCCACCTTCGGCTACGGCCTGCTGCTGCTGGGCCTGATCGCCGCGCCGTTCCTCGGCGCCTATCCCGTCTTCGTGATGAAGCTGCTGTGCTTCGCACTGTTCGCTTCCGCCTTCAACCTGCTGCTGGGCTACACGGGACTGCTGTCCTTCGGCCATGCGGCCTTCCTGGGCGGCGCGGCCTACGTCACCGGCCACGCGATCAAGGTCTGGGGCCTCACGCCCGAGATCGGGCTGCTGCTGGGCACGGCCGGCGGGGCGCTGCTGGGCCTGCTGTTCGGCTGGCTGGCCATTCGCCGCCAGGGCATCTATTTCTCGATGATCACGCTGGCGCTCGCGCAGATGCTGTTCTTCGCCTGCCTTCAGGCACCGTTCACGGGCGGCGAGGACGGCCTGCAGGGCGTGCCGCGCGGCAAGCTGTTCGGCGTGCTCGACCTGTCCAGCGACGTGACGATGTACTACGTGGCACTGGCCGTGGTGGTGGCCGCCTTCCTGCTGATCGTGCGCACCATCCATTCGCCCTTCGGCCAGGTGCTCAAGGGCATCAAGGAGAACGAGCCGCGCGCCATCTCGCTGGGCTACGACACGCAGCGCTTCAAGCTGCTGGCCTTCGTGATCTCCGCCGCCATCGCGGGGCTGGCCGGCTCGCTCAAGACGCTGGTGCTGGGTTTCGCCACGCTGTCGGACGTGCACTGGACGGCCTCGGGCCAGGTGATCCTGATGACGCTCGTGGGCGGCCTGGGCACGCTGTCCGGCCCGCTGGTCGGCTCCGCCGTGGTGGTGCTGCTGGAGAACAAGATCGGCGAATTCGGCAACCTGCTCGCGTCCCTCACGGGCGTGGACTGGTTCCGCACGCTGGGCGAATCGGTGACCATCGTCACCGGCCTGATCTTCGTGGTCTGCGTGCTGGCATTCCGCCGCGGGATCATGGGCGAGATCATCGCAAGAATTAGGAAAACCCCCTGAGTCGCCTTCGGCGCCTTCTCCCAAGGGGGACGCCGCCGGTGGCCCGGCAAAGCCGGTTCCACGGCGTCTGCTGGCGTGGCCTGCTCCGCGGCCATCCGATAGGTGCGGCTCTGATTATTCAGAGTCCGTGAACATGGCTTGCATCTGATGGCCCGAGAGGTCCGGGTTTTTCACCAGCCGCATCACAGGCGCAGCGCGCCCGCGTAGCCGGTGAGTTCCAGGTAGCCGCGGCCCACCTCGCTGCCGGAAGCGTCGCGCAGCACGCTCAGGCCCTCCCAGTAGATCGCGCCGGTGGAGCCGCGGCTGTCCAGTTCCTGGTCGTCGGCCAGGGCATCGACCTCGAAGCGGCCGGCGGGCGTGTCGATGCGCCAGGCCACGGGATAGCGCGTGCCGGTGCGCGGGCTGGTCCAGTGCCGCAGGGGCGTGAAGGCCATGGCCTCCGCCTGCTCGAAGACCTGCAGCGGGGCGTTCGCACCTGCGCGGAACGAGCCGCTGGCCCAGAGCGCGCTGCCGTCCCGGCGGCGCAGCCGGAAGGCAGTGAGGGCGCCGCCGTTCGCCAGGTTCATGCCGATCCAGTCCCAGCCCACGGCCTCGGGGTGCATCAGGGCCTCGCTCCATTCGTGGTCCAGCCAGGCGCGTGCCGTGCGGGGGGCGGCGCTGCCGTCCGCGCCGATCGCAAGGCGCCTGCCCGGCAGCGCGATCGTGCCGCGCACCGCCAGCTGTGGCTGGCTGTAGTAGTAGCTCGCCTGCTCCGGCTGCGGCCCCTTGCGCGACAGGCCCTGGCGGCCCTGCAGGATCAGGGGCTGGGTGCTGTCGAACTCCAGTTCCAGGGTGAAGCGTTCCGCCGGAATGCGGGCCGCGTACCGGCTGCCACCGTCCGCCGTGCCGCTGCGGGCAAGCGACCAGTCCCCGATCCGGATGGACGTGTCGGATTCCTGCGCCTGCGCCACGCCGAAGCCCGCACGCGCGAGGCGCTGGTCGTGCAGCAGCCGGCCGCTGCGCACGTCGGTGAGCGCGGCATGCGCGAACAGCAACTGGTGGGCCGCGAAGGCGGAGCGCAGCGTGCGGGTCTCGTCCACCCGGGAGCGGAAGAAGGTGATCTGGAAGCCCCAGTCCTGGCCGTCCGCATGGGCGTGCCCGGTGATGTACCACCACTCGGTGCGCAGGTCCGGGTGGCTGCCGTGGTCGCGCGGAAACGCCAGAGTACGCGCGGGCAGCGCGTGTGCCGGCCAGGGCATCCACGCGCTGGCGGACGCGGCGCCGACCGCTGCGGCGAGGCAGGCGCGGCGCGTGGGGCGACCCGGCATGGTCAGGCGTCCATGCTGGCCTGGATGCCGGCGCGCGCGGCCGCGCAGTCGCCGATGGTGCCGGCCACCCAGGCCTCGTCGAAGTAGGTGGGCAGGTAGCGTTCGCCCGAGTCGCACAGCAGCGACAGCAGCGAGCCCCGTTCGCCGCGCTTGCGCATGCCGCTGGCCAGGCGCAGCATGGCCGCGAAGTTGGTGCCCGTGGAGGGGCCGACGCGCCGTCCGAGCAATTGCGAGAGCACCTGCATCGCCGCGACCGAATCGGTATCCGCCACTTCCTCCATGTGGTCCACGAGCGTGCGGATGAAACTCGGCTCCACGCGCGGGCGGCCGATGCCCTCGATGCGCGAGCCTGCCGCCGTGAGCGTGCCGTCACCCGAGCGCCAGTAGGCGCTGAACACCGAGCCGGCCGGATCGGCCACGCAGACCTGCGTCGCGTACTGCTGGTAGCGGATGTAGCGGCCGATGGTGGCGCTCGTGCCCCCCGTGCCGGCACCGACCACGATCCAGCGCGGCACGGGGTGGCGCTCGCGCTGCATCTGCACGAACATGCTCTCGGCGATGTTGTTGTTGCCGCGCCAGTCCGTGGCCCGTTCGGCATAGGTGAACTGGTCCATGTAGTGCCCCCCGGTGTCGGCCGCGATCGCCCGTGCCGCGTCGTACACCTCGGCGGGGCTGTCCACGAAGTGGCAGCGGCCGCCGTGGAACTCGATCTGCGCCACCTTTTCCACCGAAGTGCGGCGCGGCATCACCGCCACGAAAGGCAGGCCCAGCAGCCGCGCGAAATACGCCTCGCTCACCGCCGTGGAGCCGCTGGAGGACTCGACGATGGTCGAGCCTTCGTGCACCCAGCCGTTGCACAGCGCGTAGAGGAACAGCGAACGCGCGAGCCGGTGCTTCAGGCTGCCCGTGGGGTGGGTGGACTCGTCCTTCAGGTAGAGGTCGATGCCGTGGGCCGCATAGGCCGGCAGATTGAGCGGAATGAGGTGCGTGTCGGCGCTGCGGTGGTAGTCGGCCTCGATGCGGGCAATGGCCTGGTGCAGCCAGCCGCCGGGCGCGACGCCGGAGGAGGGAAGAGCGGTCATGCGGGAAGTATCGCAGGCGCGGGTGCCGCGGAGCGTGCCGCAGCGCATCCTGCTCTACAGCCCGAAGAAGGGCTGGTTGGCCTCGATGCGCGCGGCCTCGGAAGGCGGGAAATGCCGCTCGCGCAGCAGCTTCTGCAGCGCCTCGCGGCCCTGTTCGAAGGCCTGTACGTAAAACGCGCTCACGGCGAGTTCGTCGAGCGAGCGCCATGCATAGACGCCGGCATCCACGAACAGGATGTCGGCCGGCCGCGGCATGCGCGCCGCCTGCTGGGCGTAGAGGTGGGCCAGCGCGAACTCCGACCGCAGCCGGTGGTAGCGGGCCAGTTCGCACAGGGGCTCCGCGCGCGCGGGCCGCTGCGCGTAGGCCGCGAGATAGGCGTCGCGCACCTCGTGCGGCGGGGCTTCCAGGCGTTCGGTGAGCACGGCGACCTGGAAGGCCGCGAACCAGCATTCCTCGTCCCAGCCGCCCATCGCCGCGCGCCGGCGGTAGGCGTCCCGCGACGCCTGCAGCCGGCCCGCGTCCCGCAGGCTCTGGGCCAGGTAGAACGCATAGCGCGTGTTGCCGGGCTCGTCCCGCAGCGCCTGTTCGAGCACGGCGATGTCGCGCAGGTAGGTCTGCGGATCGCGGGCACGGGCGCCGTCGTGGGATACATCGATCACCGGGCCGGGCAGCGGCTGCCAGGGTGCGTGCGCGGGCGCGGCCAGGAACTCGTGCAGCACGCCTTCCCAGCGCCAGGGCACGCGCGCGGCGACCATGGCATTGCGCAGGTACTCGCAGTCGCCCATGCGGCAGGTGAACATGTACCCGTCCGCGGACAGCGTGGGCCAGGTGAATCCCCCGGGCACGCGCAACTGCTCGTCCGCATCGATGAAGAGCACGTAGTCCGCCTGCGGCCTGGCGAGCTCCAGCGCCTCGTTGCGGTTGTGAGCGAAATCCTTCCAGGGCCGCTCGTGCAGGCTGCCGGGCACGCCCTGCAGGAAATCGCGGACGATGTCCTGCGTGCCGTCCGTGGAGCCCGTGTCCACGATCACCCAGTGGTCGATGAAGGGCCGCACGGAAGCGAGGCACCGGGTGATCACCGGTGCCTCGTTCTTCACGATCATGTTGAGGCAGATGCGGGGGGAGTTCACGGCAGCCGGAGAAGGTACGGGCACCGGCATGCTGCGCGGGAACCGCACGCCACTTCGTGCCCCCGGTGCATCATTGGCAGTAAGCCTCCGCTGTGATGCCCACTGCGGAAGAGCAGGAATACGAGCATCTCCATTGGTTGTCCGAACTCTTGTAGGCCTGGGTCAACAGGTTCACCAGAGGATCGGCGGTGCGGCATCCACCCGAGACCGCGTTGCCCGCGGTGCAGGTGGCGGTAACCTCCTTGAGCCCGCTGCTGCCGCAGGTATCGCCGGCGGAAGTAGTGGTGAGTGTTCCCACGCTCCCCGTCGGGCCCGTGGCCCCGGTCGCGCCGGTATCGCCTGTCGCACCTGTAGGGCCGGTGGCCCCGGTGGGACCTGTCGCTCCAGTGTTGCCTTGAACTCCCTGGATGCCCTGGGTACCTTGCGGACCCTGTGTGCCCTGGGGACCCGTCGCACCCGTGGCGCCGGTCGGGCCTGTCACCCCGGTGGCTCCCTCTGCACCCGTGGCGCCCGTCGGGCCGGTCGGTCCCGTGGCTCCGGTAGCGCCCGTGGCGCCTGTCGGGCCCGTGGCGCCGGTGGCACCGGTTCCGGAGGGCCCAGTGGCCCCGGTCACCCCGGTGGCGCCCGTCGGGCCGGCCGCGCCGGTGGCGCCGGTCACACCCGTGGCGCCGGCAGGGCCGGTCGCCCCGGTGGGACCCATGGGACCCGTGGCTCCCGTCGCGCCGCCGCCCACGCCGGGAGCGCACTTGGTGAGCTGCCCCGTGCCTGCGTCATAGCAGGTCAGGTTGTTGCTCGTGCCGGTCGAGGACAGGCCGGGAATGTAGACCTCTCCCGTGCCCTGCACGCGCAGCCGCTCCTGGCTGCCGCCCTTGACGACGAAGCCGCCGCCGGCAGGGGGCGTGACGGTCACGTCCGCGGCGAGCGCGCCTGCGGCATGCAGGGCGATGACGGAGCACAGCGTGGTGGCGGCCCAATGGCGGCCCGGGCGTTTTTTCGGCATGGTGGAACCCTCTCTCTACTGGATCTTTGGATGTCTTGGATGCGCACGCGGCGCTCCCGGCAGGTACCGTGCCCGGGCAACGGTGCTTCGCCCGGGAAGGGTATTCAGCCTGCGCGGTGCGGGTGCGCCACCGGTTTGCGGCGTTGTTTCCAGACCATGAGCGCGCCCATCAGAAGGGACAGCAGCATCAGGCCGTATTCACTGAGCGTGGGAATCGAGGCCACTGCCGTCGCTGCGGCCCCGATCTGCACCGTGGGCGGCACGCTGGCGAAATTGCGGGTGACGGTCGCGTTCGGTCCCAGGTTGACCACGGCCGTGCCGCTGGCGGCCGTGAGCTGGACCGGCTGCGCCTGGGTGCCCTGGATCGTGAGCGAGCCCAGCACCGTGATGTTGGCGCCTGCGGGCAGGACGAAGTTGCGGCCCGTCGTGCTCTGCAGCACAAGGTTCTGCACGACGATGTTCCCGCTGATCTGGGACGTGTTGCCCGGGTCGCATCCGTCGCGCAGCACGAGGGTGTTGTTGCCCGTGTTCACCGGGCCCGTGGCGATGAGGTCTCCGCCCACCGAGATGGTGCCCCCGGAGCCGGTCACGTTGGAGCCGGAGGCAAACGTTGCGGAAGAGTCCACCGACAACGTGCCGCCGCTGAGGTTCAGCGTGCCCTGCATGTCCAGCGAGGTGCAGGCGATGTCCACGGTACCGCCCGGAGGCACGTCGAGCGATGAGCCCGGCGGGACCACCCATTGGGCCGCGGCGGGTGCGCAGAGGGTGACGGCGAGCGCGGCGCCGGCCAGCCAGCGCAGGGTGTGACGAAACATGGAATCTCCTCTGCAACCTGCAGGGACGGCGCGAGCGGCCCTGCGGATGCGGTGAATGTAGTAATCGTTGGTCAGCTTCGGTGGTGTTGAAAGCACCTTGTGCATGGGGCGTCCTCCCCGGAACCCCAATAGCTATTCGCAATAGCTTGGATTGTGCGTGAAATTAAAAAAAATGCATCAGAAGGCAAGGAAATTTTTTGCTTACCAATCCTCCCTCAGGGC
Source organism: Paracidovorax avenae (assembly GCF_040892545.1). Lineage (NCBI taxonomy): Bacteria > Pseudomonadati > Pseudomonadota > Betaproteobacteria > Burkholderiales > Comamonadaceae > Paracidovorax > Paracidovorax avenae. Next base: position 1,451,845 of record NZ_CP156079.1, read on the forward strand.
GAGTTCTGCGTGGCGGGATGCAGACGAGTAGCACGCAAGCCACGCCGCCACCGTTCCCGTGGCGACCACGGCGCAGCTGAGCAGCGCAAGGCGCGCCGCGGGAATGTGCATCTCCATCGTCCAGTGGAAGCTTTGCGGGTTCACCACGTGGACGAGCACGGCCGAGACGGCACAGCCGAGCGCCAGGCCCGCGACGGCCCCGACGGCGGTCCAGGCCGCGCCTTCGCCCGCCACCACCCCGAGGATCTGCGGGCGCGTCAGGCCCAGGTGCGACAGCAGGCCCAGTTCCTTGCGCCGCGCGAGCACCTGTGCCGAGAAGCTCGCGGCGATGCCGAACAGCCCGATGCCGATGGCCACGGCCTGCAGCCAGTAGGTCACGGCGAAGCTGCGGTCGAAGAGCGCGAGGGAGCGTTCCCGGATCGCCTGTGCGGTGCTGAACTCGATGGCGGGCTCCCCGCCCGCACGCAGCGCCTGCGGCAGCCGGTCCGTGATGGCGGACCGCAGCGCGGCCTCGTCCACGCCCGCCACGGGCCATATCGCCAGGTCGTCGATGCCGGCATCGCCCGTGAGCCGGATGTAGTCGCGGCGCTCCATGGCCACCGCGCCGAACTGGCGCACATAGTCGCGCCATATGCCCGCGACGAAGAACTCGGCCGCGGGCTGTCCGGCGCCCCGCGCGCGCAGGGCCATGGCCCGGGACAGCGCCGGCCAGTGGGTGCCCGGCTTCACCCCGTACAGGTCGGCCAGTGCTTCGCTCACGTACACCGCGATACGGCCTGGAGGCACGGGCAGCGGTGCATCGCGCAGCGGCAGTGTCTGCGCCGCGCCGCGCCCGAAGGACCGGGCCAGCAGCGCCACGGCGGGACGTGAGGGATCCAGCAGCAGGCTGCCGATGCGCAGCGCCTCGGCCCGCTCCACACCGGGCAGCCGCGCCACGGTGTCGTCCCACCCCGGCGGAAAGGGCGCGTCGCCGCCGCCCCCGCCGGCACCCGTCGCACGCAGGTACAGCGGCGCGGGCAGCGCGGTATCCAGCCATTGCAGCACCGAGCCGCGGAAGCTGGCCACCATCACCGTCAATGCCACGGACAGGGCCAGGCTGGCCACCACGCCGCCGACCGCCACGGCCGCCATGCCGTGCATCCGCCGCGCACGCTCCACGGCGAGCATCGACAAAGGGCGGCGGCCCGCCCAGGGGGCCAGCAGGCTCAGCAGCCCGTGCACCAGCACCGGCAGCAGGCCGATGCCGCCCACCAGCAGCAGCGCGACCGACGCATACGCACCGAGCGGCAGCCCTGCTACCGGCGGCGCGAATGCCAGCGCACATCCTGCTGCGGCGCACAGCGCGGGCAGTGCCAGCCGGGGCTGCATGTCGGAGGCCGTGCCGGCCCCCTTGAGCGCGACGGCCGGCGCCAGCCGTTCCGCCGAGCGCGCGGGCCACCAGCCCCCCGCCAGCGCGGCGGCGGTCCCCAGCGCCGCGTACAGCAATGCGGCGCCGGCATTCCACTGCAGCGAGGGGCGCACGCCCTCGAAGTACCCTCCGCCCAGGTCGCCACCCATGGCGCGCAGTGCCAGCGCTGCCAGGCCCGTGCCGAGCGCGATGCCGGCCACGCTGCCGGCGGCTCCCAGGGCCGCGGACTCGGCCAGCACCAGGGCCCGCCGCATGCGTGGCGTGGCGCCGAGCACCCCCAGCAGCGCGAATTGCGGACTGCGGCGCGCCACGCTCAGCGCCAGTACGGAAAACACCAGGTAGCCTCCGGTGAAGAGCGCGACCAGGGCCAGCACCGTCAGGTTCACCCGGTAGGCACGGGACAGGTCGTCCGTGCGCCGGGCCGTGTCCTGCGGCCGCACGATGGCGATGCCCGCTGCGTCGGCCGCCTCCAGGCCCGCGGCCTGCAGCATCTGCGGCAGCGCTGCCTGGAAATCCTCCACGCGCCGCCCGGGCTGCAACTGCACGTCGATGCGGCTCAGGCGGCCCGCACGGCCGAAGAAATCCTGCGCCGCGCCGATGTCCATCACCGCCAGCGGCGGCCCGGCGGCCGCCACCGTGCCGGCCACCCGGGCAGCGTGCCCGGCCAGGCCCCGGCGCAAGGTGACCGGGCTGCCGCGGTCGGCCTGCAGGCCCAGGGCCTGCATCGCGGCTGCATTGAGGAACAGCGTGTCCGGTGACAGGATGGCGAGCCGGTCCGCGTCCGGGAAGGGCCGCGGGGCGAGCTCCGGCGCCATGGCGCCGAGCAGGAGGGCATCCGCGGCCACCACGCGCAGCGCCACCGGGCTGCGTCCGGGAGTGGAGGCCTGCACGGACACCTCCAGCACGGGGCCCGCCCGTGCCACCAGGGCATGGGTGGCCACGGGGCCGTACAGCGCCTCCGGCAGGTCGCCCTGCGCCGCGCGCAGTTGCAGGTCGGGCTGGCCGCCGGCCGCGCGCACGGCCTGGCTGAATTCCGAGAGCGCGGAGGCATGGATCACATGCACCGCGAAGGCCAGTGCGACGCCCAGCATGACGGAGACCATGGCCACCGCGGTGCGCCAGGGATGGCGGCGCAGTTCCTGCCAGGAAAAGGTGCGGAGCAAGGCGAGCATGGAGCGATTGTGGCGCCGCCGTCACGGCCCGTGCGTGGAGGCTGCACGGGGTCTTGAAGCGCTTGGCCGCAGGCCTATATGGGCATTGCGGCCGGCATGCCGGCCCGTCTTCCAACCCCGATGTTCGACACGACGAAGGAGCTCATCATGAATTCACTCGTGACCCGTGGCGGTCTTCTGGACGAATTTTTCAAGGACTTCGCGCCCGGCTTCTACGTGCGCCCGCTGCACGGCGACGGCCTGCCCACGCCGCAGCAGATCAAGGTGGACGTGAAGGAAAACGATGGCGGCTATACCGTGCATGCCGAGATTCCCGGCGTGCCCAAGGAAGACATCCACGTCTCGCTCGACGGCAACGTCGTGAGCCTGCGTGCCGAGGTGCGGCAGCACGACCAGCAGACCGAAGGCGACAAGGTGCTGCGCTCGGAGCGCTATTACGGCGCGGTGGCCCGCTCGTTCCAGCTGCCGGCCGAGATCGACGCGCAGGAGGCCAAGGCGAAATACGACCACGGCGTGCTCACGCTGACGCTGCCCAAGAAGCGCGGCACGGGCGGGCAGCGGCTCGCGATCGAATAGGGCGGTTCAGCCGGCCGCGATGCCCTCCGGCCGGATGCCGTCCGCCGTCAGGCGCAGCGTGCGGTCGGCGCGCTGCGCCGCGGCCCGCGAATGGGTGACGAGCACCATCGCGGCCCCGTGGTCGCGCGTCTGCGCGACGAGCAGGTCCATCACCCGTTCCGCGGTGGCAGGGTCCAGGTTGCCGGTGGGCTCGTCGGCCAGCAGCAGGCCCGGGCCGTGCACCAGCGCGCGCGCGATGGCCACGCGCTGCAGCTGGCCGCCGCTCAGCTGCAGGGGCAGCCGCATACCCAGGCCCTGCAGGCCCACCGCCTCCAGCATGCGGTCCACCCGCGCCGGGTCGCTGCGGCCCAGCAGCATCAGCGGCAGTGCCACGTTCTGCGCCACATCCAGGTGCGGCAGCACGTGGAACGCCTGGAACACGAAACCCACGTGCACGCGCCGCCACCGGGCGCGCTCCGCATCGTCCATCGTGCCCAGGTCGGCCGCGCCATGGCGCACGCTGCCGGCCTGCCAATGGTCCAGCCCGGCCAGGCAGTTGAGCAGCGTGGATTTGCCTACGCCGGATTCGCCGACGATGGCGATGAATTCCCCGGGCTGCACGGCCAGATCGACGTCGCGAAACACGGGCGTTCCGGTGCCGTAATGGCGCGTCAGCCCGGCCGCCTGCAGCAGCGGCATGCCCGCGGAGGCCGCGCCGCGGTTAGCCGTCATGCCTGCACCCCGAGTGCATCGAGTGCGGCCGCCACCCAGCGGTCCGTGGCGCCGGGTGCATCGCAGGCGATCGCGTGGCGCCACGGCATCGCGCGCAGCCAGGTGATCTGCCGCTTGGCGAGCTGCCGGGTGGCGGCGATGCCGCGCTCGCGCAGCTCCGCCAGCGGCAGCCGGCCGGTGCGCTCTTCTTCGTCCAGCGCCTCCCAGGCCTGGCGGTAGCCCACGCAGCGCATCGATGGCAGGTCCGGATGCAGGTCGCCGCGCGCGCGCAGGCGCCGCACTTCGTCCACGAACCCTTCGTCCAGCATGGCGTCGAAGCGTTGGGCGATGCGTTCGTGCAGCCAGGCACGCTCCTGGGGCTCCAGCGAAAAAAGCGGCATGGGCCCGTGCCCCGCGTCCGCAGCATGCCCGGACGGGGCAGCGCGGGTGTGGAAGCTCGACAGCGGGCGCCCGGACACGTGCCAGACTTCCAGCGCCCGCTGGATGCGCTGGCTGTCGCCGGGCGCGAGCCGGGCTGCCGTCTGCGGGTCCACGCGGGCCAGTTCCGCATGCAGGGCCGGCCAGCCTTCGGCCGCGGCCTGTGCTTCCAGCCGGGCCCGCACGGCGGCGTCGGCCGGCGGCATGTCGTCGATACCGTCCCACAGCGCCTTGAAGTACAGCATCGTGCCCCCCACCAGCAGCGGCAGGGCGCCGCGCGCCTGGATCGCGCGCACGAGCCGCTGCGCGTCGGCCACGAATTCGGCCGCGCTGTAGGGCTGCAGCGGATCGCGGATGTCGATCAGGTGGTGCGGCACGGCCGCCTGCTCGGCGGCCGTCGGCTTGGCCGTGCCGATGTCCATGCCGCGGTACACCAGTGCCGAATCCACGCTCACGATTTCCACGGGGCGGTGCGGCGCGAGCGCGCGGGCCAGCGCCAGCGCCCCGGCCGTCTTGCCCGATGCGGTGGGGCCTGCCAGCGCGATGCAGGCAGGAAGGGCCGGAGCGGCCGCTCCGCGGGGCAGGTGGGGTGCCGGTGCACCGGCGGCCGGCAGGGAAGGGTGAGTGGACATGATCCCCCGGAGCGTACCAGCGCGCAGTGCCTGCCCGTGGCCGGCAGGTCAGCCCGGCATGGCGGCGCGGACGGCCTCGGCGGCCTGGCCTTGCCAGGGCGTGGTCGGCCGGCCGATGAGCCGTGCCAGCTGGCCGCTGCCGTCGAAAAGCGCTCCCTGTGCCGCCGCGGCATCGGACTGGGCCAGGATGGCTGCGAACGGCGCGGGCAGGCCGGCACCTTCCAGGATCCTGGCGTATTCCGCTTCGGAAAGATCGCGGTAGGGGATGGACCGGCCCGACGCGCGCGAGATTTTCGCCGCCAGTTCCGCCAGCGTATAGGCGCTGTCGCCCGCCAGTTCATGCACCTTGCCGGCCTGGTCCGGCGCCTGCAGCACCGCGGCGGCCGCTTCGGCATAGTCCGCCCGGGCTGCCGACGCGATGCGGCCGTCGCCCGCGCTGCCCAGCAGCACTCCGTGCTGCAGCGCGGCGCCCACCCCGGCCAGGTAGTTCTCGGTGTACCAGCCATTGCGCAGCAGCACGTGGGGCACGCCGGATTCCCGCAGCAGCGCCTCGGTGTCCCGGTGCTCGCGCGCCAGTTCCAGGGCCGAGGTCTCCGCGTGCAGCACGCTGGTGTAGGCCAGCAGTTCCATGCCCGCGCGCCGCGCGGCATCGATGACGGTGCGGTGCTGCGCCGTCCGTTGCCCCACTTCGCTGCTGGAGACCAGCAGCAGCCGGCGCACGCCCCGCAGGGCCGCATCCCAGCCGGCGGGCGCGGCATAGTCGGCCTGCCGCACCACGACTCCGCGTTCGGCGAGGTCCTGCACCTTGGCGGGGGTGCGCACCAGCGCCACGATGTCCCGGGCGGAAACCGTGCGCAGCAGGGTGTCGATGACGAGGCGGCCGAGCTGGCCGGAGGCTCCGGTGATGGCGATCATGTCGTGTTCCTTGTGATGAATGGACGAAGACGCGACAATAACCATCAAGCAAACTTTTCGTAAGTACCTACAAAAAGGTAAGTGATGGACCAGCGCGCCGCCTTTCCCATCCCCGTTCAAGTCCCTGTTTCCGCCGACACAGCCCTGGAACCGTCGCACCCACCGCCGCCGGCGTGTGGTGCCTTAGCGTCCCTTCCCATGGCCGAACTGATGCGCCGGGGCGACGTGCTGTCGCCGGACTGCCCCGCGCGCGAGATCCTGCAGCACGTCACGAGCCGCTGGGGGGTGCTGGTGCTGGTGGCGCTCGACGACCGCACGCTGCGGTTCAGCGAGCTGCGGCGCAAGGTGGGCGGCGTGAGCGAGCGCATGCTGGCGCAGACGCTGCAGGTGCTGGAGCGGGACGGCTTCGTGGAGCGCAAGGCCTATCCTGTCGTGCCGCCGCACGTCGAGTACCGCCTGACGCCTCTGGGGCGAGAGGTCGGCCGGCACGTGCAGGCCCTGGCCGACTGGATCGGCGGCCACCTGCCGGAGATCATGGCGGCACGGGGCGCCGCCGCGGCCGCAGTGGGCTGACCCCCCCGTAACCCTGCCGGGCCTGGCCCGGTCAGGCCGCGGAACTGGCTCCCGAGGCCCGTTGTGCCGGCGCGCGCGCGGGCACCGGCCCGGCGGGGATCCGGAACAGGTCCGCCAGCGCCTCGCGGTACTGCGCCTCGCCCACGCTGTTGGTGCTGTGGTGGGTGCCGCCCTCCACCAGGACGAAGCGCTTGGGCCCCTGGGCCGCTTCATAAAGCCGCCTGCCCAGGGAGGGCGGAATCAGGCTGTCGTCACTGCCATGCACCACGAGCAGCGGCGAGCCGATGTGCGCCACCTTGCGGATCGACTCGAAACGCTGCGTGATGAGGCCCGAGATGGGGAGCCACCCCCACTTGAACGTGGCCACCACCTCGGGAATGTTGGTGAACGTTCCCTCCACGATGGTGCCCTGTTCATCCGGCACCATGGCGGCCAGGTCGATGGCGATCGCACCGCCCAGCGAATGGCCGAAGATGTAGCGCGGCGCCCGGGGCTCCCGCGTGGCGAGCCAGTCCCATGCCGCCCTGGCGTCTTCGAGGGCCGTCGCCTCGGAGGGCAGTGCCGGGCTGCTGCGCCCGAACCCGCGGTAGTCCACCGCCAGCACCGAGAAGCCCATGTCGTTCATGCGCCTGATGCGGCCTGCGGAGCCGGAAACGTTCCAGCGCGCGCCGTGCAGGTACAGAAGCACCGGGGCGTTGGCGCGGTCCGAGGGCATCCAGAGGCCATGCAGCTTCTCCGCCTTGCCCGTGGCGCGCGAATCGAACGCGATCCACACGTCCTGCATGTCGTCCGTGGACTGCGCGCCTCCCCAGGCCCGGTCGCTGGGCTGGAAGATCCATTCGCGCTGTTTCGCATCGAGGGTGGCGCAGCCCGCCGTCACTGCGAGGGCGAGCGCGATGGAGGAGAAGAGGGGCCAGCGTTTCATCGAAATGAACAGATTCCGGTCGGGTGGGAAAGTTCGTCGGGCCCGTGCGGGCTGCAGGACATGCTGCAAGAAACGCACCATGGTTCCCCGGGTTGACGGGCCGAACCCTGGAATTACCCTGTCCGGGACCCGCTGATCCGGGTTGACCGTGTGTCCGGCTGCGGGCGCGGCGGTGTCACGGGGCTGTCATGCGGCACCGACAGAGTGCGCGCGGGCGCATACCGTCCATTCACAAGGGAGAAGAGACTCATGACGACGCAACGAATCGCGCGCGGCCCGGCCGCCGCCCCGCTGTTCACCGGCCGGTTGGCCCTGGCAGCCGCCGCATGCGCGGCCCTGTCCGCCTGCGGTGGCAACGGCGGCAGCATCCATTCCACCCTCGACGGCTCCAAGGCCCTGGTGATCGGCCACCGCGGCGCCGCCGGCTACCTGCCCGACCATACGCTCGAAGGCTACCGCCGCGGCATCGAGCTGGGTGCCGACTTCATCGAGCCCGACCTGGTGGCCACCAAGGATGGCGTGCTCATTGCCCGCCACGAGCCCAACATCACCGGCACGACCGATGTATCGCAGCGCCCCGAGTTCGCCAGCCGCAAGACCCGCAGGATGGTGGACGGCGTGCAGGAGGAGGGCTGGTTCGCCTCCGATTTCACGCTGGCCGAGATCAAGACCCTGCGTGCCATCCAGCCCCTGGCCGACCGCGACCAGTCCTTCAATGGCCGCTTCCAGATCCCCACGCTCACCGAGGTGCTGGACCTCGCCCGCACCGAAGGAGCGAAGGCGGCCCGCACCGTGGGCGTCTATATCGAGACCAAGCACCCCACCTACCACGCCAACCTGAACCTGAAGCTCGAGGACCGGCTGCTCGACACGCTCGCACGGTACGGCTACACCAAGGCGGCCTCGCCGGTCATGGTGCAGTCCTTCGAGGTGTCCAACCTCAGGTACCTGCGCACGAAGACCCAGGTGCGCCTCGTGCAGCTCGTGGATGGCAACGACGTGAAACCCGACGGCAGCATCGATCTGACCGCGCCCTACGACAAGCCCTACGATTTCGCGGTGGCCGGCGACCGCCGCACCTTCGCCAGCCTGCTCACGCCCGAGGGGCTGCGCGAGGTCAGGACCTATGCGGACGGCATCGGCCCCTGGAAGCCCTACCTGATCCCGACGCGGCTGCAGGACGCCAACAATGACGGCAAGCCGGACGACCTCAACGGCGATGGCGTCATCGACGAGCGCGACCGCATCGTGATGTCGCCCACCCGCGTGGTGTCCGATGCCCATGCGGCCGGCCTGTTCGTGCATCCCTACACGTTCCGCAGCGAGGCCAAGCGGCTCGCCTCCGATTACAAGGGCGATCCTGCGGCCGAATACCGCCAGTTCTTCCGTCTCGGCGTGGACGGCGTGTTCTCGGACTTTCCCGACCAGGCCAGGGCTGCGCGCGACAACTGATCCAGGCGCGGGCGGATCAGCGCCCGCGCAGGAACAGCGCGTCCAGCTCGCGCATCGACAGCTGCCGCCATGTGGGCCGGCCATGGTTGCACTGGTCGGAGCGTTCCGTCACTTCCATCTGGCGCAGCAGCGCGTTCATTTCATCGAGCGTGAGCCGCCGGTGCGCGCGCACGGCGCCATGGCAGGCCATGGTGCCGAGGATCTCGTTGCGGGCCCGCTGCACCACGGTGGTGGCATCGTGCGCCGCCAGTTCCGCGAGCACGCTGCGTGCCAATTCCACCGCATCGCCCTGGGCGAGCGACGTGGGCACGGCGCGCACTGCCAGCGTGCGGGGCGAGAAAGGCGAGACTTCGAGGCCGAGCATGTCGAGCGTGTCGGCATGGGCTTCCGCCGTGGCCACTTCCTCGGGCGTGGCGGCGAACGTCGCCGGAATCAGCAGCGGCTGGCTCGCGATGCGCTCGCTGGCGTCCACCTGGGCCTTGAGGCGCTCGTACACGATGCGCTCGTGCGCCGCATGCATGTCCACGATCACCATGCCCTGGGCGTTCTCGGCCAGGATGTACACGCCGTGGATCTGGGCCACCGCGCGCCCCAGCGGCCAGACTTCCGGCCCGGCACCGGCGGGAGCCTCGGCCTGCGCAGAAGCGTCGGGCGCTGCCACGAAGCTGCCTGCGCCGTCCGGGGCCCCTCCCTGCGGGACTGCGGGCGTGTCCGTGGCCGGGAGGGCACCGGGCACCATGACATAGGCGGCGGGAGCCTCCTGCACCGTGGCGGTTGCCCCTGGCACCGAGGGGGAGTGAAGCGGTGCATGCGGCCCGGACGGCTGCGAGAAGGCTGCCGCGGCGCCATCCGGCCGTGCGGAAGGCGTGGTGTCCTTGCGGCCCCAGAGTGCTTCCAGGTCGGTGACCCGGTGCCCTGGGCGGGCATCGAAATGCATCGCAGCCTGCCGGGGCAGGGCGGGCTGCGGCATGCGGGCAGCGGCGGCCGCGGGCGAATCCGTGGAGGGCCCGCCTGCTTCGGCAGTGCCTTGCGCGGCAACCGCCAGCGCCTGCGCTCGCGGGGCCGCCAGGGCGTTTTCCACCGCATGCCGCACGGCCTGGTGGACTTCGCGGCTGTCGCGGAAGCGCACCTCGATCTTGGTGGGGTGCACGTTCACGTCCACCCGCATCGGATCGATCGCCACATAGAGCGCATACACCGGCTGCTTCTGCCCGTGCAGCACGTCCTCGTAGGCACTGCGCGCCGCATGCGTGAGCACCTTGTCGCGCACGAACCGGCCGTTGACGTAGCAGAACTGCTGGTCGGCACGCGAGCGTGCGGCGTCCGGCAGCCCGGCCCTCCCGGTGACGGTCACCGGCCCGGAGCGGTGTCGCACGGCGATGGACTCGGCCAGGAAGTCCTCGCCCAGCACGTCGGACAGCCGGCGCGCCAGTGCATCTTCCAGCGCGGCATCGTCCACAGCGCCATCCACCGAGGCCGCAGGGGCGGCCAGCGTTGCGCGCCATTGTTCGACCAGCTTGCCGTCGTGCCAGATCGCGAAGCCGACATCCGGCCGGGCCAGCGCATGGCGGCGCACGGCCTCGATGCAGTGCGCCAGCTCCGTCGCATCGGTCTTGAGGAACTTGCGCCGCGCGGGTGTGGAGAAGAACAGTTCCTTCACCTCCACGGTGGTGCCGCGGCTGCGTGCCGCGGGGCGCAACTCGCCGCTGCGCGCATCGAGCAGGAAGGCCGTGGGCTGCTCCTCGGTCCGCGACAGCAGTGCCATCTCCGACACCGATGCAATGGCGGCCAGCGCCTCGCCCCGGAAGCCCATGGTCGCCACCGACTCCAGATCGTGCAGGTTGGTGATCTTGCTGGTCGCATGGCGGCGCAGTGCCACCGGCAATTCCTCGGGCGGGATGCCGCCGCCGTCGTCCTCCACCGCGATCAGGCGGACGCCGCCCGCCAGCAGCCGTACGGTGACCTGCCGGGCGCCGGCATCCAGCGCGTTGTCCACGAGTTCACGCACGGCCGACGCGGGCCGCTCCACCACCTCGCCGGCGGCGATCTGGCTGATCAGTTCGTCCGGAAGATCGCGGATCGGGCGGCGCGGGGGGGCTGGCTCTGGGGTCATCGGGCGGCATTGTAGGCAGTGCGGTTAGAGTTACGCGCCGCGCCGCCGGGTGCCCGCTTCCCTCGCGGGGCGAAAGCACCTGCCCGGGCGCACCGACCCCTTTTCCGCTCTGCCGCTCCTGAAGGATCCGCCTTGGAAGCCATCCAGTTCCTCATCGATTTCATCCTGCACGTGGACAAGCACATCGCGGCCTTCGTGGCCGCGTACGGCCCCTGGGTCTATGCGCTGCTCTTCGCCATCGTGTTCGTGGAAACGGGCGTCGTCGTCATGCCCTTCCTGCCCGGCGATTCCCTGCTCTTCATCGTGGGCGCGCTGTGCGGCGCCGGGCTGATGAGCTTTCCCATTGCCTGCGCCGTGCTGCTGGTGGCGGCCGTGCTCGGGGACCAGTGCAACTACACCATCGGACGGTATTTCGGGCCCAAGGTGTTGCAGTGGCCGGACTCGCGGTGGTTCAACCGCCGCGCCTTCGAGCAGGCCCATGCGTTCTATGAGCGCTATGGCGGCATCACCATCGTGCTGGCGCGCTTCATGCCGTTCATCCGCACCTTCGCCCCGTTCGTGGCAGGCGTGGCCGAAATGCACCGCGGCAAGTTCACCGCCTACAACGTGGGCGGCGCCCTGCTGTGGGTGCTGGGCATCTGCACGGCGGGCTACTTCTTCGGCAACTTCCCCTGGGTGCAGGCCAACCTCGACAAGATCATCTGGGCGCTGATCCTGGTGCCGGGCCTGATCGCGATCTTCGGTGCCTGGCGTGCGGGCCGCCGGCAGGCCGCCTGAGACGGAAAGCGCGGCCGCGCATCGGCGCTGACCGCGCTGCCTAGCGCAGCGTGCGCTCCAGCCACCGCAGCAGGTGGTGGTTGACGGCCTCGGGGTTGTCCAGGTTCGAGAGATGGCCTGCGGCCGGCACGAGCACGGCATCGCAGCCCAGCGAGTGCGCCAGGTCCTGCATCCCGCGGGGCGGGCAGGCGGTATCGCCGTCGCCGCACATCATCAGCGTGGTGGCCGGGTCCAGCGCCGCCAGCCGGCCCGGCGCATCGCGGCGCGCCAGCAGGAGCCGGCCCAGCGGGACGACCGAATCGCGCAGCCGGTCGGTGGGCATCGACGCCAGGCAGCGGGCGAACGCCGCCGGATGCGCAGCATCCATGTCCGTGCCGGCGCGGAAGAAGATCGGAACGATGGCCCGCGCCAGTGGCGGGGTGACACGCCCTGCGGCCTCGATCGCGTCGAGCAGGCCCGCGTAGTGGCGGTGCGTTGCTTCGGGTTCCGCTCCGAGACGGGAGCCCATGAGCACCAGGCTGCGCACGCGCCCGGGCGCCAGCAGTGCCAGTTCAGCGCCCCACAGGCCGCTGGCCGAAAGGCCGACCACGGCGAAATTGTCGATCTGCAAGGCATCGAGCAAGGACAGCATGTGACCGGCCAGTGCCTGCAGGTCGTGCGTGCCGCGCGGCAGGGGGCCGGACGCTCCGTGGCCCCAGAGGTCCGGTGCGATCACGCGGTAGCAGCGCGAAAGGGCGTGGATCTGGGGTTCCCACATCGTGGAGTTCCACAGATAGCTGTGGCCCAGCAGGACGGCGGGCCCTCTGCCGCGGTCCTGGTAGCGAAGGTGGCTGCCTCCCGCGGCAGGCAGCCGCAGGACCTGTTCCTCCGCGAATGCGCTGAAGTCATCGCCGGCCATCGGAAGGGCCGCCGTCGCCGGGCCCGTCCCCCGGAACCGCAGTGCCGGCCGCCGCGGTTGGCCACCCTCGGCGCAGGGCGGTATTCCGGTGCGCGGCGGGTGGGGAAATCGGGCCATGGACAGCGACCTTCCTCTGCAAAAAGGGACCGCTGAATGCTAGCCGCTGCTAGCTTTATCAGTTATTAGAGTATTTGTGAATAACGATAAATATCTTTTATGCATCGAGAAAGCCAGGCCGCGGCGCTTTCGCGATGCCCATGAACAAAGCCGCTCGCGCGGCAGTTGCCATGCGAGCGGCTTGTGGTGCGGAGCGGCGCAGGCCGCTTCCGCGAAGGTTCCGAACGGCGTACCTGCGTTCAGCGGCGGCGCTGGTCTCGGTCTTCGCCCAGTTCGTGGCCGATGAGCGCACCGGCTGCCGCGCCACCCACGGTGGCTGCGGTGCCGCCGACCGCGCTGCCCAGCACACCGCCAGCCACGGCGCCCACGCCGGTGCCGATCTGTGCGTTGGACGGATTGGAAGAGCATCCTGCCAGGCCCAGTGCGGCGACGCAGGCGGCGGCGGAGAGGAGATGGCGGTAGTTCATGGTGTGCTCCTTGTGTGGAATTGCAGGCTCAGGGAATGTCCTTCTACCCATGTCCACACTATCGCTCCGCTCGATCCAGGCGTGTGTAAGCAGCTCCAACCGCAGGTTGTAGGACGTTACTGTCCGGCCCGCGGCCTCATTCGGGGACCAGGCAGAGCGTGAGCAGCAGCGAGGCATCGGTCAGGCCGCGCAGCGAATGGACCGCATGGGCCTCCAGGTGGACCAGGTCGCCCGCGCGCAGCAGGCTGGCGCCCGAAGCGGTGTGCAGCTCCACTTCTCCCTCGATGCACTGGATCGTGAACTCCCCGGGCACCTCGTGCTGGCGAAGTTCCTTGCCGGAGGGCAGAACCGCCCGTATCACTTCTAATTGCGCGGCCTTGATGATGGCCGAGGTGGCGGTTCCCGCCAGCGCGGCACCGAGCGGGCGGACGCTGACGACTTCGGCGGAACGTGCATGCTGCAAAGCCATGGAAAACTCCTCTGGCCCCGGTGCGGGGCGTTTCGTCGTGGGGTGCATGGAACTGTGGCCCAGCCAGCGCCGCAAGGCAATGCCTGCATGCCCGGGCGGTCTGCGGGTACCGGCCGGCCCGGGGCCATGGGGTCAGACGGACCGGCTGCGTGCGAGCGGCGGATTCTTCGCGAAGTAGCGGGTGATGCCGCGCATCAGCGCATCCGCCAGCTGCTGCTGGTAGGCCGCCGTGCGGAGCTTGGCCTCTTCTTCCGGATTGCTGATGAAGGCGGTCTCCACCAGCACGCTGGGTATGTCCGGCGCCTTCAGCACGGCGAACCCGGCCTGCTCCACCCGTGGCTTGTGGAGTTTGGCCATGCTGCCGATCTCGCCCAGCAGCACGCTGCCGAGCTTGAGGCTGTCGTTGATCTGCGCCGTGGTGCTCATGTCGAGCAGGGCGCTCTGCACGTGCCTGTCCTGGCTGCGCACGTTCAGCCCGCCGACCAGGTCCGACTGGTTTTCCTTGTTGGCCAGCCACCGCGCGGCCGTGCTGGACGCACCGCTCTGGCTGAGCGCGAAGACACTCGCGCCGCGGGCGGCCGGCGTGGTGAAGGCGTCGGCATGGATGCTGACGAACAGGTCCGCCTGCACGCGCCGTGCCTTTTCCACCCGCACGCCCAGCGGCACGAAGAAGTCCGCGTCGCGGGTCATGAAGGCGCGCATCGGGTTGCCCCCGACGGTCGTGGCATTGATCCGGTCGCGCAGCAGGAACGCGACCTTCAGGACCACGTCCTTCTCGCGTGTTCCGCCCGGACCGGTGGCGCCCGGGTCTTCTCCACCATGGCCTGGATCGAGGGCGACGATGATGAGCCGGTCGGTCGCCCGGGCAATGGCCGGGGCGGCCGGCGCCGCGCCGCTGCCCGCATGCGGCGGCGCGGGCGCGGCCGCCACTGCCGGGGGCGCGGCAGCCGGTGCACCGGACGGCGTGGCCACCGGCGCGGTGGGGCCGGGCGATGCCGCGGGCAGGCCGCCCGGCGCCGCGGGAGCGGCTTTTCCCGGCTGGTTGTGCTGCGCAATCAGGTCGCCGAGCGGGTCACCGGCCGTGCCCGGCCGCGCCGCGGCGATGTTGGGCAGCGGGGCCGGCGCGGCGGCGGTGCCCGCGGAGGCAGTGCCCGGTGCCGCGTCCCGCAGCCGCTCGGCGATCAGGGTCTCCAGCGGATCTTCTGGTTCGGCGGGATAGAGGTCGAAGACCAGCCGGTGCCGGTAGGCGGCGATCGGCGGCAGGGTGAAGACCTGGGGCAGCGCGGCGCGCTTGAGATCCACCACCAGCCGCACGACGCCCGGGGCGTTCTGGCCGACGCGGATGCCGGCGATGTTGGGGTCGTCCGGCTTCACCTTCGCGACCAGTTCGCGCAGTTCGGGATTCAGGTCGATGCCCTCGATATCCACCGCCAGCCGCGGCGGCGTGGCCACGAAGAACTGTTTGGCGGAGAGCTGCTGGTCCGATTCGATGGTCACTCGGGAGTAGTCCTGCGCCGGCCATACGCGCACCGCGACGATGCCCGCGCCGCGGGCGATCTGCGCGGCCCCGAGCAGGAGCACCAGGGATCCGGCGCGCAGCAGCCTGCGCCGCGACGGGCCATGCGCCAGGGGCGAGGGAGCGGCGGGCGGATGGGGGGGGGGGAAGGCGTCTTCGCTCATTCTGCGGGAAGTGCTTGCACCAGGGTGCGGCCGAGGGGGGTGCCGGCGCGCAGCAGGACCAGCCGGGCCAGGCCGTCGCCATCGTACGCGCCATTGGCGGGAGAGGATGCTTCGATCTGTAGAACCAGGTCGGCCGCGGGCAGCAATCCCGCGGCTTTCTCGGGCCATTCGGCGAGCTTCAGGCCGGGGCCCGCGAAGATGTCTCGAAAGCCTGCGTCCTCCCATTCGCGGGGATCGCCGAAGCGGTAGAAGTCGAAATGCCACGCCGGCCCGGTGGCGGTGTCGTGCGGTTCCACCACGGCGTAGGTCGGGCTCTTGATCCGGCCCTGCGCGCCCAGGGCCCGCAGCAGGTGCCGGACGAAGGTGGTTTTGCCCGCGCCCAGGTCGCCGTGCAGGGTGATGAAAGCATTCGCCAGCGCGGGCTGCGCGGCGAGCGCGCGCGCGAAGGCCGCGGTGTCGTCCTCGCTCCGCCAGACCCTTTGCAGGGTGTCGGTTCCGGAGGGGCTTTCTACAATCCCGGGGTGATGTCGTGCAGCAGTCAACTCGTTCCTCAAATGCAAGGCTGGGCCCGCGAACTGGGATTTTCCCAAATTGGCGTCGCCGGCGTGGATTTGTCATCGGCGGAGCCGGGGTTGATGCAATGGCTGGCCCAAGGGTTCCATGGAGACATGCACTACATGCAATCCCATGGGCTCAAGCGCGCCCGGCCGGCGGAACTGGTGCCCGGCACCGTGAGCGTGATCACCGTGCGCATGGACTACCTGCCGCGGCAGACCCTGGAGCGCACCGCGGAGCACGAGGGTTCGCCAGCGGGGTGGCAGGCGGCCGAACTGGCGCGGCTGGACAGGCCCCGCGAAGGCATCGTGTCCGTCTATGCGCGGGGACGGGACTACCACAAGGTGCTGCGCGCCCGGCTGCAGAAGCTCGCGGACCGCATCGCCGGCGTGGTGGGGCCCTTCGGGCACCGCGTGTTCACCGACTCCGCGCCCGTGCTGGAGGCCGAACTCGCCCGGCGCAGCGGCCAGGGCTGGCGCGGCAAGCACACGCTGGTGCTGCACCGCGAAGCCGGCTCCATGTTCTTTCTGGGCGAGATCTACGTCGATCTGCCCCTGCCGCCCAGCGAGCCCGTGAGCGCGCATTGCGGTTCCTGCCAGGCCTGCATCGATGTCTGCCCGACGGGCGCCATCGTCGCGCCGCAGCGCGTGGATGCGCGGCGCTGCATCTCCTATCTCACCATCGAGCATTCCGGGCCCATTCCGGAAGCGCTCCGGCCCCTCGTGGGCAACCGCGTCTATGGCTGCGACGATTGCCAGCTTGCCTGCCCGTGGAACAAGTTCGCCCAGCCCGCGCAGGTGCCCGATTTCGACGAACGCCCGGGACTCTCGGGGCGCCCTCTGGCCGAGTGGTTCGCCTGGGACGAGAGCACGTTCCTGCGCATGACCGAAGGCGGGCCGATCCGCCGCATCGGGCATGAGCGCTGGCTGCGCAACGTTGCCGTGGCGCTGGGCAATGCGCTGCGCGCCACCGGCGATCCGGCCCTGCGGGCTGCCCTGGCATCCCGCGCGGATGATCCGAGCCCCCTGGTGCGCGAGCACGTGGCGTGGGCCCTGGCGCAGGCCACCGCAGGACTGCCGGAGCCGCCGCCCGCATGAGCGGACAGCGCAGCGCTCAGGGCGCGAGCCAGCCCAGCGCGAGCGGCAGGCTGAGCACGCCCAGCACGGTGGACAGCGTCACCAGGCCTGCCACATAGGGCCCGTTGTAGCCCATGCGCGCGGCCAGCACGTAGCAGGTGGACGCCGTGGGCAGTGCCGAGAAGGCCATCAGCACCGTCGTCTGCACGGTGTCGAGCCGGAACCAGCGTGCCAGCAGGCAGGCCGCCACCGGCTGCACGAGGTGCCGTATGGCGAGCACCGAGGCCGACAGCAGCGTGCTGCGCGTGAGCAGGCCGAGTTGCATGCCGGCGCCCGCCGACATCAGCCCCAGGGCGATCGACGCGGCACCGACGCGGTTCACCGAGGGCTCCATCCATCCGGGAATGCGCAGGCCCAGCAGGTTCGCGGCCAGCCCGGAAGCCGTCGCCAGGATCAGCGGATTGCGTGCCAGCTCCTTCAGGAAGCCGTGGCTGCCCGCGCGCGCCATGGGCCACACGGCCGCCACGTTGAAGATCGGCACGCAGACCCCGATCAGCACGGCAATGAGCTGCAGGCCCTGCGCGCCCGCCAGCCGCTCGGCCAGCGCCAGCCCGATGAACGAATTGAAGCGGAACGCCACCTGCGCGCTGGCGGCGTGGTCGCGCGCGTCGATGCGGCCCGACAGTCCCGGAAGCTTCGGCAGCGCGTAGGCCAGGCCGATGCCGCAGAACCCCGTGAGCACCCCCGCGCCGATCAGGCCCGAGGTTTCGACCACATGGATCGGGTTTTTCACGATCGACTGGAAAAGCAGCACCGGAAAGAGCAGGTAGTACACCAGGCTCTCGACGGGCTGCCAGACCGACCGGTTGAGGGCCGTGTAGCGGCAGATCAGGTATCCGAAGAGGATGAGGGAGAAATCCGGGAAGAGAAGCTGCGCGTAGTTCACCGCCCGCAGGATACCCGGCGCCCGCGCCGGCGGGTGCCGTGGCATGGAAATGCCGGCACGCCGGGGCGCGTCCCCGCCTGGAAAGGTCGCGTCAGTCCTTGGACTTGAACACGCGGGCGCCGTCCGCGATGGCTTCCAGCACCTTCTTCAGGCCCCGGTTGACCGGCTTGTCCTGGCGCAGGATGAAGGCCAGCGTGCGCCGCAGCTTCGGTTCGAGCGGGCGCATTTCCAGGTCCTTGTGCCTGCCCGGGCCGGTCACCGCCATGCGCGGCAGCACGGCGCAGCCCAGGCCCGCCGCGACCATGGCCTTGATGGCCTCCACGCTGTCGAACTCCATGACGGGCGGGCGCAGCGGGCCGGTGCCCTGGCGCAGCCACTCGTCCACCAGCGTGCGGGTCGTGGTCCCGGTGCCGAGCTTCACCATCGGCTGCTCGCCGAGCATCTCCGCGGTCACGGCGTCGGGCCACTGGCAGGTGCCACGGCGGCAGATGGCCACGAAATCGTCCTCCAGCACGGGCGTCGAGGCGATCGCGCGGGAGTTGACGGGCAGGGTGACGAGGGCGACATCAATGATGTTGCCTTCGATCTGGCGCACGTAGTCCTCCGTATTGCCGGTGCTCACGACGATCTGCAGCGACGGATAGCGCTTGCGCAGGTCGCGCAGCACCGCCGGCAGGAAGTAGAGGCAGGGCGTGAGGCCCGTGCCCAGGCGCACCGTGCCCGACACCCCGGCGGCATGGAAGGTCGCCGCGCTCACCGCGTTGGCCACCGCGGTCGCGACATGCGGTACCTGGGCGAGCAGGTCGCTGCCGGCGGGCGTGGCGCTCACGCGCCTTCCCACGCGTTCCACCAGCCGCACGGACAGTGCGCGCTCCAGCTTCTTGACCTGGACACTGACGGCGGGCTGGGTGAGACCCAGGCGTTCGGCCGCCGCAGAAAAACTCCCCAGCTCGAGCACCAGTGCGAAGGTGCGGAGCTGCTCTAGATCGATGGTTGTTTCCAAAATGATTTTTATGTTTCGTATAAGAAAGAAAAACTTCTCTTATGGAAGCCTCGGAAAGAAGATTGAAGCAGAAAGTCAGCCCATCCGCACAACAAGATTGTTTCCAGTGTCGCAGTGCCACCGCTCCCTGCCCGATGGGCATTCACGTACCCCTCCACACAGGGCTGGGCGCCAGCATCTCGTGTCGATCGACGACTGGTCGCGCGGGGATATCGAGAACCTGCTGGACGTGACGGAGGACATCCGCCGCCATCCGGGCGAATTCGCCTACAGCCTCGCGGGCTCGCTGGTCTGCACCGCGTTCTTCGAGCCCAGCACCCGCACCCGCCTGAGCTTCGAGGCGGCCGCGCACCGGCTGGGCGCGAAGGTGCTGAGCATGGGCGACATGCAGACCACCCGCATGGGCCTGGGCGAGAGCGCTTCCGACACCCTGCGCATGGCGGGCTACTACGCGGACCTGGTCGTGGCGCGGCACGCGCAGGACGGCATGGTGGAGCGCATGGCGCAGGCGCTCGACGTACCCGTGGTGAACGCGGGCGAAGGCCTGCACCGCCATCCGACGCAGACCCTGATCGACCTCTTCACCATGCGCAAGCACTTCGGCACCCTGGACGGCCTGCGCGTGGGCATCTGCGGGGGGCTGCGGTATTCCCGGGCGGCCAAGTCGCTGCTCGCCGGGCTGCGCGCCTTCCGCGACGTGCGGGTGCATGTGGTGGATGCGGTAGGCGACACCGAGGCGGCGCAGGCGCAATGCGACCCGCTGGCGCAGGTGGCGGGGACGGGCGCCCAGGAGCACGCCTGCGTGGCCGACATGCTGGGCCAGGTGGATGTGCTCTATGTCGTGCGCGTGCAGCGCGAGCAGTATCGCGAAGAGGCTTCCCACGGCGTGCAGCTGGATCGCTGCCGCGTCGATCGCCGCCTGCTGCAGGGCCTGCGGGGCGACCTGATGGTGATGCACTGCCTGCCTCGCGGCGCAGAACTCCCCGAAGACGTGGACGACACGCCCTTCAACCACTACTTCCGGCAGGCCGCCAATGGCGTGGCCGTGCGCATGGCGGTACTCCAGCGCTACCTGGGCCGGTTCCGCCTGACGACGGCAGCCCTGATGGGCGACCGGCTCCTGGACATCGCCCCCCCGTCTTCCGCCAACAGGTCCGTCGCATGGTGATGCTATGGAGCGCCGCCCTCGCGGGCGTGGGCGGCATTGTCGGGATCGTCGCCGTCACGGTGGGCGGAGGCGTCACGCTCGGCGTGCCACTGCTGCTGCTGCTGGGCCATCCCGCCGCCACCGCGATCGCCACGGTCAAGTTCGCGCTGATCGGTTCCTTCGCCACGGGAGCGCTGGTGCATCGCCAGGACCAGCGCTCCGAGGTGGTCGTGCCCTGGTTGCTCTGGCCACTGTGCGTGGCAGGCTCCGTCACGGGTTCCCTGCTCGCCACCGGCATGGACGAGCGCCTGCTCAAGTTCCTCGTCGTCGCGCTCATGGCGGGTGTCCTCTGGATCACCTACCGCACCGACCTGTCGGCCAAAGGTGTCGCGCCGGGGGCGGGGGGCGCGCGCATGTCGGCCGGGGGCGTGGCCACCGTGTTCGCGCTGTGCGTGTATTCCGGGTTCTTTGGCGCGGGCTTCGGCACCTTCCTCATCTTCGCGCTCATGCATTTCTTCGGGCTCAGCTTCGTGCAGAGCGCCTCGGTCATGACGCGCATCAACCTGCTGGTCGTGGGCGCCTCGGTGAGTACCTTCGCCAGCAAGGGCGTGATCGACTTCCAGCTGGGCATTCCGCTGCTGCTGGGATGCGCGGTGGGCGGAATGATGGGCGCCTGGACCGCCAAGACCCTGTCGCCGCACCGCATGAAGGCGATGTTTCTGGTCTTCTCCATGCTGCTGGGCTCCAAACTTCTCTGGGACGCCATGGTTCCTGTCTGAAGCCGGGCAACGCCCGAGACTGTCGCGCTCCGCTCCTCGGGGGAGTGCGCCATCCACCACCGATGCGGCAAAGATCACGATGGTGAGGGTAATTCCTCACCAGGGGTGATGCTGCGTGCAACGATGCTCTTGTCTTCCCCGCGCGGGGATGTACATCGTTTTCACGCAGTTACAAAAGGGATTGCCATGCATCGTCGAAACTGGTTCGGATTCGTGCTTCTTGCTGCCGCGGGCGGTGCCTGGGCCCAGGCCTATCCCTCCAAGCCCATCCGTCTGGTCGTGCCCTTTGCGCCGGGTGGCACCACCGACATCATCGCGCGCGTGATAGCCGACCCCCTGTCTCGCGCGCTGGGGCAGCCGGTGGTGGTGGAAAACAAGGCCGGCGGCGGTGGCATCGTCGGCGCGTCCGACACGGCCAAGGCGGCTCCGGACGGCTATTCGCTGGGCATCGCCACCGTGTCCACCACGGCCGCCAACCCCGCGATCAACCCGCGCACGCCCTATAACCCGCTGACGGATTTCACGCCGATCATCAACATCGCCGCCACGCCGAACATCATCGCGGTGAATCCCAATTTCCCCGCCAAGGATTACCAGGGCTTCCTCGCGGAGGTCAAGAAGGTGCCGGGCAAGTATTCCTATTCTTCCTCCGGCACCGGTGGCATCGGCCATCTGCAGATGGAGCTCTACAAGAGCCTGACGCAGGTCTTCGTCACGCACATTCCCTACCGCGGCGCCGGGCCGGCGCTCAACGACACCGTGGCCGGCCAGGTGCCGATCATCTTCGACAACCTGCCGTCCACGCTGCCCTTCATCAAGGAGAACCGCCTGGTGCCCATCGTCGTGGCCGCGCCGCAGCGCGTGGCCGCGCTGCCCAATGTCCCGACCTTCAAGGAAATCGGCCTGGAGCCGGTGAACCGGATGGCCTACTACGGCATCCTCGGCCCGAAGGGCCTGCCGCGCGATGTGGTGGACAAGGTCAATGCGGGTGTGCGCAAGGCGCTGGAGGACCCGGCCGTGCGCAAGCGCATCGAGGACACGGGTTCGCTGATCGTCGGCAACACGCCCGAGCAGTTCGCCGAGCAGATCAAGGCGGAGTTCGATGTGTACAAGACGGTGGTGCAGAAGCAGAAGCTCTCGCTCGAATGACCCACGGGCCGGCCGCCCGGACGGGCGGTATAGGCGCCGGTGCGCGTGTTAACTTCGCGCCCCATGACCCTTTCGCCCGGCAGCCAGGCTGCCATCGATGCATTCATCGACGCCCTCTGGCTCGAAGACGGCCTCTCGCGCAATACGCTGGCGGCCTACCGCCGCGATCTTGCACTGTATGCGCAGTGGCTCGGGCAGCACATTCCCGATACCGCGGGCGCGCTGGACGCCACGGCCGAGCACCATCTGAAGGCCTATTTCGCGGCGCGCCACGCGCAAACGCGCGCCACGTCGGCCAACCGCCGGTTGACCGTGTTGCGGCGGTATTTCCAGTGGGCGCTGCGCGAGCGCCGCATCGCCGCCGATCCCACCGTGCGCCTGCAGGCGGCGCGGCAACCGCTGCGGGTGCCCAAGACTCTGTCGGCCGCGCAGGTCGAGGCCCTCCTGCAGGCCCCCGATACGTCCACCTCCCTGGGCCTGCGCGACCGCGCGATGCTGGAGCTCATGTATGCCAGCGGCCTGCGTGTGACCGAGCTCGTCACCCTGAAGACCTACCACGCCGGCCTGGCCGAGGGCGTGCTGCGGGTGATGGGCAAGGGCGGCAAGGAGCGCCTCGTGCCCTTCGGGGAGGTCGCGGCGCAATGGATGCAGCGGTACCTGGGTGAGGCCCGCGCGGACATCCTGGCAGGGCAGCAGACCGACGACCTGTTCGTGACCCGGCGCGGTGCCGGCATGACGCGCGCCATGTTCTGGGTGGTCGTGAAGAAACATGCCCAGGCGGCCGGGATCACCGTGCCGCTGTCGCCGCACACGCTGCGCCATGCCTTCGCCACGCACCTGCTCAACCACGGCGCGGACCTGCGGGTGGTCCAGCTGCTGTTGGGGCATGCGGACATTTCCACCACCACGATCTACACCCACGTGGCGCGGGAGCGGCTCAAGGCGCTGCATGCCCAGCACCATCCCCGGGGCTGAGGGCCGGTCCGCGCCCGGCGGCGAGCACAATCGCCGCTGCGTTCCGCATCCCTTCCCGTCTTTTTTCGTGTTTCCTGAAACGGTGGTTCCGATGATCGATTCGTTGTCGCGCAGGCGCGCGCTCCTTTTGTGTGCCTCGGCCCCGCTGGCCGCGGCTGTCCTGGCCCCGGCCCGTGGGCTGGCGCAGGGTTCCATGGCGGACTGGCCTGGCTCCCGGCCCATCCGCATCATCGTGGCCTACCCGGCCGGCGGTGTGAGCGACGTCGTGGCGCGCGCCCTCGGAGACCGGCTCTCGGCGCAACTGGGTACGCCCGTCATCGTGGACAACAAGGCGGGGGCGGGTGGCGCCATCGCCATGGATGCGGTAGCCAAGGCCCCCGCGGACGGCCATACGCTGGGCTTTTCGTCGATCAGCCCGCTGGTGCTGAGCCCGCACCTGGGCCGGTTGCCGTTCGATCCCGTCCGTGACATCGCCCCCGTGGCCAGCGTGATGGTGTCACCGGTGCTCCTGCTGGCCACGCCTGCCTGCACCGCCCGGGATTTCCCCGCATTGGTCGCGCAGGCCAAGGCGCGGCCCGGGGAGGTGCGCTGGGCGACCTCGGGGCAGGCGTCCCTCGGCCACATCATGCTCGAGCAGATCATGCAGGCGTCCGGGGCGAAGATCACGCACGTGCCCTACAAGGGCGGCGGCCAGCAGCTCAACGATGCGCTGAGTGGCCAGTTCGAGATCCTCTCCACCAACGCGGGTCCGGCGGTCGCCCAGCACATCCAGGGCGGCAAGCTGCGCGCCCTCGCCGTGGGGTCGCCGCAGCGCGTGGATGGCCTGCCCGGCACGCCCACCCTGGCCGAGCTGGGGATGCCGGCGGCCAACCTGAGCTCGCAGTTCGGCATCTTCGCGCCGGGCAAGACGCCGGCCGCGATCCTGGAGCGGCTCAATGCCGAGATCAACAAGGCCCTGGCATGGCCGGAACTGCGCGCCAGGCTGGTGGCGACGGGCAATGTGCCCCTGGGCGGTGCGTCCGCGGACTTCGCGCGGGAGATCGCCCGGGAATCCCAGGGCAATGCCGCGATCATCCGCGCGGCCCGCATCCAGCTGGACTGAGAGCGGCTGGTCAGCCCTCGCCCAGGCTTTCGGCCCAGGTCAGGGCCTGCAGGTGGGCCCAGTTGACCTGGCGGTTCGAGAGGTGCAGCGCCTCGGCGGCCCGGGCGAAGGCCACCTCGTCGCCGCTTTCGCAGGCCTTGGTGAGTTCGAGGAACGGAGCGAACACGCCGGTGTTGTGCAGCAGCGCATCGACCACCGGCTGCGGCAGGGCCACCGATTCGAGGGCCTTTTCCAGCGGTACGCCGAGCATGGTGTCCAGCAGGGAGAACACGCCCACCACGAAGGCGTTGTCGCACTCCTCGGGAGGCAGCAGTTCGGCGGCGAGCAGTTCCATCAGGCGTCCGCGCACGACGGCCGTCTGGCCCACCGCCGGGGGGGAGCCACCGGCGCGCGAGGTGGTCATCAGCAGCGCCGCCCAGCGGAAGAGCTTCTTGAGGCCGAGGATCATGACCGCGTGGCGGAACGAGGTGATCTCGCACGACAGTCCGAAGCCCGAGGAGTTGATGAAGCGCAGCAGGTTGAAGGACAGCGTGGGGTCCTTCTTGAGCAGGTCTTCGATCTCGGCCGTGCTGGCCTGCTTGCGCACCAGGTTGATGAGCTGGATGATCGTGGCCTGCGAGGGCCGGATGGTCTGGGCCTTCACGAGCGCGGGCTTGGCGAACCAGAAACCCTGGAACAGCTTCACGCCGAGTGCCGCCATGCGCTCGTGCTGCTCGGCGGTCTCCACCTTCTCGGCCACCAGCGTGGCCTGGCTGTTGGCGCGGGCGAATTTCACGAGCGGCTCGGCCAGTTCGGGCCGGAAGGCCTGCATGTCGAGCTTCACGAAGGCAGCCATCCGCAGCCAGCTGCCGTAGTTGCGGCGCAGCACGTTCTGGCTGAAGGCGAGGCGGAAGCCCCGGGTCCGCAGGGCTTCGAGGGTGGACAGGCGGCCTTCGATCTCCTCCACGGTGGCCGTCTCCGGCAGGGTGGGGACTTCCAGCACCACCTTCTCGGGGTGGATGAGTTCCAGGTGCCCGCCTGCAAGGCTTTCGTGCGTGCAGTTGATGAAGACCGTCTTCTTGCCCACCAGGGCCTCGGTGCCCGCGTAGGAGAGTGCATTGAACAGCAGGGCCGCGTCGCTGGCGGCGGTGTGCGCGTCGGAGGCGGTGGAGCGGTCGAAGAGCTCGTAGCCGAAGACGGCGCGGTGCTCGTCCACGATGGCCTGGCGCGCGATGATGGCCAGGTTGCCATCGTCCATCGGCGCGCCTTCCTGGGGCTGGGTGGGCTCGAAAGCGGGTACGTTTTCGTTATTGCTCGACATGGGCGTGAAGAGAAGGTATGACCGGGCGGGTGGGGCCTTGGCAGGCTGCCACCTTACCACCAAGGAAGGCGCCTGCAAGCCGGTACCCCGCCGGCCGGCATGCGCGGGAGCATGAGCGGAGCGGCACGGCGGCTGGCAGCGGCATCGCGGCTCAGTCCGTCATCTGGTCGGCCCAGGCCAGGGCCTGCAGGTGGGCCCAGTTGATCTGCTGGCTGGTGAGGTGCAGCGTGGTGGCGGCCTGGTCGAAGAGGGCGTCGTCGCTCGACTCGCAGGCTTCGGCGAGGCGCAGCAGTTCTCCGAGCACGCCTTCGCGGCGCAGCAGGGCGGCGGCCACGGAGTCGGGCACGTGCAGCAGCCCGACCGCGGACTCCATGGGCATGCTGAGCATCACGTCCAGCATCGAGAAGATGCCCACCACGAAGGCCTGGTCGGCCTCTTCCTGGGACAGCGTTTCCTGGGCGACCAGTTCCATCAGCCGCCCGCGGACCACGGCGGTGTGGCCCACGGCCGCGGGAATGCCGCCGATCCGCGACGCGGTCAGCAGCAGCGCGGCCCAGCGGAAGAGCTTCTTGAGGCCCATCAGCATGACCGCCTGGCGGAACGAGGTGATTTCGCGGGTCAGGCCGAAGCCGGACGAATTGATGAGCCGCATCAGGTTGAAGGCCAGGCCCGCATCCTTCTTGAGGACTTCCTCGATCTCGTCGGTGCTGGCCTGCTGGCGCACGAGGTTGATGAGGTGGAGGATGTTGGTCTGCGATGGCGTCAGGAGCTTGGCCTCGACCACCGAGGGGCGCGAGAACCAGAAGCCCTGGAAGAGCTGCACGCCCATGCTGGACGCCATGTCGTACTGCTGGGCGGTCTCCACCTTTTCCGCGATGAGTTCGGCGCGCGAATGGCGGCCGGCGTACTTGACGAGCACGGCCAGCTGGTCGGGCGCCAGCAGCGAGAGATCGAGCTTGATGTAGTCGGCCAGCGGCAGCCAGGGGGCGTAGGCGGACTCCAGCACCGTGTGGTTGAAGGCCAGGTGGAACCCCCGCTCGCGCAGTGCCTGCAGGATCGGCAGGCGGGTTCCGACCTCGGCTGCGGCCGCATGGCCGAGCGGCGGGATCTCCAGCACCACCTTGTCCGGGTCCACCAGTTCGAGGTGGCCGCCCGCCAGGCTTTCGTGCGTGCAATTGACGAAGATGAGCTTCTTGCCCACCAGCTCTTCGGTGCCCGCGTGCGACAGGGCCGTGAAGACCAGGAAGACGTCGGTGGCCGCGGTATGCGCCACGCCCGCGCGCGAACGGTTGAACAGCTCGTAGCCGATCACGGAGTGCTGGCCGTTGACGATCGCCTGCCGGGCGATCATGGCGCCCGGCGCGGTGCCGGCCGGTCCCTGAGGGGTCATGGTGGGTGGGTTGGGATGCATGCCGGATGCGTGGACGAAAGCCGCCCCGCGGCATGCGGTGCGGGCGGGACCATTGTAGAAAATTCCCCGTATCCCCGGTTGTTCCCCGTCATTCGGACTGCAGCCAGAGCAGTTCCGCTTCGCTGAAGCCCGCCTGGCGGCGGGCGGCTTCGTTGAACGGGGGCTTCAGGCGCGGCGCTTCGTAGCGCCGTACGAGTTCGCCGTAGTGGCTTTCCGGGTCGAGCCCGCCGCGAGCGCACAGCCATCGGTACCAGTGGTTGCCGATGGCCACGTGGCCGACTTCCTCCCGCAGGATGACGTCGAGGATGGCGACGGCCGCCAGTGCGTCGGGCGTGCCCACCTGCGTGAGCTTGCGCTGGATCAGCGGCGTGGCATCGAGCCCGCGGGCTTCCAGCGTGCGGGGCACCAGTGCCATCCGCGCCACGATGTCGTGTGCGGTCTTCTCGCACATGGTCCACAGCCCCTGGTGGGCGGGAAAGTCGCCGTAGTCGTGGCCCATGTCCCGCAGGTGGGCGCGCAGCATCCGGAAGTGGGAGGCTTCCTCCGCGGCCACGCGCAGCCAGTCCCGGTAATAGTCCGGCGGCATGCCGGAAAAGCGCCAGACGGCATCGAGCGCCAGGTTGATCGCGTTGAATTCGATGTGGGCGATGGCGTGCAGCAGCACGGCCCGGCCGAGCGGCGTGGCGGGCGAGCGCCGGGCGACCTCCGTGTGGTGCCGCAGTTCCGGGCGGGCAGGGCGTCCGGGCAGTCCCTCCGGTGCCGGCGGCGCGGGGGCGTGCGGGTCCAGGGAATGGTCCGCGGCCGAGGCGTGCAACTCCAGCGCCCGGGCCGCCTTGTCCTCGGGATCGGTCAGGCACAGGACCTGCAGGGCACGGTGTCGAAGCTCCATACCTACAATTCTAGGTTTCCGCCCCCATGTGGAAGACCTGGGCGGCGCAGACCGATGCACAGGAGACAGACGATGGCGCTTTACGAACTCGACGGCATGACCCCCCGCGTGGCCGAATCGGCCTGGGTCGCGGGCAGCGCGGAGGTGATGGGCAACGTGGTGCTCGGCGAGGATGCCAGCATCTGGTTCGGCGCGGTGCTGCGCGGCGACAACGAGACACTTGCCATCGGCGCGGGCAGCAACGTGCAGGACGGCAGCGTGCTGCACTCCGACCCGGGCCAGCCGCTGACGCTGGGCGAGCGCGTGACGGTCGGCCACAAGGTCGTGCTGCATGGCTGCACCGTGGGCGACGAGTCGCTCATCGGCATCGGCGCCGTGGTGCTCAATGGTGCGAAGATCGGCCGCAACTGCCTCGTCGGCGCGGGCGCGCTGGTCACGGAAGGCAAGGAATTCCCGGACGGCTCGATGATACTGGGCAGTCCGGCCAAGGCCGTGAGGCAGCTCACGCCGGAACAGATCGAAGGCCTGCGCAGGAGCGCACAGGTCTATATCGCCAATGCCCGGCGTTTCCGGGCGGGGCTGCACCGCACGGGTTGAACCCCGGCGTCCGCAGCCCATTTGACAGCAGATGCAGAAAGACTCCAGGGTGTCAGAACTCCACAAGTTCCTCTTCGATGGCCTGCCGGTGCGCGGCATGATCGTCCGGCTCACGGATGCCTGGACCGAGATCCTCGCCCGCCGCTCCGGCAACAGCGCCACGGGCGCCTACCCGCCCGAAGTGCGCGAGCTGCTGGGCGAGATGGCGGCAGCCGGTGTGCTCATGCAGTCCAACATCAAGTTCAACGGTGCGCTGGTCCTGCAGGTCTTCGGCGACGGCCCGGTCAAGCTGGCCGTGGCCGAGGTGCAATCCGACCTCGGGCTGCGCGCCACTGCATCCATCCAGGGCGAGGTACCCGTGGGGGCGCGGCTGTCCGACATGGTGAATGCCGGGGGCGGCGGGCGCTGCGCGATCACGCTCGACCCGAAGGACCGGCTGCCGGGCCAGCAGCCGTACCAGGGCGTGGTGCCGCTGCATGGCGACCGGCACGAGAAGCTGGAAAAGCTCAGCGATGTGCTGCAGCACTACATGCTGCAGTCCGAGCAGCTCGACACCACGCTGGTGCTCGCGGCGGACGACAAGGTGGCGGCCGGCCTGCTCATCCAGCGCATGCCCATCAAGGGGGAAGGCAACCTCGCCGGCACCGAGCTCAGCCATAGCGAGAACGAGGACCAGATCGGCCGCAACGAGGACTACAACCGCATCGCCACGCTGGCCGCGAGCCTCACGCGCGAGGAACTGCTGTCGCTGGACGTGGACACCGTGCTGCGCCGCCTCTTCTGGGAGGAAAAGCTGCTGCGCTTCGTGCCGAAGGAAGGGGTGGACGGCCCGCGCTTCGCCTGCACCTGCAGCCGGGAGCGCGTCAGCTCCATGCTGCGCAGCCTGGGGCCTGAAGAGGCCGAGAGCATCCTCGCCGAGCGCGGGGAGATCGAGGTGGCCTGCGAGTACTGCGGACAGCAATACCGGTTCGATGCGGTGGACGCCGCACAGATCTTCACCAGCGCCGCGGAACTGGCCCCGGGAACGAAGGCGGTTCAGTAGGGGCGCTGCGGTCGCCGCTCAGCCCGCAGCCGTAGGGGTGAGCAGGCGCTGGAACAGCCGGTGTTCGCATTCCGGGTCGCTGCATTTCTCGCACGACCATGCGAGCGCAGGCCGTGCAGCGCCCGGAGGCCGGAGGCGTTCCGGCGTGGCAGCGCCTCCCAGCAGGAGTGCGTGCCGCAGCCGTGCATCGGCATTCCCGTAGAACACATGGTGGCCCCAGCCCAGGGCCTGCAGCAGGCCCCGCAGGGCCGCGTCATGGGTTTCCTGGCGACGGGCTTCGCCCGGGGGCAGCATGTCCAGCCCCATCAGCCAGGCCTGCGTGCAGCCGCTCTCGCGCAGTGCCTGCAAGGCCCCGGGGGCGTCGCAGGGATCCAGTCCCGCCAGCACGAGGCGTATCCGCGCAGCCGGCCAGGCCGCATGCTCCCGCACTGCGGCCACCAGCGCCGCGGCGCCCGTGCCCGGCGCGCCCAGCACGGCAATGTGCGTGACGGTCGTCGGGGCGGGGGCTTGCATTTCGGTGGCGGGAAGGCGCTCAGCGGGGCGCCACGTGCACATAGACCTCGTTGGGCTTGACCATGCCCAGTTCGCTGCGCGCCTTCTCCTCGACCATGTCGAGACCATCGCGCAGGTCGCTCACTTCCGAAGCCAGTCGCTCGTTCTCCTGGCGGGCGCGGTCGTTGGCCTGTTTCTGCGCCGCGATCCGTTCCTTCATCTCCTGCACGTGGCCGATGCTGCCGCGGCCCGTCCAGAGCTGCGTCTGGACGGCCACGAGCAGGAGCAGCAGCACCAGGGGAACGATACGGGGATTCATGGTGCGCTGGCGCTGCGGGAACGTGGATCGGAAGGGTGCGGGGCCGGTACGGAACCGGGTTCAGCCCGGGTCAGCGCAGGTTGTAGAACGCAGCGCGGCCGGGGTAGTGGGCGATGTCGCCCAGGTCTTCCTCGATGCGCAGCAGCTGGTTGTACTTCGCGATGCGGTCCGAGCGCGACAGCGAACCGGTCTTGATCTGGCCGGCGTTGGTGCCCACCGCGATGTCGGCGATGGTGGAGTCTTCCGTCTCGCCCGAGCGGTGCGAGATCACGGCCGTGTAGCCCGCGCGCTTGGCCATCTCGATGGCGGCGAAGGTTTCGGTCAGCGTGCCGATCTGGTTGATCTTGATGAGGATCGAGTTGCCGATGCCCTTGTCGATGCCTTCCTTCAGAATCTTGGTGTTGGTGACGAACAGGTCGTCGCCCACCAGCTGCACGTTCTTGCCCAGGCGCTCGGTCAGGTGCTTCCAGCCGTCCCAGTCGCCTTCGGCCATGCCGTCCTCGATGGAGATGATGGGGTACTTGTCCACCCAGGTCGCCAGCATGTCGGTCCATTGCTGGGCCGTCAGGCGGATGCCGCCTTCGCCTTCCAGCACGTAGTGGCCGTCCTTGTAGAACTCGCTGGCGGCGCAGTCCAGGCCCAGAGCGATCTGCTCGCCGGCCGTGTAGCCTGCGGCGTCGATGGCCTGCAGGATCAGCTGGATGGCGGCCTCGTGGTTCTCGACGCTGGGGGCGAAACCGCCCTCGTCGCCGACGGCGGTGCTCATGCCCTTGTCGTTGATGATCTTCTTCAGGGCGTGGAACACTTCCGCGCCCCAGCGCACGGCCTCGCGGAAGCTCGGCGCGCCCACGGGGATGATCATGAATTCCTGCAGATCCAGGCTGTTGTTGGCATGCGCGCCCCCGTTGATGACGTTCATCATCGGCACGGGCAGCTGCAGGCCGCCCATGCCGCCCAGGTAGCGGTACAGCGGCAGGCCGGATTCCTCGGCGGCGGCGCGGGCCACGGCCATGGACACGGCCAGCATGGCGTTCGCGCCCAGGCGGCTCTTGTTGTCGGTGCCGTCCAGGTCGATCAGCGTCTTGTCCAGGAAAGCCTGCTCGGAGGCATCCAGGCCCAGCACGGCCTCGGAAATCTCGGTGTTGATGTGTTCGACGGCCTTCAGCACGCCCTTGCCCAGGTAGCGGCTCTTGTCGCCGTCGCGCAGTTCGATGGCTTCGCGGCTGCCGGTGGAGGCGCCGGAGGGCACGGCCGCGCGGCCCATCACGCCCGACTCCAGCAGCACGTCGCACTCGACGGTGGGGTTGCCGCGGCTGTCCAGCACTTCGCGGCCGACGATATCAACGATGGCACTCATGGATTTCCTTTGAGGAGTTTGATGACGGGGGGCAGTCACGGGCAGGGCGCCGAAGGAAGGCGCGCCGCGCGTGCGGCTGCAACATCGGGATGGCGGGCGGGCAATGGCGCAGGGCCGGGCCGGAAGGCCTCACACCCCTTCGACGCACACCATGCGCATGACGGCCGCGCCCAGGCGCGCGGACTTCGCCTGCTGGTACTCGGCGGATTCGTAGAAGGCGCGGGCGGCCTCCATGGTGGGGAATTTCAGGACCACCGTGCGGCCCGGATTCCAGTCGCCCTCGAGCACTTCCACGCGGCCCCCGCGCACGCACACTTCGGCGCCATGCACCTGCATGGCCTGCGTGCTGAGGCGGCGGTACTCGTCGTACTGCTCGGGGTTGGTGACGGTGACGGACGCGATGATGTAGGCGCTGCTCATGGTTTGTCTCAGGCTGCGAAGTCGTTTTCGAGAAAGCCGTTCCGCTTGGTGACGGAATCCAGGGCGACCAGGGTTTCCAGCAGCGCCTTCATGTGCTTGAGCGGCACCGCGTTGGGACCGTCCGAGAGGGCGTTGCTGGGATCGGGGTGCGTTTCCATGAAGAGGCCGGCCACGCCCACGGCCACGGCCGCGCGCGCCAGCACCGGCACCATTTCGCGCTGGCCGCCGCTGCTGGTGCCCTGGCCGCCCGGCAGCTGCACGCTGTGCGTGGCGTCGAACACCACGGGCGCGCCCGTCTCGCGCATGATGGCCAGGCCGCGCATGTCGGAGACGAGGTTGTTGTAGCCGAAGCTCGCGCCGCGCTCGCAGGCCATGAAGCTGTCTTCCGGCAGGCCCTTCTCGCGCGCGGCGGCGCGGGCCTTGTCGATGACGTTCTTCATGTCGTGGGGCGCGAGGAACTGCCCCTTCTTGATGTTCACGGGCTTGCCCGACTGCGCCACGGCGCGGATGAAGTCGGTCTGGCGGCACAGGAACGCCGGCGTCTGCAGCACGTCCACCACCTTGGCGGCCTCGATGATGTCGTCCTCGGTGTGCACGTCGGTCAGCACGGGCACCTCCAGTTCGCGGCGGATCCTGGCCAGGATCTCCAGGCCCTTCTCGCGGCCGGGGCCGCGGAAGCTCGTGCCCGAGGAGCGGTTGGCCTTGTCGAAGCTGCTCTTGAAGATGAACGGGATGCCCAGTGCCGCCGTGGTTTCCTTCAGGCGCCCAGCCACGTCCATCTGCAGCTGTTCGGACTCGATGACGCAGGGACCTGCGATGAGGAAGAAGGGCCGGTCGAGGCCGGCGTCGAAGCCGCAGAGTTTCATGGAAGATGCCTTGGGGAGAGGTGCCGGCGCCTCAGGAGGCAGCGGCGGCGGGCAGTGCGGGCTGGCGGCTCTTCTGGTGCTCGATCGCCGCCTTGATGAAGGCGTTGAAGAGCGGATGGCCGTCCCACGGGGTGGACTTGAATTCGGGGTGGAACTGCACGCCGATGAACCACGGATGCACCTCGCGCGGGAGCTCGACGATCTCGGTGAGCTGCTCGCGCTGCGTGAGCGCGGAGATCACGAGGCCCGCCTTGCGGAGCTGGTCGAGGTAGTTCACGTTCGCCTCGTACCGGTGGCGGTGGCGCTCGGTGACGATGTTGCCGTAGATCTCGTGCGCCAGCGTGCCGGAGGCGACGTCGGAGCTTTGCGCGCCCAGGCGCATGGTGCCGCCCAGGTCGGAGGTCTCGCTGCGCGTCTGGATGGTGCCGTCGGCGTCCTTCCATTCGGTGATCAGCGCGATCACGGGGTGCGGCGTGGCGGCGTCGAACTCGGTGCTGTTGGCGTTCGCCAGGCCCGCCACATGGCGCGCGTATTCGATGGTGGCCACCTGCATGCCCAGGCAGATGCCCAGGTAGGGCACCTTCTGCTCGCGGGCGTAGCGCGCCGTGCAGATCTTGCCTTCCACGCCGCGCGCGCCGAAGCCGCCGGGCACCAGGATGGCGTCGTACTTGGCGAGCTTCTCGGCCGCATCGCCCGGAGCGATGGTCTCGGAATCGACGTGCTCGATCTTCACGCGCACGTGATTCTTCATGCCCGCGTGGCGCAGCGCCTCGTTCACCGACTTGTAGCTGTCGGACAGATCGACGTACTTGCCCACCATGGCGATGGTGACCTCGCCCTGCGGATGCTCGGTCTCGTACACGAGCTGGTCCCAGCGCTTGAGGCTGGTGGGCGGCGTGTTCAGGCGCAGCTTGTCGCAGATCAGGCCGTCCAGGCCCTGCTCGTGCAGCATGCGGGGCACCTTGTAGATGGTGTCCACGTCCCACATGCTGATCACGCCCCATTCGGCCACATTGGTGAACAGGGATATCTTGCCGCGCTCCTCGTCGGGGATGCGGCGGTCTGCGCGGCAGAGCAGGGCGTCGGGCTGGATGCCGATCTCGCGCAGCTTCTGCACCGTGTGCTGGGTGGGCTTGGTCTTGAGTTCGCCGGCCGCCGCGATGTAGGGCAGGTAGGTGAGGTGGACGAACGCGGAATTGTTCGGTCCCATGCGCAGGCTCATCTGGCGCACGGCTTCGAGGAAGGGCAGGGATTCGATGTCGCCCACCGTGCCGCCGATCTCGACGATGGCCACGTCCACCGCGTCGTCGGTTCCGATGCCCGCGCCGCGCTTGACGTATTCCTGGATCTCGTTGGTGACGTGCGGGATCACCTGCACCGTCTTGCCCAGGTAGTCGCCGCGGCGCTCCTTCTCCAGCACGGACTGGTAGATGCGGCCCGTGGTGAAGTTGTTGGTCTTCTTCATGCGCGTTTCGATGAAACGCTCATAGTGGCCGAGGTCGAGGTCGGTCTCGGCGCCGTCGTCGGTGACGAACACTTCGCCGTGCTGGAACGGGGACATGGTGCCCGGATCCACGTTGATGTACGGGTCGAGCTTGATGAGGGTGACTTTGAGGCCGCGCGATTCGAGGATCGCAGCAAGGGAGGCTGAGGCGATTCCCTTGCCCAGGGAAGACACCACACCGCCGGTGACGAAGACAAATTTGGTCATGTCTTTTTATGGTGGTGGGAAATCGGGATTATAGAGGCCGGCCCATCCACGCCCGGCCGCCCCGGCGCCTTCCCCCTGCACCGTGGCGGGGCGTCTGCTAAATTGCTCGCCCATGAACGAACTGGCGGGCAAACACATTCTCCTGGGCCTTTCGGGCGGCGTCGCCTGCTACAAATCGGCCGAGCTGGCGCGCCTGCTCGCCAAGGCCGGCGCCACCGTGCAGGTGGTCATGACCGAGGCGGCCGAGCGGTTCATCACGCCCGTCACCATGCAGGCGCTCACGGGCCGCGCGGTCTACACCTCGCAGTGGGACGCGCGCGAGCCCAACAACATGCCGCACATCAACCTGGGCCGCGAGGCGGATGCGATCCTGATCGCCCCCTGCAGTGCCGATTTCGTCGCCCGGCTGGCGCAGGGCCGGTCCGACGAACTGCTCAGCCTGCTGTGCCTCGCACGGCCCGCGCAGCGCGTGCCGCTGCTGCTCGCGCCGGCGATGAACCGCGAGATGTGGGCACACCCCGCCACGCAGCGCAACCTGGCGCAGGTCGCTGCCGACGGCGCCGTGGTGCTGGGCGTGGGCACGGGCGACCAGGCCTGCGGCGAGACGGGCGACGGCCGCATGCTGGAACCCGCGGAGCTGCTGGAGGAACTGACGGCCTTCTTCGCGCCGAGGCTGCTCGCGGGGCATCGCGTGCTGGTCACGGCCGGACCGACCTTCGAGGCGATCGACCCGGTACGCGGCATCACCAACCTCTCGAGCGGCAAGATGGGATTCGCCATCGCGCGTGCGGCCCGCGAGGCGGGAGCCGATGTGGATCTGGTCGCCGGCCCCGTGCACCTGCCCACGCCGCGTGGCGTGCGCCGCGTGGACGTGCGGTCGGCGAGGGACATGCTGCAGGCCTGCACCGCGCTCGCCCCGCAGGCATCCATCTTCGTGGCGACAGCAGCCGTCGCGGACTGGCGCCCGGCGGAAGCCGCCACGCGCAAGATCAAGAAGGACGGTTCGGGAGCCGTCCCGGCGCTCGCCTTCGTGGAGAACCCCGACATCCTGGCGACCATCGCGGCCTCCGACCGCGCGCGGGGCGGGGCGCTCTACTGCGTGGGCTTCGCGGCCGAGAGCGACCACCTGCTGGAGCACGCCACGGCCAAGCGCGCACGCAAAGGCGTGCCCCTGCTGGTCGGCAACATCGGTCCCGAGACCTTCGGACAGGACGACAATGCCCTGCTGCTGGTGGACGCCGAAGGCCACCGCACGCTGCCCCGCGCCACCAAGCGCGAACTGGCGCAGCAGCTCGTGGCGGACATCGCCCGCCGGCTGGCAGCGGCCTGAAGGTCTCGCCGGGATGGCGCGCCGGGGGCTGGTACCCCGGAGTGTTGCGCCCTCGCATCATTGATTGAAAGCATTTGTGAAAATCGACGTCAAGATCCTCGACGCGCGCATGGCGGAGCAGTTGCCCGCCTACGCCACGCCCGGCAGTGCCGGCCTCGACCTGCGGGCCTGCCTGGATGCCCCGCTGACCCTGGAGCCCAACGCCTGGCAGCTCGTGCCCACGGGCATCGCCATCTACCTGAAGGACCCGGGCTACGCCGCGCTGATCCTGCCGCGCTCGGGCCTGGGCCACAAGCACGGCATCGTGCTGGGCAACCTGGTCGGCCTCATCGACAGCGATTACCAGGGACAGTTGATGGTCAGCGCCTGGAACCGCAGCGACACCGCCTTCACCCTGCAGCCGATGGAGCGGCTGGCCCAGCTCGTGATCGTGCCGGTGGTGCAGGCACAGTTCAATGTGGTGCAGGAATTTCCGGCCACGGCGCGTGGCGAGAACGGTTACGGCTCCACGGGCAAGGTGTAGGTATCGTCCTATCCGTCCGGGGCGATGGTGCCTACGGCGGCCGCGGCCATCGCCCGTCGCGTGCCGCGGCCGGCCCCATGCTCCAATGGGTTGACCGGCGGGGCCAGAGCCTTGTCCATTTCCGCAAGAAGGAGTCGAACATGCTGAAGTTTTCCCGCACCACCGCTGCGATCGCCACCGTGGCCCTCGCCGGTGCCCTGGGCGCCTGCGCCGAGCAGCCGCGCTACGGTTCGCAGTATCCCGGCCAGCCCACGTATTCGAGCTACCCGTCTTCCGCGCCTGCCGGCATGGAATACGGCACGGTGACCAACATCGAAATGCTGCAGGGCCGCAGCGGCAACAGCGGCGTGGGTGTCGGCACCGTGGCCGGCGCCGTGATCGGCGGCGTGCTGGGCAACCAGGTGGGCAAGGGCACCGGCCGTGCGGCGGCCACCGTGCTGGGCGCCGTCGGCGGCGGCGTGGTGGGCAACCAGATCGAGAACCGCAACAGCAACAACGATGGCCGCGCCGAGGGATACCGGATCACGGTACAGCTCGACCAGGGCGGCCAGCGCGCCTACGACGTGGGCTCCCCCGGCGACCTGCGCCCCGGCGACCGCGTTCGCCTGAACGGCGGCCAGATCTCGCGCATGTGACGCACCGGCGCCCGCAGGGCGGCCGCCGCGGCACGCCCTCAACGGAAAAAGGACCCTCGGGTCCTTTTTTCATGGGCGTGTGTCTGCGGTTCAGTGCAGCAGCGGCGCGTCCGTGTCCGTGTCCGGCGGCTGGATGCGGAAGAAGCCGGTGCCGGCGGTGCCGCGTCCGATTTCCTCCTCCGTGGCTTCCCGCACGCCCTGCACGGTGAGGTGCAGGCGCAGCGCGATGCCGGCGAGCGGATGGTTGCCATCCAGCACCACGTGCTCGGGGTAGAGCTGGGCCACGGTGTAGAGCACGTCCCGCGGCGCGTCCGGGTTGGAGCCTTCGGGCAGGGCACTGCCCTCGATGGTCATGCCTTCCTCGATGTCTGCCGGGAAGCGGCTGCGGGGTTCGAGAAACAGCAATTGGTCCTGGTAGTCGCCGAAAGCCTCCTCGGGTTCCAGGTGCAGCGCGAGGGTGTCGCCCGTTGTGTGGCCCTGCAGCGCCTCTTCGATGCGGGCGAACAGGTCGTCGCCGCCGACGAGGAATTCCACCGGGTCGTCGAGCACGTCCAGCTCCTCGCCCAATGTGTCTTTCAGGATCCAGGTCAAGGCGACCACGCATTGTTGGTTGATTTCCATAGGAGAATTGTCGCAGTTCGTCCACCGGCCGCGCCATCGGCGCGTGCGCCTTCCGCTTTCCCCATGGATACCCACACCCCCCTCGCCCTGCTGGGCGGAATCACCCCCGCGCAATTCATGCGCCGCCATTGGCAGAAAAAGCCCTTGCTGGTGCGCCAGGCCATCGCCCGGTTCACCCCGCCCGTGGGCCGCGCGGAGCTTTTCGCGCTGGCCGCCCGGGAGACCGTGGAGTCCCGCCTGGTGCAGCAGAAGAAGGGGGGCTGGAGCCTGCGGCACGGCCCCTTCGCGCGCCGCGCGCTGCCCCCCCTCGCCACACCCGACTGGACGCTGCTGGTACAGGGCGTGGACCTGCACGACGATGCCGTGCATGCGCTGCTGCAGCAGTTCCGATTCGTGCCGCAGGCCCGGCTGGACGACCTGATGATCAGCTACGCCACCGACGGCGGCGGCGTGGGGCCGCACTTCGACAGCTACGACGTGTTCCTGCTGCAGGCCCATGGCCGGCGGCGCTGGCGCATCGGGCGGCAGAAGGACCTCGCGCTCAAGGACGGCATCCCGCTCAAGATCCTGGAGAATTTCGAGCCCGAGCAGGAGTTCGTGCTGGAGCCTGGCGACATGCTCTACCTGCCGCCGCGCTGGGCGCACGACGGCATCGCCGAGGGCGAGTGCATGACCTATTCCATCGGCTTCCGTTCGCCGTCGCGCACGGGCCTCGCGCAGGACCTGCTCACCCGCCTGTCGGACGGGCCGGAGGAAGAGGGCGCGCTCTCGCCGCACCTGTACCGTGATCCCGCACAGGATGCGGCGGACCGCCCCGGGGAGATTCCCGCCGCGCTGCTGGACTTCGCGCGCGATGCCCTGGCGCGGGCCCTGGCCGAGCCGCTGGCCGTGGAGCGCGCGCTGGGCGAGAGCCTGACCGAGCCCAAGCCCAACGTCTGGTTCGAGCCCGGGGATCCGGACGCGGACGTGGCGCAGGGTGTGCGCCTGGACCGGCGCACGCGCATGATGTACGACGCGCGCCATGTCTTCATCAACGGCGAGAGCTATCTCGCCGGCGGCCGGGACGCCACGCTCATGCGGCGCCTGGCCGACCGGCGCGAACTCGCCGCGCGCGACATGGCGCGGGCCAGCGAGGATGCGCTGGAGCTGCTGGCGTCGTGGTGCGACGCCGGCTGGGTGCACGCGACGCCCGCTGGATAGGCCGGGCAGGCTGCTCGCCGCCCGCGGAGCCTTTGGCGCGGACTGCCGCGCGGTTCGAACAAGGAGGTCGTCCATGGATTTCTCCCAGGCCCCGGGTGGCGAGGCGCCATTGCCGTCCGGCCGTTTCGAGGGTCGGCGCGACTTCGACGGCGGAGTGCGCGCCGCCCTGGCGTGCGCCGCCCGCGAGGGCTGGCAGGAACTGGTGCTGTGCGATTTCGACTTCCACGACTGGCCGCTGGGGGACCGCGACGTGGAGGCGTCGCTGCATGCCTGGGCTGCGCGGGGGCGCCGGATGACGCTGCTGGCCGCCAGCTACGACGAGGTGGTCCGGCGCCATGCGCGCTTCGTGCGCTGGCGTGGCACCTGGGACCACATCGTGGAATGCCGCAAGGCGCCCGCGAGGGAGCGGCAGGAGCTGCCCGGCGTGCTGTGGTCCGGCCGCTGGGTGCTGCAGAGGCTGGATGCAGAGCGCTGCACCGGCGTGGCCGGCAGCGAGCCCGAGCGCCGCGTGCAGGTCCGGCAGGCACTGGACGAATGGCTGCGGCGCAGCACGCCTGCCTTTCCCGCGACGACGCTCGGACTATGACATCGCTCAGCCCGGGCTGTCGGTGTTCGTCCGTATTGACGCAATCTCCCTATAATTTGCGGTTGCTGTCTGGGAGTGCATAGCGCACTTCAAGCGCCACGGGGTGCATCGCGCCCGGCCAAAGCGCATCGCTGAAAGAGGGCGGCGTGGCGGCAAATTCCAAGATCCGTCTGTCCCATAGGAAAAAACCGAAATGAAGAACTCTCTCGTTCTGGCTGCCCTGGTCGCGTCCGTCGCTCTCGCCGCCTGCGGCAAGAAGGAAGAAGCCCCGGCTCCGGCCCCGGCTCCCGTCGAAGCTCCGGCCCCGGCTCCCGCTCCCGTGCCCGCACCGGC
The DNA here is from genome assembly GCF_040892545.1 of Paracidovorax avenae. Classification (NCBI taxonomy): domain Bacteria; kingdom Pseudomonadati; phylum Pseudomonadota; class Betaproteobacteria; order Burkholderiales; family Comamonadaceae; genus Paracidovorax; species Paracidovorax avenae. The sequence goes on from NZ_CP156079.1 coordinate 1,491,511, forward strand.
CGAAGCACCTGCTTCCGACGCTTCGGCTCCTGCCGCAGCCGCTGCTGCAGAAGCCTCCGCTCCCGCCAGCGATGCCGCCAAGGCCGCTGCAGACGCCGCTGCAGCCGCTGCAGCAGGTGGTGCTTCCGCCGCCAAGTAAGCTGCCACACCGCCTCCCGCCGCCGGGCCACCAGCCTGCGGCGAAAGGCCGGCACGAAAGCCCCGTACCGCAAGGTCGGGGCTTTTTTTCGGCCCGCTCAGGAGAATGTCAGGCCCACCCGCCGATCCAGGCGGTGCCGCTGCGCTGGTCCGCCACCTCGATACGGGCAGGTTCCCAGCCGATGGCCTCGGCGAGCGCGGCACGGGCGAGGTCCGGGCGGTTGTTCTGGGCGCTGAGGTGGGCCGCGGCCACGCTGCGCAGGCCATCGTGCCGCACCGCGCGCAGGATCTCCGCCGCCACGTGGTTGCCCAGGTGCCCGTAGGCGCCGCCGATGCGCCGCTTCAGGAAGGCGGGATAGCTGGAGACGGAGAGCATCTCGCGGTCGTGGTTGCTCTCCAGCAGGAGGGCATGGCAACCGCGCAGGTGGGCAAGCACATGCTCCGTGGCATGGCCCAGGTCCGTGAGCAAACCGATGTGGGTGGCTCCGTCGCTGCAGCGCAGGTGCAGCGGCTCGCGCGCATCGTGCGGCACGGTGAAGGGGCGGGCCTCGAACGCACCCAGGTCGATGGATTCGCCGTCCGCGGTGAGGTGCAGCAGCCCGTCCAGGTCCGGTGCGCCGATGGCCTCATGGGTGCCGTGGCTCATCCAGGCGGGAATGCGGTGGCGCAGGGCGATCTTCTGCAGGCCGGCCACGTGGTCGGAATGCTCGTGGGTGATGAAGATCGCGTCGATGTCGTCGATCGCGAGGCCGGCCTCGCCGAGGCGGCCGGCCAGCTGGCGCGGACCCAGCCCGCAATCGACGAGCAGGCGCCGCACCTGCGTGCCGCAGCGCCCCTCGACGATGGTGGCATTGCCCGAGCTGCCGCTGCCCAGGTTCTTGAAGCGCAGCACGCGGTCCGTCGCTCCTCAGCAGGCGGCAGCGCCGGTCACTTCAGGTCGTCGGCGAGCACGCGGACGATGCGGTCCGCGTTGGCCGAGCTCTCGGGTGCACCCGCGGCATTGAGCACCGCGACCGTGCTCTTGCCGCCTTCGGTGCGCACCTGGATGCGGTACTTGACGGGCGGCGCGGCATCGGCCGAGCGGCCCAGCAGCTTGGCGAAGAAGCCGGGGTCCTTCTTCTCGGTGGGTTCGACATAGCGCACGGAGTACACACCCTGGGCGCGGTCGCGCTCCTCGACGGTGAAGCCCGTGCGGTCGAGCGCCAGCCCGACGCGGCGCCATGCGCGGTCGAAGCTCTCGTCGAGCTCCACCACGGGCGCGTTGCCCACCCGGCCGATGCGTGCGGTCGGCGGCGGCTGGATCGGGGCGGCCGCCACGGCGCGGGACTCTTCCTGGCTCACGCCGAGCTTGACCATCAGGCGGCGCAGGAATTCGGTTTCCAGTTCAGGATCGACCGGGCGGGGCTGCCAGATGGTGCTGTCCTTCTGGGAGGTGGTGTAGACCTCGACCATGCCGCGGTGGCTGATGTAGATCTCGGTGGAGCCGTCGGCGCCGCGCTCCAGGCGGGTGCGGAACTTGTCGCGCTCGCCCGTGGAATAGACGGAGTCGAAGATCTTGCCGATGGTGGAGCGGATGATGTCCTGCGGCAGCTTGGCGCGGTTCTCGGCCCAGTCGGTTTCCATGATGCCGAGGTTGGGCTGGTCGATCGTGAGCACGAAACCGTTTTCGTTCCAGAAGTCGCGCACCGGCTCCCAGAGCGCATCGGCGGGGCGCTTCACCACCAGCCAGCGCTGGTTGCCGTCGCGCTCGATGCGCACGTCGCCCAGCGACTTGGCGGCGGCATTGACCGTGCCGGGCTGCCTTTGCGCCTGGCCGGCCTCGAAGGCCGCGGCAGACACCACGCCGCCCGCCACCGTGTAGCGCGAATCGCGCGACAGCTGCGTCAGGTCGGGCGGCACTTCGAGGGTCGAGCCCTTGGTGGCGCTCTTGTAGTCGATCTTGTCGTTGTCCAGGATGGACGTGGAGCAGGCGGACAAGGCCATGGCAAGGCCCAGCAGGCCCAGGCGGTTGATAGCGTTCACGCAAAAATCCTTTGAGGGAGTCTCTGGAGGCGGGCTGCGGTGGAAAAGGCGGGGCGCAGGCAGGCGAGGGCGTGCCTCACAGCAGGCCGGCGGAGCGCAGCGCGCCTTCCACCACCGATTCGCTGCCCTGGGAAAGGGGTGTCATGGGCAGGCGCATGGTGCCGCCGCACAGGCCCATGCGCTGCATGGCCCACTTCACGGGGATGGGGTTGGCCTCGACGAAGAGCTGCTTGTGGACCGGCAGCAGCCGGAACTGGATCTCCATGGCCCGGCGCACGTCGCCGGCCAGGGCGGCCACGCAGAGTTCGTGCATCAGGCGGGGCGCCACGTTGGCGGTGACGCTGATGTTGCCCTGGCCGCCGCAGAGCATGAGGGCCACGGCGGTGGGGTCATCGCCCGAATAGACGGCGAAGCCTTCGGGCACCTCGCGGATCAGCCACTGCGCGCGCTCGATGTTGCCGGTGGCTTCCTTGATGCCGATGATGCCCGGCACCTGGGCCAGGCGCAGCACCGTGTCGTGCTGCATATCGGCGACGGAGCGGCCGGGCACGTTGTAGAGGACGGTGGGCAGGTCGCCCACGGCCTCGGCGATCGCCTTGAAGTGCCGGTACTGGCCCTCCTGCGTGGGCTTGTTGTAGTAGGGGACGACCTGCAGCTGCGTGTCGGCGCCCACCTTCTTGGCGAAGCGGGCGAGCTCGATGGCCTCGGCCGTGGAGTTGGCGCCGCAGCCGGCCATGATGGGCACGCGCCTGGCGGCCTGCTCGACGGCCACGCGGATGATCTCGCAGTGCTCCTCGACATTGACGGTGGGCGATTCGCCGGTGGTGCCCACCACGCCGATGCAGTCGGTGCCTTCGGCGACATGCCAGTCGATCAGCTTGCGCAGGGTGGGGTAGTCCACGCTGCCGTCCTCGTGCATGGGGGTGACGAGGGCGACGATGCTGCCGGTGAGGGTGGCGCTGGAAGAGGTCATGTCCACGAAGGAAAACGGTAAAAGAGCATTCTAACGAGTGTGTAACCGGCCCGGCCGGGGGTTAACCGGAGGCGGGAGGCACGAGGAGGTGGCGGGGTGGCCCGTCGCCGGGCGCTTCCCGGACGGCTGCGAGGCGCTGCACGAACCGCTCCGGAGACGGCAGGAAGCCGTCCTCGTAGGCGACCACCCTGAGACCGGGGAAGGCCGCCAGCAGTTCCCCGGGCTCCAGCAGAAACTCCGGCCGCGACGGCCGGCCCACGGTCCCGTTGCCGCGCGCGAAGGTTTCGTACAGCAGCACGCCGCCGGGCGCGACGCTGGCCGCGAGGGCGGGCAGCAGGGGGCGCCAGAGGTAGTGGGTCACCACCACGGCGTCGAAGCGGCGCCCGGCGAAGGGCCAGGGGCCCTGTTCGATGTCCGCATGGATGAGTTCCCCCAGCGGCGTGAGCGGATCGATCGCTTCGGCGGAGCGGTCCACGCCGCTCACGGCATGGCCGCGCGCATGGAACCAGCGCAAGTGCCGGCCGCTGCCGCAGGCCACGTCCAGCACGTGGCCGCGCGGCGGCACCAGGTGGGCCCAGCGCGTGATCCATTCGGACGGCACGTCGTGGCCGTGCAGCGCGGCATGGGGTGGCGGGCCGGGACGGTGCATCAAGGGGGGAGCGCGGGAGAGAGGAGGCAGGGATTGCGGCGGACGTGCCGCGGCGGGAGTTCAGAAACAGGACCAGACCTGGTCCGCCATCATCACCACGAAGCCGGGCTCCGCATAGAGCGTGAAGGCGGCGGACAGCGCCACGGCGGCCGCGAGGGTCCAGGGCAGCCACCGCTTCCAGCCGGGGCGCCGGGAGGAAGGGGGAGGCAAAGGGGCGGAAGCCGTGGGCATGCTGCGCCTCAGGCGGGGGCGCCCGTCCGGACCGGCGTGCGCGCGATGGGCGATTCGCGCACCGGCAGGTTGATGAGGCCGGCCACCAGCCCCAAGGCGATGGCGAGGTACCAGACCACGTCGTAGCTGCCCGTGCGGTCGTAGAGGTAGCCGCCCAGCCAGACGCCCAGGAAGCTGCCGATCTGGTGGCTGAAGAACACGAACCCGCCCAGCATCGAGAGGTGCTGCACACCGAAGATCTGCGCCACCGTGGCGTTGGTGGGCGGCACGGTGGACAGCCACAGGAACCCGATCACCGCGGAGAACACGTACACCGAGACGGGAGTGAGCGGCGCGAGCAGGAACACGGTGATCGCCACCGCGCGGGCGAAATAGATGAAGGCCAGGATGTGCCGGCGCGCCATGCGCTGGCCCAGGGTGCCGGCGATGTAGGTGCCGAAGACGTTGAAGAGGCCGATCAGGGCCAGCGCGTAGCTCGCCACCTGGGGCGAGAGGCCGTGGTCCTTGAGGTAGCTGGGCATGTGCACGCCGATGAACACCACCTGGAAGCCGCACACGAAGTACCCGGCCGTGAGCAGCAGGAAGCTGGGGTAGCGCAGCGCTTCGGACAGGGCCTCGCCCACGGTCTGGCTGCGCGGCGCGGCGGGAGTGCCTGCGGCGCGGCGCCCGAAGCCCGGCTCGCGCAGGCCGAAGGCCAGCGGCACGATGAGCATCACCATGGCCGAGAGGGCGAGCAGCGATTCCTGCCAGCCCAGGCGGGCGATCAGCTGGCCCTCCACGGGCACCATCAGGAACTGCCCGAACGAGCCGGCCGCCGCGGCCACGCCCATGGCCCAGGAGCGCTTCTCGGGCGCGATCTGGCGGCCCAGCACGCCGTAGATCACGGCGTAGGTGGTGCCCGCCTGCGCCGCGCCGATCAGCACGCCGGCCGTGAGGGCGAACAGCAGGGGCGTGGGCGACAGCGCCATGCCGGCCAGCCCGAGGGCGTAGAGCACTGCCCCCGCGATCAGCACGCGGAAGGCCCCGAAGCGGTCGGCCGCCATGCCCGCGAAGATGCCGAACAGGCCCCAGGCGAGGTTCTGCACGGCGAGCGCGAGCGCGAACGTCTGGCGGGTCCAGCCCATGTCCTGCGTGATGGGCTGCAGCCACAGGCCGAAGCCGTGGCGGATGCCCATGGAGAGCGTGACGACGGCCGCGCCGCAGGCCAGGACCTGCACCATGGAGAGCTTCGGGGTTTCGGAGGACATCCATCGAATGTAGCCAAAAGCGTCCGCCGGCGCTCGCCGCGGAATGCGGGTTAACCCGTGCGGCAGGCGGGTGGCTGTCTTTCCATCCAGTGCCGCCGGGCACGCCGCACTACAATCCGCGCCCATGGCAGCCAAACCCTCTTCCGTTTCGCCCAGCGACTATTCCGAAGGTTCGATCCGCGTGCTCAAGGGCCTGGAGCCCGTGAAGCAGCGGCCGGGCATGTACACGCGCACGGACAACCCGCTGCACATCATCCAGGAAGTGCTCGACAACGCGGCCGACGAGGCCCTGGCCGGGCACGGCAAGCGCATCAAGGTCACGCTGTTCGCCGACGGCTCCGTCGGCATCGAGGACGACGGGCGCGGCATTCCGTTCGGCCTGCACCCCGAGGAGAAGGCGCCGGTGATCGAGCTGGTCTTCACGCGCCTGCATGCCGGCGGCAAGTTCGACAAGGGCAAGGGCGGTGCCTACAGCTTCTCGGGCGGCCTGCACGGCGTGGGCGTCTCGGTCACCAACGCCCTGGCGCTGCGGCTGGAGGCCACCACGCACCGCGACGGGCAGATCGCACGCCTCGTGTTCGAGGGCGGCGACGTCACCGAGCCGCTCACGGCACGGCCCCTGGCCGCGGGCGAACGCCGCCAGGGCACCACGGTGCGCGTGTGGCCGGACGGCAAGTATTTCGAGTCGACCGCGCTGCCGATGGGCGAACTGGTCCACCTGCTGCGCAGCAAGGCCGTGCTGATGCCGGGCGTGACCGTGTCGCTGGTCAACGAAAAGACCAAGGAGACGCAGACCTGGCAATACAAGGGCGGCCTGCGCGACTACCTGGGCCAGAGCCTGTCGGCCGACCCGGTGATACCGCTCTTCGAGGGCGAGGGCTATGCCGACCGGCACAACGAGAGCTTCGCCGAAGGCGAGGGCGCCGCCTGGTGCGTGGGCTTCACCGACGAGGGCGCGCCCGTGCGCGAGAGCTACGTCAACCTGATTCCCACCAGCGCAGGCGGCACGCACGACGCGGGCCTGCGCGACGGCCTGTTCCAGGCGGTCAAGAGCTTCATCGAGCTGCACTCGCTGCTGCCCAAGGGCGTGAAGCTGCTGCCCGAGGACGTGTTCGCGCGCGCCTCGTACGTGCTCTCGGCCAAGGTGCTGGATCCGCAGTTCCAGGGCCAGGTGAAGGAAAAACTCAATTCGCGCGATGCCGTCCGGCTGGTCTCGAGCTACGTGCGGCCCGCGCTCGAGCTGTGGCTGCACCAGCACGTGGACTACGGCAAGAAGCTCGCCGAGCTCGCCATCAAGGCCGCGCAGACGCGCCAGAAGGCCGGGCAGAAGGTCGAGAAGAAGAAGGGCTCCGGCGTGGCCGTGCTGCCCGGCAAGCTCACCGACTGCGAGAGCCGCGACCTGTCGCACAACGAGGTGTTCCTGGTGGAGGGCGACTCCGCCGGGGGCAGCGCCAAGATGGGCCGGGACAAGGAATGCCAGGCCGTGCTGCCGCTGCGCGGCAAGGTGCTCAATACCTGGGAGGTGGACCGCGACCGGCTGTTCGCCAACACCGAGATCCACGATATCTCCGTGGCGCTGGGCGTGGACCCGCACGGCCCCGACGACACGCCGGACCTCTCCGGCCTGCGCTACGGCAAGGTCTGCATCCTGTCGGATGCCGACGTCGATGGATCCCACATCCAGGTGCTGCTGCTCACGCTGTTCTTCCGCCACTTCCCCAAGCTGATCGAGACCGGCCACATCTACGTGGCGCGTCCGCCGCTCTACCGCGTGGACGTGCCGGCGCGCGGCAAGAAGCCGGCCTCGAAGGTCTATGCACTGGACGACGGCGAGCTGGAGGCGATCCTCGACAAGTGCGCCAAGGACGGCGTGGCGCGCGAGAAGTGCCAGATCAGCCGCTTCAAGGGGCTGGGCGAGATGAATGCCGAGCAGCTCTGGGAGACCACGCTCAACCCCGACACCCGCCGCCTGCTGCCCGTGCAGCTGGGCGACCTGGGCTTCGCCGAAACCGAGGGCCTCATCACCAAGCTCATGGGCAAGGGCGAGGCAGCCGCGCGGCGCGAGCTGATGGAACTGCACGGCGACGCCGTGGAAGTGGATATCTGAGCCATGGCGGCGCAGCGCGTGGCGGATGGCACGGCGGGGGCCCGGCTGCGGCGGCAACTGGCGGCGGGCGCGCGGATGGCCGCGCTGGGGCTCGCGCTGTGGCTGCCGCTGCAATCCGCCCATGCGGACCTCTGGGCCTACGTGGACGAGCGCGGCGTGACGCATTTCGCGGCCGAGCGCATCGACGAGCGCTACAGCCTGTTCTTCCGCGGCGACGTGTTCGACTCGACCAGGGACGGGCGCTCCACGGGCACGGGCCTGGTGCCGCCCGGTGTGGCGCCGGCAGCCACGCCGGAGGGCGCGCGGCGCCTGGCCTATTTCGACATCGCCCCCGAGGTCAAGCGCGTGAAGCATTTCCTGCGCGCCTCGGCGAACCAGCACGGGCTCGACTACGAACTGCTGCAGGCCGTGATCGCGACCGAATCGGGGTTCGATCCGCAGGCAGTGTCGCCGCGCGGCGCCGTGGGGCTCATGCAGGTGATGCCGGCCACGGCCGAACGCTTCGGCGTGGCGCGCGAGGCCAGGCGTTCGGTGGAGCAGAAGCTCACCGACCCGGGCACGAACATCGCGGCCGGCGCGCGCTACCTGCGCCACCTGATCGATCTCTTCGAGGGCCGGCTGGACCTGGCGCTGGCCGCCTACAACGCGGGCGAGGGCGCCGTGCAGCGCGCCGGCCGCCGCATTCCCGCCTACCGCGAGACGCAGAATTACGTGAAGAGCGTGCTGGGGCTCTATGCCCTGCTCAAGCCCGCGGCGGCCGCTCCGGCGCCGGTGGCAGCGGGGCGCGGCGCCGCGGCCGGCCGGGTGCGCATGGAGCTGGCGGCACCCGTGGTCCAGGGCGCGCCCTGATCTTTCGAACGACACCGCGGCGCACCGTCCGCCGCGTTCCTCTTTCCATCCTTCCCGACGCATGAGCGACAACGACCAACCCACCCTCGACTTCTCCCAGCCCGCGTCCGGCGACCACCTGGGCCTGGCCGGCTATGCGCAGCGCGCCTACCTGGAGTACGCGCTCTCCGTGGTGAAGGGCCGCGCGCTGCCGGACGTGTGCGACGGCATGAAGCCGGTGCAGCGCCGCATCCTCTTCGCGATGGAGCGCATGGGCCTGGCCTACGGCGGGCCG